>JAQTZQ010000213.1 GCA_028687645.1 Rhodocyclaceae bacterium
GAAGGCAAGGAAGATTGCTCCAAGTATTACGACACATTTAAATCGTTTTAATGTGCTTCTCCATGCCATTGACCATAACCGCGATCTGAAGCTCGCGGATCAGGTCGCTGGGTACCGGGCTCTGCTTGCGGAGTTTCCGGAACAAAAGAAACTGCTGGAGGAACTCATTGAACTTCGAAACAAGGAGATGAAAGATGGCGCAATCAAGAGCATATAGAATGACGATGGGACAGATATTCTTTCTGTCCGTAATAATTCTGTGGAGCGCATCATTGTTTGCTGTAGAGGTGACGATGACCCCTTCGGAGGATCAAGCGGTCACGGCTGGCAATTCAGCGAACTTTAGTTGTTCGACATCAGGGGCTCAAGGCGAGGTGACATATTCATGGTCATTTCAGAACGGTTCTCCATCGAATTCCACAAGCCAAAATCCTGGAGCTGTTACTTTCGGGCAAACTGCGGCTGGCAGTGTGAACGAGTGCAAAGTTACAGTGACGGATACAAAAGACGGGACTGTATGTGGAACAGCAAGCGCGAGTACGAAGGTTTATGTACCTGCGGTAACCTTGAAGGTTGAAGAAGATATTACCGAGTGCATGGAAGGGCGGGATGTTACGTATACAGGAACGGCCACCGGCACCGGGTCTGGATTAAAGTATTTTACTTTTACCTATTCAAATCCGGACGGCACAACAACAACAGACACCGATTGGTCCCTTGATGACGTCGAGGATAATACTCGTACCATGCCCGATGTGCCAGATGGTGATACAGATCATAAATATTCCGCTACAGCTACCGTAAAACTAGAATATAAGGGCGCCACAGCCAACTCTAGTACGATCAGCGTAAGCGTCTACGAGCTGTGGGTCGAGTATTTTCGCGATGCGGCGACAGGAAAAGACTGGCAGGTTGTAGTTGGTGAAAACATTGCGTATAAAGCGATAGCATCATCAGATTGCACTAACTGGCAATGGGATATGCAGGATGGAGTTCCGGATGCATGGAATCCAACAGGCGGACAAGCTAAGCAGGGATCTGACATGAAAATTCCCTATTCCGACCAAGAACGCGCTGGTCCTGGTTGGTTTGGAGATGCCTATGGCACTGTAGATGTTTATTGTGAAGATGGAGATGGAAACAGTCATCATTTTTATTCTACCAGCATGAATCCCTCTCGTAAAGCCAAAGTGTTTTTTGACCCAAATCTCAATGCCAAGGGGGAAGCTCCGAGCCAAGCTATGCCACCATGTTGGTATTTGTTCTGGAAAAATGGCGCCGTTCCAGATCTTGATAGTTTTGAGTATAAACATATGAACGCTTATGGGGAATCTCAGGTGGTGCAAGGGTTCTTCTGGGACACACATGTATTGCGCGTCGGGATACCGGCAGGCGGAACTCATTATCCAGGGGGCATGCTTATCAATGGCACCGAGTTTGGTGGCGCGACAGGGATTGATTGCTGCGCTGAAGTTGTAAAACATGAAATGAAGCACAATGTCTATGCTGTGATGATCAACAGTGGTGCTGCGGATAATGATCCACCCACCGCGGTTGATAACTTCAGGGGAGATTGGTTGTCTGATTCCGAAGAACCTACTTTCAGATGTAGCATTCTCAATAAGGACACTTTTAATCTTGCTGGAATTAAAAGCCCAGTGTATTCAGGTTATGGGGATAATGAATATGCTGTTATGGTGCATGCGCGTGGGACCAAAGGGGTTGTTGCTAAGGATTGGAGTAAGGGGGGTAAGCAATGGTAATCCAGAAGAAATATGCGAATATCTTTGTTATTGTCGGCATTATCTTTGGAATTCTGACAATTATCGTCGATGGAGAGGTGTCTTCGGAAGCTTCAACCGAGGCGCTCATTGGTAAATTGATTAGCGACCGCCCTTTGGAGCGCGAGAATGCTTTGGAATCGCTTATTGCACGCCGGCGAAAAACGGACAACCGATTAGATATAGAAAACAAGAAAAAGGTGATTGAAAAAGTGGTCTGCATCCAATCCCCCTCTTATGTCTATCGTGTCTCGCATTTCTTGGCCGGCTTGCCGGTTGATCAAGAAATGATTTCTTGGAGCGAGTCTGCATTAAATCGAGATCGCGTTGGGGTGTTCGAGTTGATTGGCGCCCTTGCCTATTTGGAAGAGCAGAAACCTAATGCTTTTGAAGCATATTTCAGATCGCATTCCATTGAAACAATTGATCCAATCATCTGCCGGTCGTTTGCTTCATCGCAGATCGTTATCACATTACGCGATCAAAAACTGAATAAATTGATTGATAACTATCTTCAGTGGCGACCAACAAAAGAACGCGCCGATGATAGTAATCCCTACCGAAAAGAATTGGTGGCTGAAGGAGATGAGGTTGCGCGTCTTATTGTTGAGCGATTTGGCAAGGTTGATTCCCCTCTCCCATTAAGTCTTATCTGGTTGCTTGGGGAAATCGGATCTCCCTGCACCTTCGATCTTCTTCTGAAAGAATACGCTCGCAATCCTACTGTGCGCACTGCAATCAGCTTGGGTAGTTGCCTTGGTTCTCTTCATCTCGCAAAATTTTTTGAAGTATTTCCATCAGATGACTCTAAGACTCGAGAACTGCTGGCTGCTATTTGTGGAGACAAACTCTGGACCGGAATTTCTAAGTCACCACTTCCCAAAGTTAGAGAATATATGTTATCTCATCTTCAAGAAATTCGCACGTCATGTAAGGCGAGAAGTGTTCCTCAGGCTGGATAATTGAGTTGGATTGAATGATTTGCATTGCGCCATAATATGATTGATGACTTGAGCATGAAAAAGTGCTTTGTTGGGGCCATTATTTTAGGAAACTGGCTTCTATCTGCTATCTGCGGCGGGGCGGAAACATATTTGTCGCCAACTAATTCAGATGGGCGAGTGGTAGGTCACACTATAACATATGCCGAAGATCGAGGGCCTAAACTGCAAAATATGAATGTTGACAGTTTAGTAAAGCTTCTTTCGCAGTCCAAGGATCGTGCTGAATTGCGCAAGGCAGCCCGGGTGTTAGGTGATTGTAGCATGAAGCCGGATTTTAACATTTCTCCTTCTATCCAATCCGCCTTGGGTCTTATTGTCACCAATTATCTTCAACAAGTCGCCTCAAAAGATAGCAATCAACGAATCGAAGCTCGTGCCCAGATTGAACGTTTGTGGTACGTTGCTGCTCCTGTTTTATTGGAAAACGTCGCAAATCGTGAACCAGCGATTGCTGAGACTGCTATCAAATCGCTAATTCTCATGAGAAATGAAACGATTATTCGTGGTCTGATTATGCAGGCAAAATCGGCGCGTGACCCTCAGGTCCGGACAATTATTCTGTTTACCCTCGGAAAAATGAAGGAAAAACGTCGCAGTATAGTTTCAAACAGATCCTGCCTCGATGAAAAAGAGACGAATCGGTTGTGTGATGCGCTTGTACAACCCTTTTTGGAGCAAAAGTAAGGTAAGCGACAAGCGACGCCTTTCAATTACCCACAAATCTTTCGCTCAGACGTAAGCGTCAAGCGGTGAGCATCTAGCAAGCTGCCCCTTTTGGGGATTAGATTGGGGGCATGAATGTGGTCGATTTTGATGCAGAAGTATTTTGGATGTTGGATATGTGGGGTTTTGAGGCGGTCAAAGAGGTGAAAAATGGTTTGGCATGATGGCAGGGGAAGGGATACGGTGAGAAATGGATGAGAGCGAGGCGGTTGATATTTTTTAGTCTGCTGATTCTGGCGATGGTGTTGCCGCCGGGGCGGGTGTTTGGTTTTGGGGTGGCGGAGGTTGGGCGTGCGGCCGGGGATGTTGCGGGGGGTGAGTCCGTGGTGTTGGGCGGGCGGGCGCTGGGGGTGATCAACGACGCGTTTGGCAACGGGGTGGCGGCGTCGGCCAACGGGACGGTGAGTTGGAACACGGCCCGGCAGGGGGGCTACGGGCCGCTGCCCGGGTGCGCCGATGCCTCGTTGGAAAACCTCGAACGTCGTGCCTCGAGCCTCGAGCAGGCGGTAGCCACCGCAACCGCATGGCGCAGCCGGAGGATCGATCCCTCGGAACTCTACAATTTAGGAGCGCGGTATTATGAGCCGCAGGGTGGGAGGTTCCTGAGCGCTGATCCGCTGGGCCATGGCGCGTCGATGTCACTCTACGATTATGCCAACGGCGATCCCATCAATGGATGCGATCCGGATGGAAGGTGTCCCAGAGGGGCTATCGCCAGTTCGATAAATTTTGGACCGGATTTCATGAGTTTGGCTGGTTCCTTGCAGTCATGGTGGGGACAGAATGTGTCGTCTCGCATGAATCCCTCGTTGGGCCGGATGGAAACGGCAATGGGCATGGAGCTTCGTGAAATCGGGGATAAATACGCCCAGTACAACCGGGATTGGGTCGGTGGAAATCCAGACAGTTTCGCATACAAGACTGGCGAATGGGCGCCTGCGGTGATCAGTGTGGGATCGGTAGCAAAACAGGGTTTTGTTCGGATGATGCCCTCTGCAGGCAAGATGCTGAAAAAACTCTTCGTCAAACTGAAAAACGGCCCCTTCCTGTCCCATGCTGGCAATAAAGGCGGATGGCGTCCGTTTATTGGAGTGGATTCTGCCGCAAAGAGTGCATCACCTTTTGAATCGATGCTGCAGAAGGTTGAGTCGCTTGATTTCAGTACGCCTCGAAACGGAGCAGTTTTCTATTCAGGTCCTGGTCAAGGGACTCGTGCGTCTGCATTTGCAGAACGCACGGGCAGTATGACGATCGAGATGACTCCTGGTGGCAAAGCTTTAGCCTCTGATCCTGTATTTCAGTCACTCTCTCCTGCAGAGCAGTATCAGGTCTGGAAGAAGGCATCGACTCCGTTTGCGGAAGGGGTATCTGGCCACGTCAATGCCTTCATTAAAGGCGCGCGACCGACTGGCACATTCCGAACAGTCGAGGAAGGGATTATCCGCGACAGCTCAGATGTTACAAAGACGACCTACCATTATTAGGATGCAGAAGATTGACAACAAGACAGTTGAAGGTGATGGGTTCGTCATCACGGTACCGGATATTCATCATGTCCGTTATCGCCAGGGTGCGATTGTTGCAGAAATGGAGATCGAAGGCGGTTCCGATGGGAGCGAAATCGATTGGTTGATTTATACAACAACATTGAAGTCGGCTAACGAGATGCACTCTGATTTTGTTTATAAGCATCAGCAAGAGATCATAGACCGCATATCGGAAGCTTTGACTCTCTTGGCGATGCCTCATCGGATAGCATAACCGTTTTCAGGTGATTGTTACGAACTTTTTTGACATCGTAGAATTGTAACAGTTTAGAAAACATGAAGGTAGCCAGGGCCCGCTGTAGTGGTTCAGCTGTTACTGGCCGAATTGTACTCGTAGATTTGGCAAAATTGTCCACGTAGGATTTTCGGGGTCTGACCGCGATATTTCTGTCTTTTGGAGGAAAAGTTGCTCTTTGGAGTTGTTGTGGGAGGGGGTATGATGTTCATGGTTATGATGGATATTGTTACTGGCCAAAGGATGGGGCGGTTTTGGCCGAATTGAGTGTGCCGTACCAAATTGCCATCGACTCCGATTACCAAATTGTGGTCATACACTTTTGAGGTCTTTACCACACAGACACTGTCAATCCGCCGTCGCCGAGGCTTTGGCGTGACAGGTTGGAGGGGGTTGGAAAGGGAGTCTGTGATTATATTTGGATGAGA
>JAQTZQ010000214.1 GCA_028687645.1 Rhodocyclaceae bacterium
GATGGCCCAGCAGAAGCTGAATGGTGCGCAAGTCCGCACCCGATTCGAGTAGATGAGTGGCGAAGGCGTGGCGCAGCGAGTGCGGGGTGATGGGCTTGGTAATACCCGCGTCACGGCGCGCTTTCTGTGTCAATCAGCGTCCAAATCTTTCCAGTTGTCAGCGTCCAATAGTTTCCAGTTTGTCAGGCAGATTTGACGGATTTTTTCCGCTGTTTGAAGCGGTAGGAATCGTTGCCGGTTTCAAGGATTTCGCAGTGATGGGTGATGCGGTCGAGCAAGGCGGTGGTCATCTTTGGATCACCAAACACGGTCACCCATTCCCCGAATGACAGGTTGGTGGTGATGATCAGCGAGGTCTTTTCATAGAGCTGGCTGATCAGGTGAAACAGCAGTGCTCCGCCCGATGCCGGGAAGGGCAAATACCCCAGTTCATCAATTAATGTTGTGCACAACATTAATTGATGATTGGGGATTAGCGCCGTTGACCGATGAAAGCCGGCGTGACCTGCTGGAAATCTTCGATGACCGGCACGGTACACGGTCAACCATCATCACCAGCCAGTTACCGGTCAAACATTGGCATGACGCCATCGGCGACCCGACGCTGGCGGATGCCATTCTCGACCGCCTCGTCCATCAGGCACATAGCCTCAATTTAGATGGCGAATCGTTGCGCAAAAAGGGGAAGCCAGAATGACCCAAGCACACCACGTCAGCCATTACGCGTGCTCACCGAGTTACCCACCGCCGGCCGCCAGACAGCCAGCTATAGAAGGAGCGCAGCCTGTCGGCCGGCCGTGGATAACTCTACAGGGCGCGACAAAAACTTGACCCTCATGACAGCTTCAGAGTAAAACCCAAAAACCCCGCGTCGCTACGCTCCGACTGTCCAGCTTGCTCCGGAATGCGTGTCCAGCTTGGCTCGGAATCGCTGTCCAGCTTCACCGGAATACGCAGCAGGCAGGTCGTCAGTATGAATGCTTTCGCAGCGCATCTAATTGCGATGCGCTTGTGGCCTCGAATTTCACACTACAGCATAAAGGGAATAACCATGTATTCAATCACCCGCACCCTGTTTACGACGATAGTGACGATTGCATCTTTTTCTCTGGTAACAGATGCAGTGGCTCAGTATGTAGGCCCATCGAACAATCCAAGCTACAAGTCAATTAGTGATGTTCTCAAGAATCCTGTCGACGATATGGAAGCTGTACTTGAAGGCACACTCTCAAAAAAAATAGGTAAGAGCAAATACATGTTTTCGGATGGCGTTGCTGAGATTCGTGTCGAAATTGATTCAAAACACTTTCCCGTATCTACCCTAATCAGCGAAAAAACCCGCGTTAGGTTACATGGTGAGATTGAAAAGGACTTCATGGAAAGTCCAGAAATTGATGTCAAACAGGTAACAGTTATCAACTGAGTCGTTGTCGACCTGATGTGATCCAGCGTTTGCTAGCCACCGGGCCTTAGCGAACGGCCGCACTGAGCGACTGTTTGCAGTTTACTGCTGACTGTGAGCCCTCCCGGAGACCGTCTCCAGCTGGCCGATAGTGAGAGTAAGTAATCCAGCTAGTACGCTGCCGCTGGGCAAATCGCAGGTTCTCGCAGAGGGCGGCAATGTGGTGGAGCCCGCTATGGGTACTCCCGGCCATCAACTGCCTCTCAATGCTTCCGACAACCGGCCACCAGAGTGACCGCAGCACTTCGAAACCTGCCCCTAGCCAATTCCGGCTACTCGGCCAATCCCGCCGTTGGACTAATGGGCTGTATCTGACGGCAATGTTCCGGTTACCTGCCGTTCAGCCTAAGGTCAAGTTGCCCCTAGGCTCTCCGCTGACTAACGCGAACCTCGAACTCTGTCACCCTTCGCACTTGTAAAGCTCTACAGGCAAGTAACCGTATCCTTGATCCGGCAAGTGCCGTGGTGAAGGAGTCAAACTGCCGGCAGTATCAACGATGCTTGAAGCCCGCCCAATGAGGATTTCGCCAACACCAAATCACCACCGTACATTCGCGCTAGGTCGGCGGTGATGGCAAGCCCCAGCCCCGTACCGGGTACCTGCTCGTCTGCGCGAACCCCTCGTTTGAGTACATGATCGCGTTCGGTCTCGGCGATGCCCTTACCATCATCATCAATGCTCACCCGAAGTTTGCCGGTTTCGTACGAAACCTGAATCTCGATCCGTGATCTGGCCCACTTCGATGCGTTATCGATCAGATTACCCAGCATTTCCTGTAAATCCTGTTCTTCACCGCGGAATGCCAGATTGGCTGGATCGGGAAGGACGACAAACTCGAGCTGACGGTCTGCATGCACTCGTTGCATGACTCGTACCAGCCCCCGGATGACTGGCTCAACGGCAGTGCGCATGCCCGGAACTTTTGCCGATGCGGCAGCTTGTGCTCGGCTCAGGTGGTAATCGACTTGCTTGCGCACGGTATCGACTTGCGATGCGACCAGACGTGCCAAGTCGTCATCTCGTTTCTCGGGAGCATTGGCGGCATTGGCAAGGACACTCAGCGGTGTTTTAAGCGCATGGGCAAGGTTGCCGGCTTGCGTTCGGGCACGCTCGACCACCTCGGCGTTTTGCGCCAGCACCGTGTTGAACTCATTCACCAGAGGCATGATCTCGTTCGGGAACGTGCCTTCCATGCTTTTGGCATCTGCATGCCGGACACGCCCAAGAGCTTTCTGCATGCTGTGAAGAGGGGCAAGGCCGACAACTACCTGCATCAACGCAGCGAACGACAACCCTACGCCCAGTATTCCCAGCGCCATCCAGAGATGGCCTTTGAATTCCACGATTGGTTTTGTCAGCAGGCTTTCATTGGCCGCAACCATCAACCTCAATGAATGTGCGTCAATGGTGACGGTACGTTCCAATACTCTTAGCGCAACCCCCTGGGGCCCATCGATCCTGTGCTGATGAACCTCCCCGTCCGCTGAAGCGTCGGCCGGCACGGCCAGCGTCTCATCCCACAGCGAGCGGGAGCGCAGCACAGCCTTGATGGGATGCTCCCCCGCGCCGGCGATGCGATCGATCTGCCAATACAGACCAGAAAGGGGCTTATTGAGTCGTGGGTCGCTCGGATGCGTTCGAACTAGAGCCTGATTCTGCTCATCCAGAATTAATTGGGCCGTTAGCTGATCCAGATTGTTTTTCAGTTCCGCATCAAACTGGGCCTCGACGTGCTGATGAAAAAGTTGCCCAAGCCCCCAGCCTGCAACCAGGATCGAAATGGCGATCCAGATGAGTGTCCCCCCCAAGAGACGCATGCGCAGGGAGTTGCGAAATAGGACAAAGTTCATTGCGCTTTGTTGAGTCGGTAGCCCAGTCCGCGCACGGTTTCGATCAGGCCCGGCGGCAATTTCTTGCGCAAGCGCGCGATGAAAACCTCGACCGTATTCGAGTCGCGATCGTAGTCCTGCGCATAAATATGTTCGGTCAGTTCCGCTCGGGAGACGATTTCACCCGGATGATGCATCAGGTAGGCGAGCACCCGGTATTCATGGCTCGTCAGCATCAAGGCAGTTCCATCCACACTGACACGGCTGCTGCGGGTATCCAGTGTCAGTGGACCGCAAACCAACTCGGTGGTGGCATGGCCGCCGGCGCGCCGAATCAGGGCCCGGAGTCTTGCTAGGAGTTCTTCCATGTGGAAAGGCTTGGTCAGGTAGTCGTCCGCTCCGGCATCTATGCCGGCCACTTTCTCCCGCCAGGTATCGCGTGCCGTCAGGATCAATACCGGCAATGTATGACCTGCCGCACGCCATTTCTTGAGTACCGTGATGCCATCCATCTGCGGCAGGCCGATGTCGAGCACGATGGCGTCGTAAGGTTCAGTTTCCCCCATGAAGTGACCATCGACTCCGTTGTGTGCGACATCCACGACATAGCCGACCGACTTGATGCCTTCGACAAGTTGTGCAGCCAAAGTTGGCTCGTCTTCGACAACCAGGATACGCATCAGCGAGGTTCCCCCGAACGCCGCGGCTTGTCATTCTTTTCCTTGAAACCGAGGATAGTGCCATCTCGAGCCTGAATTTTCAGCTTCATCAAGGCGCCTCCCTTGCGCAATAGCTTGACTTCATAAACCCACTCACCCTTTTCGCGTTCGAGTTCAACCTCCATGACCTGGCCGGGATACTCGCGTTCGACCCGATCAAGAATCGTGCGCAAAGGCAGAACATCTCCAGCCTCAACGGCTTGACGGGCACGGTCATGGTCTGGGTTGTCCGTTGCGAAGCTGACTCCCGATCCCGGCAACGCCAGCGTCATCAGAATGACAAGGCTAGCCAGGGTTCGATGGAAATGGGTGGTGATTCTCGACAACATCTTCAACTCCGCAGTTTCCCAAACTGATCTTTTAACGCTTTGAATCTGAACGCAGGATGAACAAGCGATTCAGCATTCATTCAGACAAGGTGGCGCAAAGTGCGTTCCACAGTTCGATAACCGCCAGGAGAAACTTATGAAGAACATATTGGTCGTCACCTCAGGAATTGTCGCCATGATACTCAGCACGGCCACCCTTGCCGGTCCGCGCGAAGACTTGCTGGCCCAGTATGCCGCAGTCGCCAAGGTAACAAGCCTTTCAGCGGCACGCGGCCAAACCCTGCATACGCAGAACTTTTCGGGAGGGAAGCCTGACACGCCATCCTGCACGACCTGTCATGGCAAGGATACCCGGGGTGCCGGTCGGACTCTGACCGGCAAGACCATCGAACCAGTTGCTGTGTCCGTGACGCCAACGCGTTATACCGATCCGGCCAAGGTCGAAAAGTGGTTCAAACGCAATTGCACCGAAGTATTGGGGCGCGAATGCACCCCGCAAGAGAAAGGTGACTGGCTCACCTTCGTGATTGGTCAGTAATCACATTCATAGGAGACTTCCGTGCGCATTCCTTATCGCCCGCTTGCCATCGGCCTCGTGACTCTGGCTTTTTCTGCCCTTATATTAGCCCGTGCCCAGGCCGGTGACCGTCATTTCTTCGCGCCGGTTACTGACCCGGTCGTCAAGGAGGAGTGTGGCAGTTGCCATCTGGCCTTTGCCCCCTCGATGCTCCCGGCGCGATCTTGGCAACGCATGATGGGCAAACTGGACAATCATTTCGGGGATAACGCCAGCCTTGATCCCGCCACCGCCGAAAAGATTACGAGCTATCTCGTTGCCAATGCCGGCGATGCAGGGGGGCAGCGCTACAGCAGCAAATTGCTCAAGGGCGTGGCCACCGGGGCTGCTCCACAACGCATCACGGAATTGCCCAAATGGGTGAGCGAACATCGCAAAGTTCCCGACTGGGAGTGGCGCCACAAGGAGGTGCGCACCAAAGCGAACTGTGTCGCCTGCCATACCGCAGCAGAACAAGGCTATTACGAAGAATGACTATTTCAGACACTTTCCTGAGCAGGAGGATTTCACCGTGCGACCATTAACCATCACTGCACTGCTGGCCACTGTTTTATTCTCAATTTCAAGCCATGCCCGCTCTGCCAATACCGACAATGTGAAATGGCTATCGATTCCGGAAGTGCACGCCAGATTGGAATCTGCCGGCTATCGAAACATCGAGAAAATCGAACGGGAAAGCGGCAGCTATGAGGTCAAGGCCACCGACCAGGCTGGCCGGCGGATCAAACTGTATGTGCATCCCAAAACGGGCGAGGTCATCGATCAGCGGCAGCGTGACA
>JAQTZQ010000215.1 GCA_028687645.1 Rhodocyclaceae bacterium
AGAAAGCTGCCCATGATCGAGCCGACACCACCAATGATGATCATGAACAAAATCCTGAACGACATCTCCAGCGAGAACCCATCCGGCTCAACTGAACCGAGATAGCAAAAAGCATAGAGCGCACCAGCGACACCGCAGTAAAAAGAGCTGACGGCAAAGGCCAACAGCTTGGTCGGCATCAGTTTGATGCCGATGACCGAGGCCGCCACATCCATGTCACGCACCGCCATCCAGGCGCGACCAGTCGACGAGCGCACCAGGTTTTTGGCAGCCAGCGCCATGACGACGACGATGGAGAGCACCAGCAGGTATTTTTCAACCGGCGTATTCAGCTCATGACCCAGGATGATCAGCTTCTGCGTCGAAATCACGCCGGAAGACGAATTATTCGACAGCCAGGGAAACTTGGTCAGGCACCAGACAATGAAAAACTGTGCGGCCAGCGTTGCCACCGCAAGATAGAAGCCCTTGATGCGCAAAGAGGGCAGGCCAAACAGAATGCCGACGCCTGCTGCGGTCAACCCGGCAAATACGAAGGAAATTAACAGCGGAATCCCCTCAATGCGCAGTTGAAAGTTGTAGGCGGCATAAGCCCCGACGGCCATGAAAGCCGCCGAACCAAGCGACAACTGGCCGGCGTAACCGGTCAGCACATTGAGGCCAAGCGCCGCCAGGGCAAAAATCAGGAAGGGAATCAGGATGGCCGAGAACCAGTATTCGCTGGCAAACAGCGGCACCCCGACAAAAGCAATGGCGAGCAAGGTGATGACCCCGATACGATCCTGACGAATCGGGAAAATCTGCTGATCAGCGGCGTAGGTCGTTTTGAATTGACCGGCTTCACGGTAAAGCATGTGTTTACTCCCTTAAACGCGGTCGATGTGTTTTTCGCCGAAGAGACCTTCGGGACGAACCAACAGGAACAACAGCGCCAGCACATAAGGGAACCAGCCCTCAATACCGCCAAAATTGCCTCCAAACAAATCCTGCATGACCGGCGGAATGTAGATTTCAGCCAGTTTTTCCGAGGCACCAATAATCAGACCACCAACAATCGCCCCCGGCACCGAGGTAAAGCCGCCAAGAATCAACACCGGCAGCGCCTTGAGTGCAGTGAAAGTGAGCGCAAACTGTACGCCATTGCGCGCACCCCACATCATGCCGGCGACCAAGGCGACGAAACCAGCAACGCCCCAAACAATCGCCCAAATATGTTGCAGCGGAATACCAATCGACAGCGCTGCCTGATGGTCATCGGCCACCGCCCGCAACGCCCGACCAATCCGGGTGTATTGGAAAAACAGCGCGAGCGTGGCCACCAGCACCGCAGCAACGCCTGCAGCCACGAGATCGAACTTGGAAATCACCATATTCCAGTTATCGAGAATATAAGGAATCGGCTCATCGACAATCCCCAGCTCCAGCGCCCGTGGCTCGTTACCAAAGATCATCGGCGCCAGGCCTTCAATGAAGAACGCCAGGCCGATGGTGGCCATGAACAAGGCAATCGGCGGCTGATTGACCAGTTTGCGCAAAACAAACTTCTCGGTCGCAATCCCGAACGCCGTCATCAAGGCAAAGGCCAGCATAATCGCCAGCCAGAGTGGCGCGCCCTTTTCGATAAAGCCCACCACCGACAGCGCCGCCAGATAAACCATTGCCCCCTGGGCAAAGTTGAAAACGCCAGAAGCCTTGTAGATCATCACGAAACCGAGGGCAACGAGGGCATACATCACCCCCGAGAGCAGGCCTCCGATCAACACTTCAAAAAAGAAATTCATCTCTCCCGCTCCTTAATGGCCAGCACCAAGGTAGGCCTTAATGACCTCCTCGCTGTTTTTCACGACATCCGGTACTCCATCGCCAATTTTCTTGCCGTAATCGAGCACCACCACGCGATCAGAAATATCCATGACCACCCCCATGTCGTGCTCAATCAAAACAATCGTCGTGCCGAACTGGTCATTCACATCGAGAATGAAGCGGCACATGTCCTGCTTTTCTTCGACGTTCATGCCGGCCATCGGCTCATCCAGCAGCAGCATGGAAGGCTCGGCAGCCAGCGCCCGGCCAAGCTCGACGCGCTTTTGTAGACCGTAGGGCAAGCGACCGACCGGCGTTTTGCGGATATGCTGAATTTCGAGGAAGTCGATCACCTCTTCCACCTTTTTCCGGTGCTCCAGCTCTTCCCGCCGAGCGCGACCGAACCACAGCGCATGCTCAATGAAGTTGGCCTTCATCTTGGTGATGCGCCCGGTCATGATGTTGTCGAGCACGCTCATGCCCTTGAACAGCGCGATGTTCTGGAAGGTGCGCGCGATGTTCTGCTGCGCCGCCATGTGCGGTTCCATTTTTTTGCGTTCTTTGCCGTGCCAGAAAATCTTGCCTTCCTGCGGGTGATAAACGCCGTTGATAACGTTGAGCATTGAGCTTTTGCCAGCACCATTCGGGCCGATGATGGCGCGGATTTCGTGCTGACGAACATCGAAAGAAATATCGGTCAGCGCTTTGACACCACCAAAGCGCAGGGAAATATTCTGCAAGTCGAGAATGACGTCGCCTATTTTTTTACTCATACAGCCTCCCGCTGGGCCGCCCCGAGGGAGGCTGGCGCCCCCACGGGGGGCAACGAACGCAGTGAGTGTGGGGGTCGTTTCATCTCAGGCCGCCTTTTTCACGATCGGGAAGTGCTTGGCATCGACGATCTTGAGGTCGGCAGATACTTTGCCGCGCCGTCCATCCTCGAATTTCACCTCGGTTTCAATGAACTGATTGGCCTTGCCTTCGTACAGCGCATCGATCAGCACCTTGTATTTTTCCGCCACAAAATTGCGCCGCACTTTGCGCGTGCGGGTCAGTTCGTCATCATCGGGATCAAGCTCCTTGTGCAAAACCAGGAAGCGATGAATCTGCGAATCGGCGACCATCGTGTCGTGCACCAGATCAGCATTGATCTGCTCGACACATTCGCGAATCAACTCCAGCACCTCCGGCTTGCCGGCCAGGTCGGCGTAACCGGAATAAGAAATGCCACGCCGTTCGGCCCAGTTGCCCACCGCACCAACATCAATATTGACGAAAGCGCAGACCATCTCGCGGTCGTGGCCAAAACACACCACTTCCTTGATGTGCTGGAAGAATTTGAGCTTGTTCTCGATGTAATTCGGGGCAAACATCGCGCCATTTTTCAACTTGCCGACGTCCTTGGCGCGGTCGATGATCTTCAAGTGACCATCCTCGTCGAGAAAACCAGCATCGCCGGTCATGAAATAGCCATCGGCGTTGATCGACTCGGCAGTGGCATCCGGGCGCTTGTAATACTCCTTGAGCAGCATCGGGCCTTTGACCAGCACTTCACCGTTATCGGCGATCCGAATTTCAACACCGGGCGCCGGTTGACCGACAGAATCAAACTTGATCTGGCCGTCCGGCTGCAAACAGACGTAGGCACAGGTTTCCGTCTGGCCGTAAAACTGTTTGAGATTAACGCCCATCGAACGATAGAAGCGGAACAACTCCGGGCCAATCGCCGCCCCCGCCGTGTAGGCCACCCTGATCCGGCTCATGCCCAAGACGTTACGCAGAGGGCCATAAACCAGCAGATTGCCGAGCCAGTACTGGAAGCGATCACCGAAGCCGACCGCTTTGCCATCGAGAATATCCGAACCGCAGCGCTTGGCGACGGCCATGAAATGATGGAACAACTTTTGTTTGATCTTGCCGGCATCTTCCATGCGGATCATCACCGAGGTCAGCAGGCTCTCAAAAACGCGCGGTGGGGCAAAATAGCAGGTCGGGCCAATTTCGCGCAGATCGGTCATCACCGTCTCGCCGGATTCCGGGCAGTTGATGGTGAAGCCGGCAACCAGCGCCTGAGCGTAGGAAAACAGGTGATCGCCGACCCAGGCCATCGGCAGGTAAGAAAGAATGTCGCCGTCCGCGCCCAGATGATCGACTTCCACCCCGCCTTGCGCCGCCGCAATGAACGCAGAGTGCGTCTGACAGACGCCCTTCGGTTTGCCGGTGGTGCCGGAGGTGTAGAGCATGACCGAAATATCGTCAAAATGCCCCTTGATCACCTCTTCATTCAGAAAGTCCGGGTGATTCCTGTCGTGAATCCGCCCCATTTCCATCAGTTCATGGATGTCGTGCAGGCAGGGCTGGTTGTAGTGGCGCATGCCGCGCGGGTCGTCGTAAATGATCTGTTCAAGGGTGCCGACCTCGCCCATGATTTCGAGCATTTTGTCGACCTGCTCCTGATCTTCAACCACGGCAAAGCGAATACCGGCGTCCTGCAACACAAACAACATTTCGTTGGCCACGGCATCCTGATAAAGCGGCACCGGTACGCCGCCCAGGCATTGCGCGGCGCTCATCATCATGTAGAGATGCGGGCGGTTATCACCGATGATCGCGAGGTTGTCACCACGTTTAAAGCCCAGCGCCGAAAGGCCGCAAGCCAGTGCCCGCACGCGCTCGGCGACATCGGCCCAGCTCCAGGTTTGCCAGATGCCGAGATATTTTTCACGCATGGCCGGCGCATCAGCGCGCACCTTGGCGTGGTTGAACAACAAGCGCGGGAAGGTGTGCAAACCATCCACTGAATCAAATTTCGCCTCTGCAGGCATTTTGTCCCCTCCTTGCTACGCTCGGGAGCCGGCGCAGTCTGACTTTCGTTTGGGGCATTGTGGCCATTGCGGGGCACTGCGTAAACCTTGCAGTGCACCATCTCCGGTACTATCCCTTGACACAAAGTCTATGGCGCGCCTCAGCTTATAATTGTCATCTAACGGACATTCCGGAAAATATTTTGCAAACAGCTGAAGAACTCTTGCGCACCTCACTGTGGGGGCGTTCACTAACTGAAGAGGAAATGAGCAAAGCGCTGGCCGGGACTTGCGAGCGCAGCTTTGCCGCCGGCGCATTTATTTGCATGAAGGGCGAACCGGTTGACCAATGGATGGGCATCGTCAACGGCTTATGCAAAATGGCCAGCCACTGGACAACCGGCAAGACCACCTCATTGACCGGCATCAGTAGCGGCGCCTGGTTTGGCGAAGGCTCGCTGCTCAAGCGCGAGCCACGGCGCTACGATGTCATGGCGATCCGCGAAACCCGTGTGGCCTTTATGAACCGTTGCACCTTTGAATGGCTGCTCGATCACAGCCTCCCTTTCAACCGCTATCTACTGACGCAAATCAACGAACGTCTCGGCCAGTTCATCGGCATGATCGAAAACGAGCGCATGCTTGATACCGACGCCCGCATCGCCCGCGGCCTGGCGGCCCTGTTCAACCCGGTGCTTTACCCTGGCACCAACCGTCTGCTGCAAATTTCCCAGGAAGAACTCGGCTACCTCGCGGGGGTTTCGAGGCAGCGCGCCAATCAGGCTTTGAAGGTGCTGGAAGACGCCGGGTTGGTGCGTAGCGAGTATGGCGGCATCAATGTGCTCGACCTCGACGGCCTGCACCGCTTTGGCGACTAACAATTACGGTCAACACCGAAAAATGGCAAAAAATCGTACCCTGCTACTGTTCAATTTTGATTGGGACGCCGATGGTTTTTCACGTCATGCCGGACAACACGATTTTGACAACGCCGGCTTTGACCTTTTCAGCTTCCCAAGTAACGCCCATCTCCTGCACTTTCAGATGGCGCCTTTTGTTGAGCGACTGGCCAAGGT
>JAQTZQ010000045.1 GCA_028687645.1 Rhodocyclaceae bacterium
AAGGTTTGCGTCAGGGCTTCATATTGCCGCGCCTTGGCCTGGCGTTTGTCGCGTTCCTGCTCCTGCTGGCGAATGTCGCGAGCCAGTTGCGCCAGACGATCGCCACCGTTATCGGCCACCGCCCGCTTCAACGCTTCAACCTGA
The DNA here is from genome assembly GCA_028687645.1 of Rhodocyclaceae bacterium. Taxonomy (GTDB): domain Bacteria; phylum Pseudomonadota; class Gammaproteobacteria; order Burkholderiales; family Rhodocyclaceae; genus Azonexus. The sequence goes on from JAQTZQ010000045.1 coordinate 145, forward strand.
TCCTGCTGTGACTGGCGCGCATCTTCCAGTCGTTTGATCTGGGCGCTGAGTTTTTCCCATTCCTCGGCGAGTTTGCTCAGACGTTTGTCGAGCAGTCCACGTTTCAGGCTGGCGAAATACGGACGTAGCCATTCCCGGCTTTGGCGCAATTCCTCAATTTTTTGCGTCAACTCCGCATGCCGTCCAGCATCTGCGACCAGTGGTTGCAGCAATTCCACTTGCCGTTTGGCGCGCAAGACAGCGGCGTGGGCGCGACTCAGGTCGTCGAAATGGCCGATTAGCGCCGTGATGCGCGGTGCCACATCAAACGGTTCAAGCATGTGGCTGCGTACAAAATCGGTCAGATTGCCGACGGATTTCATCGATACCGTTTGGTGAAACAACTCCAGCGCTTGCTCGTTGTCGATACCAAAACGGCGGCGGAACCAGGCGCCGTAGGGCGGAAAGCTGTCTTCGATGGTGCAGCCGCCAGCGCGCAGGCGTTTTTTCAGTGGCGTGATGTCGGTACCAAAATTAACGAAATCGGTCGCAATATTCAGGTCACGCTCGGCGCCCACAAAGAAGCGCGCTGGCTGGCCTTGTGCATCCTTCAGCCAAAAAACCTGGGCCAGGGTCACTGTCTGGTCGTAACCGGCATTATGGAAAACGCCGAGGATGACCGAGTAACTGTTGGCATCGCGCAGGCTGACTGGTTTTGAAGCACCGGTGATTTCATTGCGCTCAGACTTGTAATGGCCCAGCACGTAGGAGCGAAGCGAGCGTTCCTTGGCATCCGCCCCGGCGGCTTTGTTGTAGGCAATGCGTTGCGCCGGCACAAGCAGCGTGGTCACGGCGTCGACCAGCGTCGATTTGCCGGAGCCAATATCGCCAGTGAGCAGGGCATTCTTGCCATCCAGTTGCATGGTCCACACGCGCTTGTCGAAGGTGCCCCAGTTGAGCACTTCCAGCCGGTGCAGGCGAAAGCCGGATAGTGTGTCGTCGGCGATAAAGTCGAAGCCGAGGTTCTGTGGGGCCGAGTCCTGATTACGCATCGCTGTCTTCTTCGCTGGTTTCGCTATTGAATTGCGCTTGATAGGAGGCCAGATGGCCATCCAGATCGGCCAGCCACTGCGCATCGACGAAGGCTTTCAAAATCCGCCGGACTTCAAAATTCGTGCCTTTTTCGGCGTTGACCGTCACATTTGGCTTCAAGCGTCGTAGAAACCCCAATTCCACAATTTTGTTGATGTGCGTTTCGATCTGGTCAATCAGCTTGGCCTCATTGCTGCTCTCCGGCAGGAAAACGCGGACCAGTTCGACGATTTCTTCGCGCGACAGGATCAGCCGCGTCGCATCACCGCCGGCGTCGAATTCCGCCAGTTTTTTACGCAACAGGGCGAGCAAGAGGCTGACGGGAAAAGACAAGGGGCGACGGGCAACCAGGCGCGGCAGCTTGTTAGTCTCATCGTCAGTGTCCGGCTTGGCGCGCAGAAAGGCGTAACCCTCGGCTTCATCGAGTACCAGTTCGAGACCCAGCACTGCGATGTGGTCGCGAACCCTGGCCTGCAACTGGATCAGCGCATTCCACAAGGCTGGATCATTCTCCAGATAAAGCACGCCTTTGAGCAGCGTGATGACCAGTGTTGACAGTTCGTTGCCTTGATCCGGCAAAGTTTCGGTGGACGATTCGCTCATGGTTTACCTGACAAAAATGATACGCGGCAGCCGGGCGCGGCGCGCGATGGCGGGTTGGTCTGCACGCTGGCTGACCCAACTAATCAACTCCGGCGTTGCTTCATCAATTACCGCCTTGAATTGATCGCTACCGAGTTGCAGATACGCGACCAATTCTGCCAAACCATGCGCCAGCGGATAGCGCTCGCAAATTTCCTTGAGCGTGATTTGTGAGCGATCCTGCAACGCATGGCGAATGTTGCGGATGAGTGCCGCCTTGTCGACGACAATTTGCCCGTAAAGCGCGCTGGCATCGACTTCGAGCGCATCGAGATCGAGCGCCAGATCGGTGATTTTTGGCTTATGGCGTGGCGTGTGCAGTGGCCGCTCCATCGGCAGCTCTATTTCCGCAGCCGTGTCGGCAATCTGCATAAATTGGCTCGACATTGGCAGTTGACCGCGCAAGGCAATGGCTTTGCCTTCAATGCCGCGCAGGATGTCCATAATGCGGCGGTTTTCCAGCCAGGCTTTGTCGTCGAGAAAACGGCGCAGTTGCTGCGAGAGTTGGGCGACGGTTCGTTGCGTATGCTCCCCAGCCTCCAGCCAATCGTAATGAACGCGGCGGGTGCGGCTGTCGGGTTTCAACTCGCGCACGGCGGGCAGCGCCAGCACTTCTTCAAGGCGTGCCGATAATTCTTCCTGGCGCTGGCTGGACATCAGAAAATCCCAGAAGGCACGAAAGCTACGCCCCTGATCGGAATCGGCAATCGCATCACGCTCGCCCATGATTTCGGCCAGTAATTCGCCTTTACTGCCTGCCCACAGCGCAATGCGTTCGCGCACACGGCGATCAAGCAGGCGGAAATTGTGTTCCACCTCACGGAAGTCACCGAGCAACTCACGGGCGATCTGCTGGAATTGCTGGAAGCGGTCACGCAAAGCGGTGTCGTCCAGTACGGGCACGTCGCCACTTAAAACGCGGGTCATTTCAGCGTCAATTTCATCGCGCCGGGCCTGCAACTCGGCAATCCGTCGCGCGGGGTCGGTCTGGCTGCCTTCACTCATTTGTTTCAACAACTCAAACAGTGTCAGCAGACGCGATTCGGTACCGATGAAGCTGCGCTCAGTTAATGAGCCGAGCCAGGCGATGGCTTTCTCGGTGGCCGGGGTCAGGTCGAATTGCGCCTCGTCCGAACCTTGCCGATAGAACTTGCGCAGCCAGCTTTTTTCCGGGTTGGCCCAGTCGTTCAGATAGTCGCTGGCCGGTTTGGGGAAGGCATCTGCACCCAGGCGTTCGCGCAAGGCAAACAATTCATCTTCCAGCGCTTCTGCCAAATCGGCGGCGGGCAGAACCCGCACATTGGGCGCGATGAATGCGCGCTGCAAAAAGCTGGCAATCAGCGGCGCATGTTCAGAACGCAGCAATCGCCAGGCTGGGTGATGGGTGCGCAGGGCGTCGAGAGTGGCGTAGTCGAGGTTCAATGGGTTGTTGATTGATAGAGGCTGTATTCGTGCAGCATTCTAAATCGTGTCAGTGTTTGTCGATATGGCGATATCGTCGAGCAGCCGTTCGCACTCCACCATGAGCGTTTCAGCAAGCTCCGAATGATAGTTCGGATCGAGCGACTCCATCATTTCATGGGCGGTGTAAAGCCCGGCTTCGCGCGACAAGGTGGCGGCGATTTGCCTGGCAAACTGATCGCTGAGGGTGGAAAGCTGGCGCCGTTCCTTGAATTCAATCGTCAGTTTGGAGTGTCGCAGCCAGTCGGCGGCGAGGCTCGCACCCTGGGCTTCAGTCAGCCATTGACCGTGTTCGTAGTAGGCGCTCAGGCGCTCGGCGGCGAGGGCGAAAATCAGCCCGACGCGCAGTCCGCGATTCGTCATTGATGGGGGAGTGTCTTTTTCCTGAAACATGGCATGCCGTCCTGAAGGTAAAACCTCTGCTACATAAAATTCACAATTCTCATCCATAAACAGCGCTACCATGAGAAAGGTTTCATGCTCTGATTGAGTGTTGTGCCGTTTTTAAATCAAACGTCAAAGGAAAAACTATGGGAATTTTCAGCAATATCATGGCCAAACTGGGTTTTGGTGACGACAAGGTAGCAGAAGTTGCTGCCGCTACCGTTCCTGCCGCTGTTGAGGCAGCAGCCCCTGTCGCAGCCCCTGCTGTTGTAGCAATCAGTCCTGTTGATGTCCTGTCCAAGTTGGAAGCGCTGGCTGGTGCTCATGCTGAAAAGCTCAACTGGAAAGTCTCGATTGTTGACCTGATGAAATTGCTGGGTCTGGATAGCAGCCTTGCAGCGCGCAAGGAACTGGCTGGCGAACTGGCATGCCCGGCTGACAAAATGGCCGATTCAGCCCAGATGAATATGTGGCTGCACAAGACGGTATTGCAGAAGCTGGCTGAAAACGGCGGTAACATCCCGGCAGATCTGCTGTAGGCATCCAGCCTGGTTTAGACGTTAAAAAGCCCGCCTGGTGCGGGCTTTTTAACGTCATCGAATTCTATGAACACACTTGAACAATTACGTGCCGGAGAACTGGTGGGGAGTCGGCGGCTCAAGCTGGCTTGCGGCTTGAGCGAATTTCCGCACGAGATTTTTGAACTTGCCGAGACGCTGGAGATTCTCGATTTATCAGGCAATGCACTGAGTAAATTGCCTGATGATCTACCCCTTTTGCGCCGTCTGCGCATCCTGTTTTGTTCTGATAGCCAATTCACCGAGTTGCCAGCGGTGCTGGGGCAATGTAGGCAACTCAGCATGATCGGCTTCAAGGCGAATCAGATTTCGTCTGTGCCAGCCGCAGCGCTGCCACCTGAATTGCGCTGGCTGATTCTGACCGATAACCAGATCAGCGAACTGCCGGCTGAAATTGGCCATTGCAGCCAAATGCAAAAACTCATGCTGGCGGGCAACCGCTTGCAGTCCTTGCCGCCAGAGATGGCCAATTGCAAGCGCCTGGAATTGCTGCGCATCGCTGCCAACCAACTTGCTGCGCTTCCCGATTGGCTGTTCTCCCTGCCGCGCCTTTCCTGGCTGGCTTACGCCGGCAACCCGTTTTGCGAAAACACCGCGCAGACGCCGATTGCCCGCATTGCCTGGCATGAGTTGCAGTTGCTGCATCAACTGGGCGAGGGCGCTTCCGGGGTGATTCATCAAGCAGAAATGGCGGAAAAGCAGGTTGCCGTGAAGTTATTCAAAGGTGCGCTGACCAGTGATGGTTTGCCGGGCCATGAAATGAATGCCTGCATCAGCGCCGGTACGCATCCCAATCTGATTCCCGTTTTGGGCAAGATTGAAGCGCATCCAGAAAACGTTGATGGTTTGGTGATGGCGCTGATTGAGCATGGTTTCACCAACCTGGCCGGGCCGCCTAGCCTCGATTCCTGCACCCGCGATGTTTATCCCGATCACGCCCGTTTTACCCTGAGCGCCGCGATCCGCCTGGCCCTCGGCATTGCATCCGCAGCCTGCCACCTGCACGCGCAGGGCATCGTCCATGGTGATTTGTACGCGCACAATATTCTGCACGCTGCCGATGGTGAGGCCTTGCTGGGTGATTTCGGCGCGGCTTCCTTCTTCAGTCACGCAGATCAGCCGCAGGCCGAGGCGCTGCAACGTATTGAGGTCAGGGCGTTTGGCTGTTTGCTAGAAGAATTGATCGAGCGCTCAATTGTTACGGTCGACGGCCAAAAAGCCCTGAATTTTTTGGTCCTCCTGCAAGCTGATTGTGCTCAGGAAAATATCGGCGCCCGTCCTCTATTTGCTGAAATTATGCAGAGGCTGGGCGCCTTATTGACGGGCTAGTGCCCTTGCTATGAAATCTCTTGGCACCGTTGATTTCGGTACCTTGACGTCGAACCAACTACGGACATTCGCATCCAGCCCGATGCCGTGCATGTAGTTGTATAGCGCCTTGTTCAACCCGACGCCCAAAATGTCGTGATCAACGCCGGTTGGGTCGATAAATTCAACGTCGTTGGAAGCGAAAGTAATTGGCGGTAGTTGCTTGAGCTTGATGCCGTATTCAGCAGGGTTGAGGCCTACTGGGGAATGCACGGTACAGGCAAAGCGGTGGAAGAAGCCGGATTGGATGCAGCCTTCGGCAAACAGCTGGCGAACGTATTCGAGCGCATCGACGGTGTCTTGAACCGTTTGCGTCGGAAATCCATACATCAAATATGCATGCACGAGCACGCCGGCTTCGCTGAAGGAACGGGTGACGCGGGCGACTTGATCGACCGAAACCCCCTTTTTCATCAGCGTCAGCAGGCGGTCGGAGGCGACTTCGAGGCCGCCGGAAACGGCGATGCAGCCGCTGTCGGCCAACTGGTTGCATAACTCAGGTGTGAAGGATTTTTCGAAGCGGATGTTGCCCCACCACGAAATGGCTCGGTTGCGCTTTTGTAGTTCGTCAGCCAGTGACTTCAGTGCCTTGGGCGGCGCGGCTTCGTCGACGAAGTGGAACCCGGTCTGGCCGGTTTCTTCGATGATGCTTTCGATGCGGTCAACCAATAGTGCGGCCGGCGCACCGTCGTAGCGGCCGATGTAGTCGAGGCTGACGTCGCAGAAACTGCATTTTTTCCAGTAGCAGCCGTGGGCGACGGTGAGTTTGTTCCAGCGCCCGTCTGACCAAAGGCGGTGCATGGGATTGAGCATGTCGAGCAGCGACAGATAACGGTCGAGGGGTAGGCCGTCCCAGGTTGGGGTGCCGACTTCGGCAAAAGGCACATCCGGTTCGCTGTTGTTGAAGTAGCGAACCTTGCCATCGACACGGGCATAAGTACGGACAAGGTTGAGGCGTGGCCGTTTGTCATCAAGGTGTTCGAGCAGCGCCAGGATAGGGCGTTCGCCGTCATCGAGTGTGACGTAGTCGAAATAATCGAAGACCCGCGCCTCCTTCAATTGGCGTAATTCGGTATTGACCCAGCCGCCGCCGAGTACGGTGATGATTTCCGGGTCATGCGCCTTGATCGCCTGAGCCATGCGAAATGCGGCATAGACCGAGCCGGGGAAGGGCACGGAAAGTAGCACAATCGTCGGTTTGTTACGGTCAACCGCCAAAATGGTCAGATTTTTTAGCGTCTCATCAACCAGTGTTGCCGGTGCAGCAAGCGCCTTGACCAGCGGCTCGAAAGTCGGCTGGCTGCGAGCCAGCGATTCGGCGTAGCGGACAAATTCAAAACGTGAGTCGACCGCCTCACGCAACACATCGGCCAGATCGTTCAGATACAGGGTGGCAAAATGCCGCGCCCTATCCTGCACGCCGAGCGCGCCAAAGGCCCAGGCCAGCGGGTCGCCGCCTTCTTCGTCGATGTAGGCATCAAGCGATTCAAAACGCGGCCCTTCTGGCAGGAAATTGCGACCACAAATGCGGTGTCCAATCGAAGGGTCGCGGCCTTGCAGGAAGGCAATGGCCGGCGTCACAGTGGCCACATAGCGGTCGAATTGCTCAAGAAACAAGGTGATTGTTGAAGATTGTTTGCGCTGTGGGATTTTTTCAGCTTCAACTCGTACCGCTTTTAGCCCGCTCGGTGAAAAGAACTCAAGCACCAACTTCAGGGCAATATCATCCTGCGTCGCAGCCAATCCACGTGAGCGCAAAAAGCCGGTCAGATAGGCGGTTGAGGGATAGGGCACATTCAACTGCGTCATCGGTGGAATCAGCGACAGGATGCGCGGTGCATGATGGGTCATGGCGCGCTCGCCTTGTTTGGATGGTTTAAATGTAGTAACATATCTACTCTGTAAGGAGGTCGCATGATCACTACCTTGTCCAGTCGTGAGTTCAACCAAGATGCTAGTCGTGCCAAAAAAGCGGCTAATGAAGGCCCCGTGTTCATAACGGATAGGGGGCGGCCTGCGCATGTTCTCATTTCAATCGAAGAGTATCAACGCTTGGTAGGTGGCACGCCAAGTATTGTCGATCTGCTGGCCATGCCGGGGATGGATGAGGTTGATTTTGAAGCGCCGCGCGCGCAAAGATTTACGCGCCAGGTGGACTTGAGTTGATGTTTATTCTCGATACCAATGTCGTCTCGGAATTGCGCAAGGCAAAAACCGGCAAGGCTGATCGCAGCGTAGTGGCCTGGGCGAGCAGCGTTTCATCCGGCAGTTTGTTCTTGTCAGCGATCACCGTGCTTGAATTGGAAACGGGCGTGCTGCAAAAAGAGCGCAGCGACCCGATGCAAGGTGGATTGCTGCGTGCCTGGCTGGAAAGCCATGTGCTACCTGCTTTTCAAGGGCGTGTGCTGCCGGTCGATACCGCCGTTGCTTTGCGTTGTGCGAAACTCCACATTCCTGACCCGCGAGCGGAGCGTGATGCGCTAATCGCAGCCACCGCACTGGTTCATGGGATGACAGTTGTAACGCGGAACGTTTCGGATTTCGTTTCCACCGGGGTCTCGCTGCTCAATCCTTGGGCGCGCAGCGAAGCGCTTTCCCACTAATTTCCGACGCATTAACCGCAGGAATATTGATGCAAGACCATTACGCAACCTTGGGCATTTCGCCCAACGCAACGCCCGACCTGATCAAGTCCGCTTACCGGAAGAAAGCTGCCCAGTTTCACCCCGATAAAAATTCATCCCCGGATGCGCCAACGCGCTTTCGTGAGGTTCAGGAAGCCTACGACGTTTTGTTCGATATTGATCGACGCAAAGCCTACGACGATTTCCGTCACCGCAGCCTGATCGACGATCCGCTGCCCGTTGCCCGGCAAATCTGGGACGCCTACATTCAGAAAGTTACACAATGAAAAAATCCCGTTATTTTGCCGAACTGATGGAAAGTTACTCGGCGGAAATCGATGATCTGGTTTCCGATTCGGAAGGTAAGTCGGTTCTGCAAAAACGCCTGGCAATCAAACGTCAGGAGCTGCCGGCCATTCTGCCGATGATCGAATTCAGTCCGGAAATGGTTGCCGTCGCTTTTTACGATGCCTTTACTGTCAAATCGCCGCAGCACTTGCATGCGTTGGTTCTGAGCGAGCCATGGCAGGCGGGTTTCCTGTCGTGGAACAAGCTGGCCAAACACCTCACCATCGCCGCCTGGGCACTGCCGCTGATTGAATTGACGCTGGCCAGCGAAGGCGGCGAAGAGTTTTTGGTCAGCACAGCCGGCCTCGAATATCTGCGCACCCATGATTCGGCCGATGCCCCGCCGCCGGTTGAAGAATCGGATGAAGAGAGCGACGACGAGGATGACGGCGATTTGCGTGAACAAGGCGCCGAATGGATGGCCGAGCAGGGCTTTGATTCGCTTGACAACTGATCAAGCGAAATTGGTAAAGGAAAACAGATGAAGCACCCCGTTGTTATTGAATCCCTGCAACTCATTCTGGCTGGCGACATTGAAGGCGCCGAGCGCGCGCTGGTCGCCATTGCTGAAACAGAAGGCGATCACGCGCTGGTGGCTGTGCTCGACCAGATGCCGCCGAAGGATCTGCTGGCCGTCATGCGCGAGTTTGACTCGTCGAAAGAATCGCTGGTTAACATGGTGGTGACGCCGGAACAATTCGCCCGCGCCATCGTGCTGGAGAAGAAATACGGTGACCGCACCGGCGAAAAGCTGCGAGCGATGATGAATGCCGTCATCCACCGCGACTCGCATACGGTGGGCGAATATCTCGAAGAAATTGCCAATCTGGAAGGCGGCTACGAAACCCTGGCTGATTATTTTCAGGATAGGTTCGAAGAAATTCTGCATTTCGCGACGGCAGGCACCTTCACCCTTGAATTCGATCATGAAGCATTCGAGAGCATCAAGTCGATCACGCTGCTTGCCGAACGTCTCGAAGAAATCGATGAATCGCTAGGCTTTGGTGACGCGATTGCCAGTAGTAAACCAAAAGTCACGCGTGCCGAGATTGCCGATGGCGACTGGATGGAAACTGCCTGGGTGCTGCGCCATGAGCTGGAGGACGAGTTCGAGCAAATCGTCATGGCCCTGCGTGATCGCTGGCAGCGTTTGATTGAGGCGCAACTGCTGGTCGAAGCCGGGCCGCAGGAGACGCCGCAAACTGGTGCGGTCGACACGGAAGAATCGGCAATTTAAATGGCCACTGTTTCAACCGCACTGGCTCAGGTCGATGGCCGCCCTTATTTTGAAAAGGTGCTGCGCTACGCCATTGATCAAAATGTCATAGCGCCGGAATCACTCAAGACGATTCTGGCCGATGCGCCGAAAGGCATGGTTCAGATCGCCAATTATTTTGGCACAGCGCATCTGCGAACTGATCTTGAATCGGCCCGTCAGCGTATCGTCAATCTGATCAGCCTCTATCTTGAAGATGTTTCCGGCAGCGATTTGCACCGTGCTGCGCTGTCCTTGCGTGACAAATCACTGCTCTCGCACTCCAAGGGCGGCTCCGACATGATCAAGCGCCTGCACGCCATGCCGGACGCCAAAATCATTGGTGGTCACGGTGTTACAGCCGAAGATCAGCGCAATTTTCTGAACGATCATTCGTTGGCCTCCGCGCTCAGTCTGGCCGATTACCGCGTCGCTTTTGAATACCGCAAAGCCTGCCAGCAGGAAATTGATTTTGCGCTCTGGCTGGCCAAAAAAATGGGCGCGCCGGTCGATCAGGTTAATTTGTGCGGCGATACCAGTACGCTATTGCGCAGCGCCATGCTGGTACTTTTCGCTGAAAATGCCGATTTGAAAATGCCAACGCGCTCTGGTTTTGTTCGCTTGATTGAGGCGATTAAAAAGAAGAGCTGCAAACTGGATGAGGCCCGCCTCAAGACTTTCCTGGCCAATGCGCCGCTTGAATTCCAGCAACTTGGCCAGCAGGAAATGCAGCGTTTCATCACCGATGATTTACCGGAAATTCGCAAGGCTGCCAGCACGGCAGATAGCCTGCTCTACGGCGAATCCAGCCAGCCATTTTTTGTCGTTGAAAACATCGACGAAGACAACCGTGACTACGAGCGCCTGGTCGCCCAGGAGTGGCATCGCGTGACCAAGGGCGATGGCGATGATCCGGCGGTGGTATCGACGGTTTTTCTGCTGATCGCCACCGGCTTCCCGGCCAAACCCAAGCTGCTGCTGCGCGAAGGTCAGGAAATTATTCGCGCCTTCCGTGCTTCAGGTTTCAACATCAAAGCGGTGCTCGAATTCATCGACAGCCACGCTCCGCATGAAAGCCGCGAAGACCTGCGGCGTCAGTGGCTAGAGGACTTAATGCCTGAGGCTGAGCTTGATCTGGCCGACAAGGATCCAAATTTTCCTGACACCCACATGGATCGTGCGCTTGAGTACTTAAGGAAAACCTGCGCAACGAGTTGGAAAAGCCGTCGCCGGTAAGGTAGCGCCACAGCGCAGGAAGGCCGGCATTTACCTGCCTTCCTGCTTCCGTCTCAGGTTGGATTCTTGGAACTAAGCCCCAGCAGCGGATGGCTGCAGTGAAACCAGTTGGCGCTCCGACACAATCAGTCGTTTCCTGATGCCTGCGCTTATTTTGCGTTCAACTTCCCACATCGCCAATCCTTTGACTACGGCGACTTGTTCAATGGCGGTTACAACATCACCCAGCTTGGTGCAGAGATATTCTGCACCACGTTCGATTGAAGACTTTACTTTCATTCTGCCAAATCTCCTGTGTGTTGGTTACGTAAATTATCTGGTGTTAGACAGAGCGAGTATCTTTACATCAAGTGGACATCCTGACCTTATTGGCATTGCAACGCTTTGTATCAGCTTGTTACAAATATGACATAGGCCAAAATTTAAAGCGTTACGAGGGCGAGGATAGTGCCTTTGTTTCCGAATGTCGTGGACAAGAAATCAGATGGTCGTTAACCATTCCGGAAGCCTGCATAAAGGCATAGCAAATTGTCGAACCAACAAACTTGAACCCTGCATGAGCCAACGCTTTGCTCATCGCATCCGACTGGATTGTCTTTGACGGTACTGCCGCCATCGATTTCCAGTGGTTTTGAACCGGCTTGCCATCGACAAAGCGCCAAAGAAAGTCGCTGAATGTTTGACCATCCGCTTTGATTGTCAGGAATGCTTTGGCATTTTGAATGCTGGCAGCCACCTTGGCACGATTCCGGATAATACCGGGGTCCGCTAATAATTCGGCAACCTTCTGGTCGTCGTAGCAAGCAATCAATACCGGATTGAAATTATCAAACACGACTCGGTAGTGTGCCCGTTTTTTGAGGACAGTTGACCAGGAAAGACCCGCCTGAGCGCCTTCCAATATAAGTAGTTCAAATAATGCGCGGTCGTCGTACAGAGGGACTCCCCACTCAACATCATGGTATTGACGATAAAGGTCGAAGCCTTCGCTCCATGGGCAACGTTCCATCGATTTAAATCGCTCAGTTTTTATGGCTAAAATTCAAGTCTGATGTCCGTCCAGGCAAATCAGAAGTGAGGCAGGAGCAATAGAAAGCTCGACAGCTTATTCGACCACTACGGCAGTACCACTGGCTGACACCATGAGCATACCGTTCTTTTCTCCTAGTACCTCATAGTCAAGGTCAATACCCAAGACCGCATTGGCACCTAATTCGCTGGCCTGTTCAGCTAGTTCATCCAGAGCAATTTGGCGTGCCTTGCGAAGTTCGTTTTCGTAGGTGCCGGAACGACCACCAACGATGTCACGGATGCTGGCAAACATGTCCTTGAATACATTCGCACCAAGAACGGCCTCACCGGCAACAATACCGCAGTAACGTATTACTTTGCGACCCTCTATTGAGGGGGTGGTCGTGAGTTCCATCGTGATTCCTCCGCTAGTATTGTGCCAAGGTGATAACTATATAAGAAAAACCCCGCCAACACAGAGGTTGAACGGGGTTATCAAATTAGCTAAAAAAATAATTAGCAGAGGTGTCTTGGCGGAGCAGGCGGGATTCGAACCCGCGGTAGGGGATTACCCTACACACGCTTTCCAGGCGTGCGACTTAAACCACTCATCCACCGCTCCAAGAGGCGCGCATTGTAGCAGAGGGAAACGCTTCTTCAAAGCAACTTTCGCAGCCAAGCTAGCGCTATCCAGATGCTGAACAGCATCAGGAAGCAAAATAAGCCGCTGATTAGCGGGGTAACATTGCTTGGTAGCAGGCGTGCGGCGAGTTGTTGCGGTCGACGGGTTAAAAGGGCAAAAAATTGATAGATTGGGTTTTTGTCGCGATGGCGCCCGGCGACAATATAGAGCATGCCTTGACCCACCAGGGCGAGACCGATTAATTCAATGATCGAGCGCAGGGCGCTGAGGCTGAAGGTGAGCATGATTTGAACTTACTCGTCGTCGATGCCGTACTCGGCATCGAGTCTTCTCATGCTGCGGTTGTAGATCCAAATTAATAGCAGAAAGATAAAGAGTGATCCTTGAGCGGCCATGTAAAACCCAAGGGGAAAGTCGAGGATCTGCCATTGGTTGAGCCAGTCGGCGTACCAGCTGAGTAAAAAAGTGATGGTGATCCAGATGATGAGTAGCAGGCCTGTCAGGCGCCTGGTTTTGATCCAGTAGGGCTCGCTCAGGTGCATGACTAATCTGCCTTTGCGGTTCGTCGAATGCGCTCAAGGAATTTTTGGGCTTGACCGTCAGGTGCGGGGGTAAGCAGACTGACGATAATGATCGTCAAAAAACCGCTGGCAACGCCGAAAATACCAGCTGAAGTGGATTGCACATGAAACCAGGGATCCATATGGATTCCGGAATGAGCCAGCCAGGGAATGTGTTCCATTTCGAGTCTGAGGATGTAGTAAACAGCCACCAGTGTACCGATTAGCATGCCGGCAACGGCGCCTTGACGATTGGCGCGGCTCCAGAAAATACCGAGCACCAGCGCCGGGAAAAAGGCTGAGCCAGCGATGGAAAAGGCCCAGGCCACCATGGCGAGAATGGTCCCTGGCTTTTCGGCGGCCACGGTGGCTGCGAGTACGGCGACAATCAATAGTAGTGATTTTGAAATTACGAGGCGAAATTGAGTGGAAGCCTGTGGGCGGAAAATTCGGTAATACACATCGTGCGAAAGGGCGCCGGTGATGGTCAGCAATAGTCCGTCAGCGGTAGATAGCGCAGCGGCCAGTGCGCCAGCGGCGACCAGGCCAGAGACGACGTAAGGCATGCCGGCAATTTCCGGCGTGGCAAGAACAATGACGTCCGGGTTGAGGGAGAGTTCGGCAAACTGGAGGATGCCATCGCGATTCATGTCTTCAATACTGACCAGCCCGACCTTGCTCCATGCTGCGACCCAACTGGGGAGTTGGGCAATGGGGATTTCAACTAGATTGGTCAGCACTTCGTGCTTGGCAAAAACGGCATAGGCTGGGGCGGTGATGTAAAGCAGCAAGATGAAAAGGAGTGCCCAGAAAACTGATTCGCGCGCCTCGCGGACGGTGGGCGTGGTGTAGTAGCGCATTAGCAGGTGCGGCAAAGAGGCGGTGCCGACGGTCAGGCAAAAAATCAGCGCGATAAAATTGATTCGTTGCGCCAGATTCTCTTCAGCATTTTTTGCCGGGAACGCTTCACCGTGATGGATGGGGGGTTTGGCACGTTCGACAGCGACAAACATGGCGCTTTCCCAACGCATCTTGGCCGCATCCGGGTCTTGCGGGAGTTCGCGGCGCAAGCGTTCGAGGGCGACGACATCCTTCATTTGTGAATCGCCGGCTTTGAGTCGATTGATCTCGCTGGATAAATTTTCCCGTTCAAGATTCAGTGATTCCGGCAGTTGCATGATCTTCTGGGCATAGCTGTCGGCGCGGTCTTGGTAAAGCTGCCTGACTTTTTCCTCGGTGGGGTTGTTGAAAATTCTTTCTTCCAGTTGCTGGACATGGCTTAGGACTTTGCCATAAACCACCTGTGGCATCGGGTTACCCGTGACGTTCCAGGAAAGAATGGCCACCGGTGTCATGTAGGCAACAATCAGGACGAGATATTGTGCCACCTGAGTCCAGGTGACGGCGCGCATGCCGCCGAGGAATGAGCAGACGAGAATGCCCGCGAGTCCAACGAAAACACCGATTTCAAATTGCAGGCTGACAAAGCGGCTAGTAATTACGCCGACCCCATAAATCTGCGCAACAACATATACAAATGACGAAAGAATTGCCGCACCGACTGCGACCAGGCGAATGGTATTGCCACCATAGCGAGCACCGAGAAAATCAGGGATGGTGTATTCACCAAAGCGGCGCAGATAGGGGGCAAGTAGCAGGGCGACCAGGACGAAGCCACCGGTCCAGCCGATGACGTAGGCCAGCCCTTGAAAGCCGGAGAGGTAAAGGGTGCCGGCCAGACCGATGAATGAGGCAGCGCTCATCCAGTCGGCACCGGTGGCCATACCGTTGAAAAAGGCGGGGATACGCCGCCCGGCGACGTAGTACTCGGAGACATCCGAGGTGCGGCTCATGACGCCGATGGCGGCGTACATGAAAATGGTGAAGAAAAGAAATGAGTAACCAATCCATCGCGGCGGCATGCCGTGGTTTTCGAGTAAGGCCAAGGCGCCGACAAATGCCAGAAACGATCCGGTGTAATAGAGGTAGTATTTCTTGATCCGGGGTGAGGATGCCACGGTGCTGATAACTTAAAAAGCGCGGCGCAGGGCAAGGGCAGCGATGGATTCGTCGACCAGTTTACTGGCGGTATCGATTCCCTTATCTGTTGCCCGTACCAGCAGGCGTTGCATCAGGCGGGCGAGTGTCAGGGCGTTGGCCATCGAGTCTCGGCGCCCGTCAGATTCCATATTAAAGGCTTCGAGCCAGTGATCCAGCGGTTGTACGCTTTGTGCCTTGTCTTCAAAAAGTGAGGGCAGTAACCAAGCCAGATCAATGGCTTCGGGCTGGAAATCAAGACTGAGGTTTTCCTTGTAGGCACGGTGCAGAAACGCGCTGACAAAGGGCGAGTGGTAGCAGACCAGCGGGGCTTTGGCGGTGAATTGCAAAAAGGCGACTAATTGGCGGTTGACCGCAACACTTTCAGTTTCCTGATCGGAAAAATCGAGCGAGATGACATCGTCCGGCAAAATACAGCCGCCTTGCGTCAGGGCGATGGCCGAGATGCCGAGTAACTGATCCTGATCCGGATTAAAGCCTGATGTTTTGACATCAACGACCACGTAACGCGTGTGATAGTGTGGTTCGGCCAGTTTGGCAGCGGGAGCCGCGCGCCAATCAGTCAGCGCTTGCTGGATATCCGCAGGCAAATTGCTGGCTGCTGACTTGCTCCGAAAAAGTTTTTTTAAACCGAGCACCTTAGTTCACCTGGTAATCGAGTTTGAGGCGAGTCTGGATCTTGCGCGCCTGACGGAAGGATTCCTTGAGAATGCGGCGATCCAGTTCGTTCAGCTTGTCCGGACTGATCAGGTTGTTGCCCTGAACGCCAGGCTCGCCTTCGAGGTACTGATGTTGCAGACGCAGGAGCTGAATGAAATCGAGGCCTTCGAGCACGGCGTTGATTTCATCTTCACGGATATTGAGCCGCTTGGCGGCGATGCGCAGACGCTGCACTGAGTTGGTGTTGTGCACGCCGCTGGCCAGTGCGTAGATGCGGGCGACGTCGACAAAAATTCGTGAGCCATATTTTTTGAGGTCAATCTTGCCGGGCTGGCCCGGTTCGAGATCGGTCAGGAAGTCACGAATTTTGCCCAGCGGCGGCTCGACATCGAGCGCATTCTTGGCCATAGCGCGCAGGAACATCGGGCTTGATTGCGTTTGCTGCAATAAGTGACGGCGCATGGCTTCGGCCAGGTCGTGCTTGCCGAACAGCGGGCGGAAGTCGAAGAAAATGGTGGCGTTGAGCAGGGCATCCGGATGCGGCTGGCGAATCCACTGGCTGAACTGATCCTTCCATTCTTCCAGCGACAAACACCATTGCGGATTGCTGGCCATGATGTTGCCTTTGCACAGCGGGAAACCGCAGCGGTCGAGGTCTTTGTTGACGTCCAGCGCAAAGGTCAGGTAGCGCTGACGCAGGGTATCCAATGCAGTGGCGTCGTCACAGATGAAAACGATGCCGTTATCTTGATCAGTGCTGAAAGTTTGCTCGTCGCGGCCTTCCGACCCGAAAGCCAGCCACGCCCAATCGATGCCGTCAAAATTGTGTTTGTCGAGATTGAGCTGGATGACGCGGCGGGTGATGGCGTCGTTGAGCGCCGAGATGAATTGGGTCAGTTGCTCGGCACCGATGCCTTGGGCCAGCATGTTGAAGGAAAGCTGGCGAACGTCGGTGACGGACTGGAGCAGGGCGTCGACATTGATTGCTTCTTCAATACTTTGGCGAATCTGGCGCAGGCCAACGCGTTGCAGGGCGAAGAGGTCGCGTTCGGAAACCACGCCGGTCAATTTGCCTTCGGCATCGCTGACCAGAATGTGACGAATACCATGCGTCGCCATGGCCAGCATGGCATCGTAAGCGGTGGCCTGTTCTTCCAGAATGAACAGGGTGGTGGACATCGCCTCGCTGATTGGTGCGCTGTGCGGCAAGTCTGCCAGCAGGACGCGATCAAGCAGGTCTGAGCGAGTGAACATACCGACAGGCTTTCTCTCTTCGCTGATCACCACCAGAGAACCGACCCGGGCTTGCGACATGGTTTCCATCGCGGAGCGAACGGGAGTATTCGGGGTGACCGTGACCGGATTGCGTGAGCCGATGCCGGATAACGGCGAATTGAGGGTTTGCTGATCGCTGGCGCGTTGGGCGAATTGTTGTTGCAGTTGTTGCCGTGACTGGTTGAGCAGGCTGGCGATGTATTGCGTGCAGAACAGCGTGAACTCCGGGCTGGTGGTCATCAGCACCATGAAGTCATCGGCGGGCAACTGGTAGCAGAAGGTGTCTTCGACGGCGACGTAATTGTTGGTCGATGGGCGACCGGCAGTGACGGCACCAATCGGGAAGCTCTCACCGGCGCTCAAACTGAGAATGGAATATTCGGTGACGGTGACTTCACCGGCCTGGCGGGCTTGTACCTTGCCGGATTCGATCAGGTAAAAATAACGCACATTGCCGGAATCCGGCCCGACGATAGTGCTACCGGCCGGGTAAAAGGCCAGTTGAGCCTTTTGGGCAAAGTCCAGCAGGGCATCGCGGGTCATTTTGTTGAATGGTGCGTGCTTTTTTAAAAAATTGATGGTTGCCCCGGCCATGCGCTGGCGGCCTTCCTTGCGTAAGGCGGCTTCGGTCTGGGCAATGCTTTGGTCTACGGTAGTCACAACAACCTCAATGGATTCTTAAAGTGCGTAGTTTAATTTGAGACGCTGCTGAAGGCGGCGGGCTTGTTTGAGTGATTCGCGCAAAATCGCTTTATCCAGGTCATGTAAAACAGCCATGCGGATGCCATGACCGACTTCGCCGCCTTCAGCAATCTCGTTCAATTGATGCTCCAGGCGAAGGCGCAAAATATGGGCAAAAGCGGCGTTGACCGCAAGCAACTCGTCTGTCGTTAACCCGCTGGCAGCGCCGGCCTCGCGCAGGCGTTCGGTGGTGTTAACCGAGCGTGCGCCATGGGCCAACGCAAAAATGCGCGCAGCATCGACAAAAATCCGGCTGCCGTATTTTTTTAGATCAATGCCATCGCCGCTTTTGCCCCCATCGCTCACCTCTCCGAGAAAACTCAGTGGCACCTCCGCCTGAATCGCGTTGGCGGCCATCAAATGGAGAAAGGCCGGCGTATCGGTCGTCATGGCCAGGAGTAATGTGCGTAAATCTTCGGCTAACGCAGGGTCTCCATAAAGCGGGCGCAGGTCGAAAAAAATACTGGCATTAAGCAAAGCCGTCGGTTCGGGACGGCGTACCCAATCGATAAACTGGGTTTTCCATTCGTCCAATGACAGGCACCATGCCGGGTTACCGGCCATGATATTGCCCGAGCAAAGCTTGAAGCCGCAAGCTGCGAGGTGCTGATTGACCTCTCGGGCAAAGGGCAGGAACAGTTCGCGCAGAGCATTGGCTTCTTCACCATCCACTGCGCTGAAAATCAGACTGTTGTCCTGATCGGTGACAAAGGTTTGCTCGTGGCGCCCTTCGGAGCCTAGCGCCAGCCAGCACCACGCACCGGGTGGCAAGCGATGTTTTTTGGCCGTCAGTTCGATGATTCTTGCGGTCAACCGGTCATTAAGGAGCGAAATGATACGCGGCGCAGCTTCGCCATCGAGCCCGCTGCGTGCCAGTTGGTGCGAAAAATCACTGAGTTGGCGGGCTAGGGCAGGGGCGGCTGATAAATCGGCCAATGCCTTGAGAGCAACCTCCGTGCTGGCGAGTTTTTTGCAAGGGAATGCGAGTTCAGTGGCGTAGGTCAAAGTTGAGGGCAAGCTAGTACTTGATACGGGCAAAATAGGTTTTTTCAGAGGCTTCAAGTGCCTGACGAACCGTGATGATGCCTTGCTCTTCAAGCAGCGGAATCATCTTGAGGAAGACAGCAGCAGTCGCCAGCGCGTCTTCCAGCGCATTGTGGCGGCCACCGATTTCAATGCCCAGACGCTCAAGAATGACATCGAGTTTGTGTGATTCCTGGTTGGGATGAATGACGGCAGAGAGTAACAAGGTATCGAGTACCGGCTGGGTAAAACGGATATTGGTACGGCTCTCCTTGAGTTGCAGAAAGCGCATGTCAAAAGCGGCGTTGTGGGCGATCAGGACGGTATCTTCACAGAATTCGTGGAACGCCGGCAGGACGATATCAATATTTGGCTGACCACGCACCATGTCTTCGGAGATGCCGTGAATCGGTATCGACTCGGGCTTGAGCGGACATTCAGGATCGACCAGTTGATTAAAAACCTCCTGGCGCAAGAGGCGGTTGTTAACCACGCGCACGGCACCGATCTGGATGATTTCATCCCCTTTGGAAGGCTCCAGGCCGGTCGTCTCGGTATCGAAAACCGTATAAGTCAGGTCGCTCAGTTTACGGTCGAGGTCGATGGATTTATCGGCAAAGTTGAACAGGTCAAAGTCGTAATACTCAGGGCGGTTGGCGCTGCGGGTGCGCTCATCCTGTTCCGGCGCCAGCTCGGGTGTGGCCACCGGCAGCACGAAACGGAAGAAGGCGCGGTGGGCCGCTTTTTCACGTTGGTACCAGATTTCACCACCATGGCGATCAATCACATCGCGCAGGCTGAGCGGCGAACTCTCACCATCGACCTGCATGGTTTCCATTTCCCAGGTATAGAAAGTTTCCGAGGACATCGCAGCACCGGCCCAGATCAGGTCGAGGTAAGCCAGCTTGCCTTCAGAACTCAGGCGGCAGCGCAGTTCGCGCGGCTCGTAATGGTCTTGCAGTTTGGCAGCGAGGAAGACCAGGGCAAAGACCAGCGAAAAACTATCGGCTTTGACCCACAGCGTATCGTCGAGTTCTTCGGTCTTGATCGGCAGTTTGAGTTTGTCTTCAATGCGGCGCTGGGCGGCGGCAATGACGTCGATGCCGAGAATGTCTTCCAGCGGCCAGCGGGTTTTCATAGAGTCGGAGAACTCGGCCATGGTTTGATCAAGGCGCTGGCTCATGCGGGCGGCTTCGTCATCAACGACACGGACGAAACGCTCGCGCAACTCGGCTTCCATATCCGGGTAGTCGATCAGATTGGTGATTGCCGCGCGGATACTGCCCAGCGAGGAGCGGCTGCCTTCGGTCATCGAATGCAGCGCCTGATCGCGTTTGGCCTCTTGCTCCATGCTGCGCGTGATGTTTTCAACGGTCAGCACATAGCCGGACATGGCTTTTGTTTCATCCCCGGCGGCAGAAAGCACCGGCACCATCTGGGCGCGCAATAGCTGCCCCCCTCGAGTCGTGGTGATGAAATTCGAGATTGCCGTTTTGCCAGCACTCAGGCGCTGGGTGATGACTTCCTGCGCGTGCTGCACCTGGTTTTTCTCAAGAATTGAGAAAATCGAGCGGCCAAGACCGATCAGGGCGCCACCGGAGACTGAGGTCGGCCCTTGTGCAAGCGCCTTGAACTGCAGGCGCGCGCGATTGTTGTAAAGCAAAATTCGACCATCCAGATTACACACGACAACGGCTTGAGCCAATTCAGACATCAAGGCGGCGAGGCGGTTTTTTTCTTCTTCAACCGAGGCCTTGGCTTTGGAAATTTGTGCATCAACATCGTCCATCAGCATATCGCGTTGCTGCGCCAGATCGTTGGCGGCACGCGCTAGTTGCTGAACCTCTGGTGGGCCATCCGGTGTTACGCGGAAATTGCGATTGGCACTGAGCATCATGCGCAAGGTTTCTGCCATGCGCAACAAACCTTCAACATATTGCTTGAACAGTTTGTGCAGTACGGCAACACCAATGACAAAGCCAAACAGGGTCATGATGGTCCCGACCGGCAGGCGCGAGAGCAGCAAGTCGGTGAGCATGTTGCGCTCAGCCTCTTTCATTTCGAGCCAGACGAGCAGCGAGGTAACGACAAACGGCCCGGTCATGAGCAGACCAAGAACAATGACAGCTAGCGCGAAACGGTATTTTGCCTTCATGGCTTATATCCAGAACTGATTTGGAATAAATTTTGGCCTGTTTTGGCCGTCGACCGTAAGATTCTGCTTCAGGCGATACCAAGCATCGATTTCACCTTGGCGACCAGTTCCTTGGTCGAAAAAGGTTTGGTGACGTAGGCATCGGCGCCAATCGCCAGGCCTTTGGCCACTTCGGTATCGCGGCCCTTGGCGGTCAGCATGACGATTTGCAAATCGGCGTTGGCGGCATCCGCACGCAAGGCCTCACAGACTTCAAAGCCGGATTTTTTCGGCATCATTACGTCAAGCAACATGAGGTTGGGTTTGAAACTGGCGACTTTGGCCAACGCTTCTTCACCATCATTGGCAACGGCAATCTCGAAACCCTCCTTTTTCATCAGGAACTCAAGTGAAATGACGATGTTGGGTTCGTCATCAACAATCAGAATCTTATGGGCCATGCTATTTGTCTCCCTACTGTTGTTCTTCCGGTCCCGGCAAGGGTACCGTGAATATGAAGTTTGCTCCGGCGCCGGGCTCACTTTCAACCCAGAGATTACCACCAAAATATTCCACAATCTGCCGGCTGATCGGCAGCCCGAGTCCTGTCCCTTGTGGCTTGTCAGTCATCGTATTGCCACCCTGGCGGAATTTTTCAAAAATGACATTGCATTCATCCGCGGTTAAACCCGGGCCGTTATCACCGACTACAATCCGCACCCGTTCAGTGTCGGCGCTCAACCTGACGTGAACCTTGCCAGTTTCACCGGGCACAAACTTGACGGCATTGGAGAGCAGGTTGATCATGACCTGCGTCAGCCGGTCGCGGTCGGCCATGACCAGCGGACAGGTCTCCGGCAACTCGCCGGTCAGCATGACGCCTTTTTCACGGAATAACTGCTCCAGTGAGTCCATGCTTTCGCGGATCACCTCACGGACATCAACTTCACTGGTGGTCCATTCCGCACGCCCGGATTCGAGCTTGGCCATATCGAGAATCTGATTGATCAGTCGCGTCAGGCGCACCGTTTCGCTGACAATAATGCCGAGAAAGCGCTTGCGATCACTGAGTTCCATCCGCGGGTCTTCGTGCAACATTTCGGAGAGGGCACGGATCGAGGTCAGTGGCGTACGTAGCTCGTGAGTGACGGTGGAGATGAAGTCATCCTTCATCTTGTCGAGTTCACGCAGACGTTCATTGACGGCACGTAACTCGGTAGTGGCGGCTTCGAGTTCACGCGATTTGGCCTCCAGGTTACGGCTGTAGGCACGAACCTGTGTTGCTTCATCGAGAATGTCGAGCACTTCCTCAAGTCCGATATCCTCTTCTTGTGTGACGGAAGCAACCATGACCCGAGCACTGGCGGAGCCGATGGCACCGGCGAGTTGGGCTTCGGCAAAATGCACCAGTCCGGCATCGATTGGCAGTTTCTGCCAACTCGTTGTGCCCCGCTTGCGGGCATAGGCTCCCAGTTGCTTGTGGGTGCGAGCCTTGCCCAGAAAGCGCTCAAGCAGGTTCAGCAGTTCTTCCATCGAGGCGCGTCCCCGCCACAGGCGCGTGTCGGTCTCGCGTCCGGAATGACGAAAGACATCGACGAAGCGTTCGGCTTGTCCGGCCTCAAGGGCGTCTGGTCTGGTGGTTAAAGAAACGGCAATGTAGAGCCCAAGATTGACCAGCAGACTCCACCACAGGCAGTGAGAAATTTCATCCAGTCCGCCCAAGCCAAAGAGTGCCTGTGCCTTGAGCCCGGCGATACCGAATAATCCGTTCTCGACAAAACCATTGCCGATCCAGCCGGAACGGGCAAAAGAGGGCAGCAGCAGGGTATACAGCCAGACCGAAAAACCACCGAGCAGCCCAGCAACGGCGCCGGCATGATTGCCCTGCTTCCAGTACATGCCGCCAAACATGGCTGGGGCAAACTGGGCGACGGCGGCAAACGAAATCAGGCCGATACCGACCAGGGCATAGGCTTCTCCGGCTGCCCGAAAATAGACATAGCCAAGTAAAAGAATCAGGGTGATGGCTGCGCGCCGGATGACGATCAGCAGACGCGAGAGATCTTTGCGCTCGCCAATGCGCGAGTAGCGCAGCAGCCAGGGCATGACCAGATCGTTGCAAACCATGGTTGATAGGGCGATGGTTTCTACGATCACCATGCCGGTAGCTGCAGACAGACCGCCGATAAAAACCAGCAATGCCAACATTTCGGCACCGCGCGCCAGTGGCAGGGTGAGGACAAAGGTGTCAGGGTTGAAGGGCTGACCCTGAAAATGCAGCAAGCCGCCGAGGGCGATGGGTAAAACAAAAATATTGATCAGCAGCAAATAGAGCGGAAAGAGCCAAACGGCGCGCTTGAGGTGCGACTCATCGACATTCTCAACGACAATGATCTGAAATTGACGCGGCAGAAAAATGATGGCTAAACCGGAGAGCAGAATCATCGCCGTCCACGTTCCGGCACGGCTGGCGTCCGTTTGCAGCAAACGCGCCAGTTCGGGGCTGGCTGCGGCGCGTTGGAAAAGCTCACCGAGTCCATCGAACATACTGTAAGTTACGAATACTCCGACCGCCAGAAATGCCAATAATTTGACAACGGATTCAAAGGCGATAGCGGCGACCATGCCTTCATGGCGTTCAGTGGCATCCAGGTGACGGGTGCCAAAGAGAATGGTGAAGACCGCCAGCAGTGCCGCGATCAGGAAGGTGGAATCAAGCCACCAAGGCAAAAAATCCGATCCGGATTCATGCAGCAACGCTTCCAGGCTGGCGGAAACTGCTTTGAGCTGCAATGCAATATAAGGCACCACGCCAATTACGGCGATGATCGTGACCAGTCCAGCCAGCAATTGGCTTTTACCGTAGCGTGAGGCAATGAAATCAGCAATTGAAGTGATGCGGTTCACTTTGCTGATGCGGATCATTTTCAGGATCACGCCGGTCATCAACAGCATCAGCGTTGGGCCAATATAGATGGTCAGGAAGGATAATCCGCCCGATGTAGCGCGTCCAACGCTGCCGTAAAACGTCCAGGAGGTGCAATAGACGGCAAGTGACAGCGCGTAAACATTGGCCGAGATAATGGATTTGCCCGCATCGGCACGCGCATCGCCAAAGCGTGCGACAGCGAAGAGGATCGCCATGTAGACAGTGGACAAAAACAGGATGAACCAGCCGGATAGCACCTATTTGTCCTTGCGTTCGGCAACCCAGGCGGCCAGCGCAATCAGGCCGGCCCAGACGGCAAAAAGATAGAAAAATTGTGCCGGAACCCCAATCCAATTTCCTTCCGGCAAACTGAGCAGGGGGAAAGTCAGTAGTGGGGCGCCAATCAAACTGAGTGCCGCTAGTCGTTGCCGCGTGGGACTGGCTTGTTTCATGCGGCAACCCAAAATAAAACGGCCAACACGCTAAGCGTGCCGGCCGTTGGCATGCAGTCTTTAAGACTTACATTGGAGGTCACCTTTTGGGTAACCATTGTCTCCTCCTTGCCATTATTGGATATGAGGTAGCGTGGCAAGCCCGCTACCCCTGATTTGACTTGCGCCTCGATTAACCCTTGAGTTGTTCGAGAATTGCCGGATTCTCCAGCGTAGACGTGTCTTGCGTCAGTTCCTCGCCCTTGGCCAAACCACGCAGCAAACGACGCATGATCTTGCCCGAACGGGTCTTCGGCAGATTGTCACCGAAACGGATGTCCTTCGGCTTGGCGATCGGACCAATTTCCTTGCCAACCCAGTCAGACAGTTCCTTGATGATGCGCTTGGCGTCGTCACCGGTCGGGCGATTGCCCTTGAGCACAACGAAAGCAACGATGGCTTCACCGGTCAGGTCATCCGGGCGACCAACAACGGCAGCTTCGGCAACCAGCGGGTTGGCAACCAAGGCAGACTCGATTTCCATCGTACCCATGCGGTGACCGGAAACGTTCAGTACGTCGTCGATACGCCCGGTAATGGTGAAGTAACCAGTGTCCTTATCACGGATCGCACCGTCGCCAGCCAGGTAGTATTTACCCTGGAAGTCAGCCGGGTAGTAGGACTTGAC
>JAQTZQ010000216.1 GCA_028687645.1 Rhodocyclaceae bacterium
TCCGGCGTAGAATTCAAGGCTGGGCGAATACAGGTAGGCATTTTTTACGAATTGGTTTCTCGATAACTCCAATTTTATCAAATACTTATCGCGTTATTCGCCCTATTTGTGCAAGATCCGGGTTAGATGCTGCTTATGCGTGCGCATGCAATGATTTGCAAATAGAAAGCTTGCCGCCGGGCACCATCGATCAGGCTGACCCGCGCGTAGCAGATGAGTGGTTGGCCTACAAATTGGCTGTCAATGATTTATTGAAAGCGGCCAAAGCGTGCGATCCGCAAGCGCTGGATAATTTCTTATATACGAATGCTGAAAACTCGGCAGCGTAGAGGACACGGAGAAAATCGACTGGTCGCTGCTGCTTACAGGTGCATGACACGGTCGACGCTGAATTTGAGGCAAATTTTGAGCAAGTTTGCTCACGGGATTGCATGACGGCAATCTTGCCGCCGCGATCATGCGCCTGATTCAACCGGCCAAGCTCAATCCACGATCCATTCTTTTGTCTCAAGCCGTGAGACGCATAGTCTGGAATCTAGGCCGAAGCCAGGTCTGTTAGCCACCTAAACGGAACTGGCGCGCCTGCAGGTATTTGCTACTGCTCTTCTGTGGCATCTATTGCGACAACCATGTCTTTTGGTGCGACAATTAAGCCTAATGCAACTCGTGAGGTGTCTATGTACGAACGTATCAATGCTCGCCTGTCGCAGCCCTTGGCCGAATTTGTAGAGCGCATGGTGGGGAAAGCTGGTCTTTATGAGACCCCCAGTGAATATGTGCGTGACCTGATTCGCCGCGATATGGAACGGCGTGATGGGCAACTGCTTCAGGATGCGATTCTTGCAGGCTATCAGGATGTGGCGGCTGGCCGCATGTTGATTTCTGGCGGTGACTTTGCCGCCGATATGGCCATGCTTGAATTGAAGGAAAAAAATGGCTGGCAGTAGGCAGGTGGGAATTGGAAGGTTTTTTCTGACTCGAACTGCGGCACTGGACCTGCGAAACATCCATGCGCGATCTCTTCGAGAGTGGGGAAAAGAGATTGCCGATTCCTATGTGGCTGATCTTTATTCAGTCATCCAGAAGCTTGTCATGAATCCTGAACTGGGCCGTTTGCGTCATCATCGCTCAGCTCCATTTTTGATGGTGCCGGCCCGCAAACACTTTCTGATCTATGACTGCATTCCTGAAGGCATCGCCATCCTGACCGTTCAGCATCAGGTTCGTGACATTGAAACCCTGATCGGCGCGCTGACCCCTGCCTTCTATGCCGAGATTGAACGACTCAAGAAAATATAGCGCTACCTTCAACAAGGGTCAGCACAGCGTGAGGGTTACCTCATAAACTGCATCCCCCAGGCCACGTAACCACGCATGCAGTAACATGGAATCGGTTACGGTCGCGGTGATGGATAGGCTGGTTTCGCTTTCCACGACCTGTTGATCGAGTGATAGCGGCGATTCGGTCAAGTGGCGACCGACCTGCTTGCCGATCTTGAATGCGAGCAGTACCTGCTTGCCCAAGCGAAAAGCGAAACGTCCCTCCCCATCGTAGCGGGCCAGATCGAATTCCTCGGGATAGGAAAAACTCTCTTCAATTAGTCGGTTGTCGCGGCCAAGTCTGAAACTGTCTGGAATCTAGGCCGAAGCCAGGCCTGTTAAGACGAGTCTCCGTACCAGATCGTACCTATAAAACAATACAAAGCACCAAATTTTGTACTACTATATCGGTATGTCAAAATCCACCAAAGCCATTCAACAGCTGCCTCCGGCCACCTTGGGCGCACTCCAGAAACTGGGTGCCGACTTGGCGGTGGCGCGCTTACGCCGCAAGGAATCGCTGCGCACCTGGGCAAAGCGCTTGGGCGTCACTCTCTCCACGCTCCAGCGCCTCGAAGCCGGCGACCCGTCAGTGAGCATCGGCATCATCGCAAGCGCCTTGTGGCTGATCAACCGGGATGGGGAGCTGGGAAACCTGGCGGCACCAGAACAGGATTTGGGCGCGCTTGAGCTGAACGTCCGAGAAGCGGTAGCGCTCGGCCATGCCCGTGCGCAGGCCTCCGCAGACGCCCGCATGCGCGCAGAAACCCCCAACAACAGCAAAAAAGACTGAAATGCGCCTGGATGATTTGTACCTCTGGTACCTGGGCGGCCCGACGCCTCGCTACGTGGGTGCGTTGAAGCTGGTTGCCGCGGGCAAGGGCGTCTCGCTCCACTACGCAGGGGACTGGCTGGCCAATGGATTCGCACTCAGCGAGGACCTGCCCCTTGTGGACAACGAGTTCTCCCCACCTGGGCGACTGAGCGCCAGCGCGCCCCGCGCCGTCGGTGCCGTGGATGATGCGCGCCCGGACCGCTGGGGTGAAAAAGTCATCCGGTTCATCGACAAACCCAAGCGCACCTCGCTGATGGAATTGCTCTATTACGCGGGTGATGACCGCTTCGGTGCGTTAGGGGTCTCGACCTCACCCAGCGCCTACCTCCCCCGAAAAGGCGGCCCTCTGCCACGCTTGGCACAAGCCCAGGAACTCAGCGAGGTTGTAGCCAAGATTGAAGCCGGCGATGCCTTGACGACTTTCGAAGCCAAAATCATTGCCGGGGGTGGCAGCCCTTTAGGCGGCGCGAAGCCCAAGGCGCTTATCGACATCGATGGCGAGCAGTGGGTCATTAAGTTTTTCAACAACGAGTACGTCGACGCGCCGCTCATCGAGCACGCAACCATGACGTTAGCAGCCCAGGCGGGGATCAACGTCGCCCAGACCCAGGTCATTCACCTGGTAGCGGCAAATGCGTTGGCCATTCGGCGATTCGACCGCATAGCGGGTCGGCGAATTCACAGCATCTCGGCGGGCACCGCTATCCGGGCGGCCACGCCGTCCGGTGCCGAGCCGGAAATGGGGTACCCGCAACTGGCCAGAATCCTTCGAAGAATCGGTGTCAGCCAAGGCGACGCGCATCTGGCCGATGCCCAAGAGCTGTTTCGCCGCATGGTGTTCAACATCCTGGTCGATAACACCGACGATCATGAGAAGAACCACGCCCTTTTAGTCGTGAACCCCAAGGCCAATGGACGGCTGCGGCTGGCGCCGGCGTATGACGTGCTCCCCACCAACGCCGGCCAAGGCTATCAAGAGTTTATCTGCGGCGCAGACGGACAAGCATCCACGCTGGCCAACGCGATGTCCCAGTGTGATGCGTTTGGGTTTCAGCCAGCCGAGGCCGCCATTCAAGTCGTCGAAGTCATCAGGGTGGTCAACACCTGGCGCGCGCATTTTGCAGCCATCGGGGTATCGAACAACGACCTGGAGAGCTTGGCAGAGCGCCTCGACGGTGACGAATTGCTAAACCAACGACAGACGTTTGACGCCGGCATGTACCTGGGAGCACCACCCAAACGAAGGCCAACAAGCCCATTTCACAGGACTTGAAGAAGCCGGGCTCGTTAAGGATGTGCTGATTTATTCGTAACCACTCGGTAAGCACGGTGACGGTTCGTGAGGGTAGTTTCTTTTTTTGGGCGAGGGCCAATTTGTGAAGACACATCAATTGATTTACTCAGCCACTCTCTTGCTGAGCGTGTTCATACTACCCGGCATGGCCGGCGCTGCCCCCTGGGAGGGGCCGCGACACGATGAGGACTGGCTGCGAGCGCATGAAACTTCCGCTGCGCATCGGGAGCGAACGGACATTCAAGCCAATTCCCTGAAAAATTTGGCTCGCCATGCTTTCCATCTTTCCTATATCGATGCTTTCAAGGCTAAACGTGCCGAGATTGAGACGCCAGCAGCGGTGAAGCCACAAAATGACTCTGGAACGAGTCTGATATACACGGCAGCACTTGCCAACACGGCAACCAACGGTTTTGGCAGCACGGGTAGCGACGCACTTTTTGCCTTGGCCGTAGGCCTTGATGCGTTGAACTGGTTGACGCGGGATCGCAGTGCCGAAGAAATGGCGGAGGCGCTGAAGAAGGACTATGAGAATTTCCGCAGCCCGTCGCTCTGGCTGGTCAGAATGACTGACGCACCACCCCCCATGCTGGAAAATACCGATGCATTCACTGTGTTGGATCAACGCCTGCGCGACACCTTTAGCAGCGACCAGCAGTTCCTGCTGTCATGGCCGCTGCAGTGTGATCAGATGTATTTTCGCGCCACCAATCCGCTCGGCCTGCGTAGCACCTGGGGCAGCTACGTTCCAGGTGTCGCGCACAGCCGGGGATATTTATGCGGGCACGATGATCCCGATGTGACTTTTACCGTAGCCAATCGCGAAATGGTCTTTTTATTAACGCAGCGGACGGCGGAAAATCATTGGCTGACGCGCTATATTTTTACCAGACTAGATCGCTACAGCGGTATTCAAAAGCAACTAGGCAGCCCCCCGGAGCGTGTCAACCATCTCGCTAGTGATCTGTATGCCCACCTGCAGCCGGCGCTGGGTCCGACGTGGTATGCGGTCTATACCGTGCCGAATGCCGATGGGGAGTGGAAGGTCAGGGTGGCCAACAATGGCCTGGAAATGGAATTCCCCCTGCCGCCCGCTCCCGATAAACGCAAGTCAGGCAAGTAGGCAAAGCCGCCATTGAGGATGCGACGGAATACGCAGGAGTACCACGGTCGACGCCGAATTTGAGCCAAATTTTGAGCAAGATTGCCAGAGGATTTGTTCTGCATACCAAACTGGCAGGTTTCCGACTTTAGCTTAAGACTGACTTCATGAACGGCCAATACCCTCCCGATTTCGACATCACAGGGCGCACTTTCGGCGAACCTGTTGGGTGTTCCGGGAGCGAGAATGGCAATGGATCATGCAACATTCCACGAGGGCGAGCAGACCACCCAGCAACACTGGCAGACGGCTGAATTGTGGGACTCGGCACGCAAGGCGCGTTTGCTTTGGGATCACAATCCCGAGGCTTTTCAGACGCGCATTGAAGCAGCGCCCTTTTTTTCGCAGGTTGGTTGCCTCTTTGTTGATTTCAACGACGGTGGCGGTCTGCGGGTGAATGGCCGGGCCTCCGTGCATGACGAGGGGCCGGTCGCAGCCTTCTTTCCCGAGCACCGGCTGGTGGTGCTGGTCGGCATCGAGCAGGTGGTGCCGAACTGTCCGCAGCACATCCGGCGTCTGCAAGTGATCGCTTGATGCCCAAAATGATGCGACCCATGACCGCCCCCTAACGTATTGCCGTCAATGTCGAATGGATGAGCAAACGTAACGCCCTTTGAGATAGGTGTCGTCTCTAGTGGCGGTCATGTCACAAGCAAAACACCAAGAAGAGACAGGACATGAAGTTATGAGCGGTCAAAAAATTAAGGCAAAAGTACGAGCAAAATGTACTGATCTTCAAACGCCATGAGATTTATTTTGACGTCAGAATTATTTTGGCATACATTGTTGCCGTAGCGCCGATTTGAAACACAGCTTGCGGGCGCTTAATAAATACAGCTAAAGCGAGGGAACCCGCCTCTGCAATAGCCGATCGGGTTTTTTCATGTCGGAGGCAGAAAAAGAATACATGCGATCTACCTGAAGTCATTAATTCTACTTTGTCAGATTCCATTTCAATCCGATGCGGATAGGGTAGCGGCTTGTTTTTTGTAGGCAGAATCCTTGGCGACCTGTCGTCGTCGATGGCGATCCTCGATGGACGCAACGAGATCG
>JAQTZQ010000046.1 GCA_028687645.1 Rhodocyclaceae bacterium
GACGTCGGTGCCATGACCATGGCGCTCTATACCTTCCGAGAGCGTGAAGATCTGATGGATGCCTATGAGGCAGTTTCGGGGGCTCGTTTGCATGCGGCCTATTATCGCCCCGGTGGTGTTTACCGTGATCTGCCAGATCGTATGCCGCAGTATGAAGAGTCGACCTGGACCAGTGCCAAGAAAGCCAAAGAGATTAACGAAAATCGTAGTGGTTCCCTGCTTGATTTTCTTGAGGACTTTACTAATCGCTTTCCGACTTACCACAGTGAATACCATACGTTGCTAACTGACAACAGGATCTGGAAGCAGCGTCTGGTTAATGTTGGTGTCGTTACGCCTGAGCGTGCTCTACAGATGGGTTTTACAGGCGCGATGTTGCGCGGGTCAGGTTTTGCTTGGGATCTGCGCAAGAAACAGCCTTATTCTGCCTATGACAAAGTAGATTTTGATGTGCCGGTTGGGGTCAATGGCGATAGCTATGATCGCTATCTGGTTCGTATGGAAGAAATGCTCCAGTCTAACCGGATCATTAAGCAGTGTATCGACTGGTTGCGCAAGAATCCGGGGCCGGTTATTACCGAGAATTACAAGGTGGCTCCCCCGCCGCGTGAAAGCATGAAGACCAATATGGAAGAGTTGATTCACCATTTCAAACTCTTCACGGAAGGTATCCATGTTCCGCCCGGCGAAGCTTATGCTGCTATCGAACACCCGAAAGGCGAGTTTGGTATCTACTTTGTTTCTGATGGCGCGAATAAGCCCTATCGTATGAAGATTCGTGCTCCTGGATATGTTCATCTGCAAGGAATGGATGAAATGGCCCGCGGCCACATGATTGCCGATGTCGTGACGATTATCGGTTCCCAAGATATTGTATTTGGCGAGATTGACCGCTGATGTTTTCCGCTGAAACCCTCCAAAAATTCGCTCGGGAAGTTGCTAAGTACCCGGCGATTCATAAGCAGTCCGCTGTGATGGCCTGCCTTGCTCATGCCCAAGAAGAAAATGGCTGGCTTTCGCCTGAGTCGATCGAGGCTGTCGCCCAGTACTTGAGCATGCCGGTAATGGCTGCTTTTGAAGTGGCAACTTTCTATAATATGTATGACCTGAAGCCAGTCGGCAAGTTCAAAATCACGGTCTGTACTAACCTGCCATGTGCACTCTCGGGTGGTTATCACGCAGGTGACTACTTGCAGAAAAAGCTAGGCATCGGCTACGGTGAGACCACTGCTGATGGCAAATTTACCCTCAAAGAGGGTGAGTGTATGGGCGCCTGTGGTGATGCGCCGGTGATGATTGTTAATAATCGTTCAATGTGTAGCCACATGCATCCAGAGCAAATCGATAAGCTATTGGAGGATTGTCAATAATGGCAATGCTTGGATCAATCAATGGCTTGTTGATGGAAGGCCTCGATGGTGATAATGGCTGGTCGCTTCAGCATTACGTTGCACGCGGTGGTTATGTGCAATTGCGGCGCATTCTTGAAAACAAGGTTACGCAAGAAGAAGTTATTGGCGAAGTAAAAAAATCAGTGCTGCGCGGACGGGGCGGTGCGGGTTTTCCAACCGGGCTGAAGTGGTCTTTCATGCCGCGTTCCTTCCCGGGCGATAAATACGTTGTGTGCAACACGGACGAGGGTGAGCCGGGGACGTTCAAAGACCGCGACATCATGCGCTACAACCCGCATGCGGTGATAGAGGGCATGGCGATTGCCGCCTTCGCCATGGGTGCGAACCGTGGCTACAACTATGTGCATGGCGAAATTTGGGAAATCTACCAGCGCTTTGAGGCTGCACTTGATGAGGCGCGAGCTGCTGGATTTATCGGTCAAAATATTCTTGGTTCCGGTTTCAATTTTGAGCTTTTCGCCCATCATGGTTATGGTGCCTACATTTGTGGTGAAGAAACCTCGTTGCTGGAATCCATCGAAGGCAAAAAGGGGCAGCCCCGTTTCAAGCCGCCGTTTCCTGCATCATTCGGCTTGTATGGCAAGCCGACCACAATCAACAACACAGAAACATTCGCCTCAATACCGTTTATTCTGAAAATTGGTGGCGAAGAATTCTTGAATCTTGGCAAGGCGAACAACGGTGGCACCAAGTTGTTTTCCGTATCCGGTCACGTCAATCGTCCAGGAAACTACGAAATCCCGCTTGGCACGCCATTTGCCACTTTGCTCGAAATGTGCGGTGGAATGCGCGGTGGACGCAAGATCAAGGCGGTAATTCCAGGTGGATCCTCCGCGCCGGTTGTCCCCGGTGATGTGATGATGGATACCACCATGGACTATGACGGTATCAGCAAAGCAGGATCGATGTTGGGTTCTGGTGCCGTTATTGTCATGGATGAAACGGTATGTATGGTCAAGGCGCTTGAGCGTCTCTCGTTCTTCTACTACGAAGAGTCCTGTGGTCAATGCACCCCCTGTCGCGAGGGGACGGCCTGGATGTACAAGGTTGTTCATCGTATCGAGAACGGCCAGGGGAAACCCGGGGATCTGGATCTTTTGAACGGGGTTTTGGGCAATATCATGGGGCGTACGATTTGTGCACTGGGCGATGCAGCTGCATTGCCGGTTCAAAGCTTCCTCAAGCATTTCGGTAAAGAATTCGAGTACCACATTGAACACAAGTCCTGTCTTGTCCCAAAAGATGTTCAGTGGGCAGGCAGCGGTTTCCACAAGGTTTAGGCCTGAAAAGAAACCTCCGAGTGATAGAACTAAAAAAACTGGCAACAAGGTAGCGACATGCTAGAAATCGAAATAGACGGCAAGACGGCGCAAGTCCCCGACGGCAGCACGGTAATGGATGCCGCGCAGCAGTTGGGTGTGTATATCCCGCATTTTTGCTACCACAAAAAACTTTCGATCGCCGCTAACTGCCGGATGTGTCTCGTGCAGGTTGAAAAGGCGCCAAAGCCGCTTCCTGCATGCGCGACCCCGGTAACCAATGGCATGAAGGTGTTCACCCATTCCGAACTGGCTGTCAAAGCACAGAAAGGTGTGATGGAGTTTTTGCTGATCAATCACCCGCTGGATTGCCCGATTTGCGATCAAGGTGGTGAGTGTCAGTTGCAGGATATGTCTATCGGTTACGGCCCAATGAAGAGTCGTTACACCGAAGAAAAGCATGTGGTCTTCCACAAAAATGTGGGCCCGCTGATTTCTATGGAGGAAATGAGTCGCTGTATTCACTGCACGCGTTGTGTTCGTTTTGGCCAGGAAGTCGCCGGGATCATGGAACTCGGCATGGCGAACCGGAACATGCACTCCGAGATCACCACTTTCCTGGGGCGTACGGTCGACTCAGAATTGTCGGGCAATATGATCGATCTTTGCCCTGTTGGCGCACTGACTTCAAAGCCTTTCCGTTATACCGCTCGTTCATGGGAACTGCAGCGGCGCAAATCGATTAGTCCTCAGGATTCTGTGGGCGCCAACTTGGTGGTGCAGGTTAAGCATGATGCAGTTATGCGTGTTTTGCCGCGTGAAAATGAAGCCGTAAATGAATGCTGGATTTCTGACAAAGAACGCTTCTCCTACCAGGCATTGAATTCTG
This sequence comes from Rhodocyclaceae bacterium, assembly GCA_028687645.1. Classification (GTDB taxonomy): domain Bacteria; phylum Pseudomonadota; class Gammaproteobacteria; order Burkholderiales; family Rhodocyclaceae; genus Azonexus. Next base: position 3,561 of record JAQTZQ010000046.1, read on the forward strand.
ATGAGCGTCTGACCAAGCCAATGGTCAAGCAGGGGGGCGAATGGCGTGAAGTGGACTGGAATGTCGCGCTGGATTATGTGGCCCACGGCTTGAAGGATGTTTCACGCGAGCATGGTGGTGACGCCTTGGCGGCTCTCGCTGCACCGTCATCAACGCTGGAGGAGCTTCATCTTCTAAGTAAGGTCATGAAGGGGCTGGGAAGCAGCAATACGGATTTCCGTCCGCGCCAAAAGGATTTCTCTGCTGATAGCAAGCGTTCAGGTACGCCTTGGCTGGGTATGCGTTTGGCTGAGATTGCTGATCTTGACAGTGCGCTGGTGGTCGGTTCATTCTTGCGTAAAGATCACCCCTTGATTGCTCAGCGTCTGCGTCAGGCAGCCAAAAAATACACCAAAGTGAGTTTATTGTCCGTTGGCGCTGATGACCAACTGATTGATTTTCACGCACGCCTTTCTGTAGCGCCTTCTCAGCTCGCAGTCTCTCTGGCGGGCATTGTCAAAGCCGCAGCAGAGATTAAAGGTGTAGCGGCTCCTTCGGGCACTGAGGCGGCGGTTGTTTGCGAAACCTGCAAGCAGATTGCCCAAAGCCTGGTTGATGGTGAGAAGCGTGCCATCTTCCTGGGAAATGTCGCCACACAGGTGGATCAGGCGACACAAATTCATGCATTGGCACTGGAACTTGGTCGATTGACTAACGCCAGTGTTGGTTTCCTCGGTGAGTCAGGCAATGTGTTAGGTGGCTATGTGGCAGGTACATTGCCTTCTGCCGGCAATGCTCGTCAAATGTTTGAACAGCCGCGCAAGGCTTATGTCCTGATGGGCATTGAACCGGAGTTCGATTGCGCAAATCCGCAACTCGCGTTGGCTGCGTTGAAACAAGCCAATCTGGTGGTTTTCATGTCAGCCTTCAAACATGCGCCGGCGCTCGAATACGCTGACGTGATGCTACCTATTGCGCCATTCACTGAGACTGCTGGTACTTTCATCAATACTGAAGGACGCGTTCAGTCATTCAATGGTGTGGTGAAGGCGCGTGGTGAGGCTCGTCCCGCATGGAAAGTGCTGCGTGTGATTGGCAACGTCTTGAACTTGAATGGTTTTGAGTACAACTCGAGTGAAGCGATCCGTGACGAAGTGATTGGCAAAGGTACAGAGTTTGTCGGTGGCCTTGATAATGGATTGAATGGCGTCACTATCAGTCTTTCCTCCGTAGGCAATGAAGGTCTGCAAAGAATCACCGACGTGCCAATCAATTTTGCTGATCCGATGGCTCGACGTGCGCCAGCGTTGCAACAAACAGCCGATTCAACAGCGCCTAAGGCTCGAATTTGTGCCGATACATTGGCAAAACTGGGTTTGAATGCTGGAGATGCTGTACGTCTCGCCCAAGGCAATGGCGAAGCCCATCTTGTAGCTCAACTGGATAATACGGTGCCAGCAGATTGTGTTCGGGTCGCTGCTGCTCACCTTAGCACCGCTGCACTCGGTGACATGTTCGGGCAAATTTCTGTGGAGCGTGCATAAATGGACGCACTGATGAATTTTGGACAGGGGATTTTCGGTGGTGTTTGGCCTGCCGTCTGGACCTTGATTAAGATCGTTCTGATCGTTGCTCCGCTGATGCTGGGCGTTGCTTATCTGACTTTGGCAGAGCGCAAGGTGATTGGTTTCATGCAGGTTCGTATCGGGCCGAATCGCGTGGGTCCTTGGGGACTGATTCAGCCAATCGCCGATGGTCTGAAGTTGTTATTTAAGGAAATTATCATCCCTGGGCGTTCCAGCAAAGGTATTTTCCTGATTGCGCCGATGCTTTCGATCGCACCGGCATTGGCCGCTTGGGCGGTTGTACCTTTTACCGATACCTTGGTGCTAGCAAATATTGATGCCAGTCTTCTGTATATCATGGCGATCACCTCCATCGGCGTGTACGGGGTGATCCTTTCCGGTTGGGCTTCGAATTCCAAGTACGCCTTTTTGGGGGCGATGCGCTCCGCAGCGCAGATGGTTTCTTATGAAATCGCGATGGGGTTTTCGCTGATTTGCGTCCTGATGGTGTCAAATAGTCTGAATTTGGTTGAAATCGTCAATATTCAGGACAAAGGGCGTTTTGCCGACTGGGGATTGAGTTTCTTGTCATGGAACTGGTTGCCATTGTTCCCGATGTTCATTGTCTATCTGATTTCTGGTACGGCTGAATTGAATCGCGCGCCATTCGACGTAGCTGAAGGTGAGTCGGAAATTGTTGCAGGTTTTCATATCGAATATTCAGGTATGGCTTTCGCGCTGTTCTTCCTTGCGGAATACGCCAATATGATATTGGTCGCTGCGCTGACTTCGATCATGTTCCTTGGTGGTTGGCTTTCTCCGGTGGGTTTCCTGCCAGACGGCATTGTTTGGCTGCTGGCGAAGATGTCGTTTGTGCTCTTCTTGTTCCTTTGGTTTCGAGCCACTTTCCCACGTTATCGTTATGATCAATTGATGCGTCTGGGTTGGAAAGTGTTTGTGCCGATTTGTCTGGTTTGGCTTGTCGTTGTGGGTGTCTGGATGATGTCCCCATTCACTATCTGGAATTGAGGAGAAAATCATGGGTTCGATGAAGGAGATCTTCAACAGCCTCCTCCTCAAGGAGTTGCTGAAGGGAATGTCGGTTACGGGTAAGTATTTCTTTGCGCGCAAAATAACCGTCCAATATCCCGAAGAAAAGACACCGCAGAGTTTCCGGTTTCGTGGCTTGCATGCCTTGCGCCGCTATCCAAATGGTGAGGAGCGTTGCATTGCCTGCAAATTGTGTGAAGCAATCTGTCCGGCCATGGCGATTACAATTGAAGCTGAGCCGCGTGACGATGGATCGCGGCGCACTACGCGTTACGATATAGATCTTACCAAGTGCATTTTTTGTGGCTTCTGCGAAGAAGCTTGCCCGGTGGACGCTGTTGTTGAGACCCGTGTTTTTGAATATCACGGTGAAAAGCGCGGTGATCTTTACTACACCAAGCAGATGCTTCTGGCCAATGGCGATCGTTATGAAGATCAGATCGCTCAGGACCGTCAAACTGACGCACCTTATCGCTAACAGGGCCTTCTGATGGATATTCAAACCTTCGTTTTCTTTTTCTTATCTGCGATTCTGGTCTTTGCCAGTTTGCGTGTGATAACTGCGCGTAATCCGGTTCATGCTGCCTTGCACCTGATTCTTGCATTTTTTACTTGTGGCGGTATTTGGGCTTTGCTGCAAGCTGAGTTTTTGGCCATTGCCATCATTCTGGTCTACGTCGGTGCAGTGATGGTGCTCTTCCTGTTTGTTGTCATGATGCTTGACATCAATATTGACCGCATTCGTGAGGGTTTCTGGAGCTATCTGCCCCTTGGTGCGGTGCTCGGTTTGCTGATGGTGATGGAGATGGGCTTGGTTTTAGGCAGTAAGTATTTTCAGGTGCCTGCCGCTCAAGCGATGGTTCCAGCCGGTGTTTCAAACACCAAGAGCATTGGTGCGCTGATGTTCACTGACTTCGTTTATCCCTTCGAACTGGCTTCCCTTGTACTGCTGGTCGGTATGATCGCAGCCATTGTTTTGACCTATCGTGGTCCGAAAAAATCAAAGTACACCAACCCGAATCAGCAGGTTTTTGTGAATGCTAAAGATCGCGTTCGCGTCCTGCAGATGCCGGTTGAAAAAGACTGATCACTGGGGCATTTATGCTAACTCTAACACTTTCTCACTTCTTGATACTGGGCGCGATTCTCTTCGCGATCAGTGTGGTGGGTATCTTTCTTAATCGAAAGAACCTGCTGGTACTGTTAATGACCATCGAATTGATGCTTCTTGCGGTCAACATGAATTTCGTTGCCTTTTCTCACTACCTGGGTGATTTGTCCGGGCAGATTTTTGTTTTCTTCATCCTGACGGTGGCTGCGGCAGAATCCGCAATTGGCTTGGCCATACTGATCGTCTTGTTCCGCAATCTGAAGAGCATCCATGTGGATGATCTGGGCAGCCTTAAGGGTTAATCATGGAAATGCAAAAACTCTATCTGCTCGTGCCACTGGCACCGCTGTTTGGTGCGATGATTGCCGGTTTGTTTTGTCGGGTGATCCCGCGCTGGGTCGCTCATACAGTGACTATCGCTGGGGTCGCGATTGCTTTCTTTGCTTCGGTGGCGATTTTCAACGACGTTCAGGCCGGGCACACCTTTAACGGCACGGTCTACACTTGGCTGACTAGTGGTGATTACCGTTTTGAAGTTGGCTTTCTGATTGACAGCTTGACAACGACGATGATGCTGGTTGTGACCTTTGTGTCCTTGATGGTTCACATCTACACGATCGGCTATATGCAGGAAGACCCTGGCTACAACCGTTTCTTCAGTTACATCTCTCTCTTTACCTTCTCGATGCTGATGTTGGTGATGAGCAATAACTTCATGCAGCTGTTCTTTGGCTGGGAAGCGGTTGGTCTGGTTTCCTATTTGCTGATCGGGTTCTGGTATACGCGTCCAACGGCGATTCTTGCCAACATGAAGGCGTTTCTAGTGAATCGGGTAGGGGATTTTGGTTTCATTTTGGGTATTGGTCTGGTGTTGGCGCATTTTGGGTCGCTTGATTACGCTACGGTGTTTCAGAAGGCGCCTGAATTTGCCAATACGACCATATCACTTTTCGAAGGACGTGATTGGGCAACAGTTTCCCTGATGACGGTTACCTGTATCTGCTTGTTTATTGGCGCGATGGGCAAGTCGGCTCAGGTTCCCCTGCATGTCTGGTTGCCGGATTCAATGGAAGGTCCGACACCGATTTCAGCGCTAATTCACGCTGCAACCATGGTTACCGCTGGCATTTTCATGGTTGCCAGAATGTCGCCGCTGTTTGAGTTATCGACGACTGCCCTGTCTTTCATTATCGTGATTGGTGCCATAACCGCACTGTTCATGGGTTTCCTCGGCATTATCCAGAACGACATCAAGCGGGTTGTTGCTTATTCAACACTGTCACAACTGGGTTACATGACCGTCGCTTTGGGTGCTTCTGCCTACTCAGTCGCTATCTTCCATCTGATGACGCACGCCTTCTTCAAGGCATTGCTGTTCCTTGCTGCAGGTTCGGTCATCATCGGTATGCATCATGATCAGGATATCCGCAACATGGGTGGTCTGCGCAAGTACATGCCAATCACTTGGATTACCTCGCTGATCGGCTCATTGGCCCTGATTGGTACGCCTTTCCTGTCGGGCTTCTACTCGAAGGATTCGATTATTGAGGCGGTGGCACTTTCTCAGATACCCGGCGCCGGATTTGCTTATTTTTCTGTGTTGGCCGGTGTCTTCATCACCGCGTTTTACTCTTTCCGTATGTACTTCCTGGTTTTCCACGGCGAAGAGCGCTTCGGAAAGGGGGCTCACGATACTCATCATGATGATCATCATGGCGGTCATGATGACGAAGAGACTACGCATGACCACCATCATGGGCTTGCCCCCGGTCAAAAACCGCACGAAACCCCTTGGGTTGTCTGGTTACCCCTGGTAATGTTGGCGATTCCTTCGGTTGCTATTGGTTTTATCGCAATCGGCCCGATGGTTTTTGGTGATTATTTCAAGGGTGTTATCTTCATTGATCACCACGCCCATCCTGCCATGGAGCACCTGTCCGAGCATTTCCATGGTGCTGTAGCCATGGGGCTGCATTCACTGACTTCCCTGCCGTTTATTCTGGCACTTTCGGGGGTCGTGACATCTTGGTTCTTCTACATGAAGCGCCCAGATATTCCGGCAGCCATTCAGCGTCGTTTTTCCTGGATCAACACGCTGTTTGAGAACAAATACTATTTTGACAAAATTAACGAGGTGGTCTTTGCGGGCGGGGCTCGTGTGCTCGGCAAGGCATTCTGGCGCGGTGGTGATGTCGCGACAATTGATGGCGTAATGGTCAACGGCTCCGCAAAGCTTGTTGGGTGGTTTGCAGCCATAACCCGTTTCTTCCAGACTGGTTACGTCTATCACTACGCTTTCATGATGATCATCGGTGTCTTTGTGCTGATGACCTTCTGGATCAACCGCGCTTAGCGTGAATAGCTCGCAGAAGAGCAAGGAATAACATGTCGAACTACCCGCTGATTTCTCTCGCAATCTGGACACCTATCATTGCCGGCCTGGTGGTGCTGGCCACTGGTTCAGATCGTAACGCGCCGCTGGCAAGGATGCTGGCTTTGGCTGGTGCCATTGCAGGTCTTGTGGTCGCAATCCCGCTTTGGACTGGCTTTGATGTTGCTCTGGGAACGATGCAGTTTGTCGAATTGAGCAGTTGGATTCCGCGTTTCAATATTAATTATCACTTGGGTGTTGATGGCATTTCGATGCTCTTCGTGGTGCTCAACAGCTTCATCACGATCATCGTAGTTCTGGCGGGCTGGGAGGTGATTCAGCAGAAAGTGGCTCAGTACAACGCTGCGTTCTTGATTATGTCCGGGTTGATGAATGGTATTTTTACCTCATTGGACGGCATTCTGTTCTACGTTTTCTTCGAGGCTTCATTGATCCCGATGTATCTGATCATTGGCGTATGGGGGGGGCCGAATCGGGTTTATGCGGCCTTCAAGTTCTTCCTTTACACCCTGTTTGGTTCGTTGTTGTTCCTGCTGGCGCTAATGTATCTATTTATCCAGTCGGGTGGCAGCTTCTCGATCTTGGATTGGCACAAAATGCCAATTGGACTGGGTCCGCAAATCTGGCTATTCCTAGCTTTTTTGGTTGCGTTCGCGGTCAAAGTACCGATGTGGCCGGTACATACCTGGTTGCCGGATGCCCACGTTGAAGCGCCAACCGGCGGCTCTATTGTGCTGGCCGCGATCGCGCTGAAATTGGGGGCTTACGGGTTTTTGAGATTTTCATTGCCGATTGCACCGGATGCATCGCATGAATTGTCCGGCTTGGTGATCGGGCTGTCCCTGATAGCGGTGGTCTATATCGGCTTCGTCGCACTGGTTCAGGAGGATATGAAAAAACTCGTTGCCTATTCATCAATCGCGCACATGGGTTTTGTCACGCTGGGTTTCTTCATGTTTAGTGCCATGGGTATCGAAGGCGCACTGGTTCAGATGGTGTCGCACGGCTTTGTTTCTGGTGCGATGTTCTTCTGTATCGGTGTCATGTATGACCGAGTCCATAGTCGCCAAATTGCGGATTATGGTGGGGTGGTCAATACCATGCCGAAGTTTGCTGCCTTGTTTATGCTGTTTTCCATGGCCAATGCCGGTTTGCCGGCAACCTCGGGATTCGTCGGTGAATTCATGGTTATCCTGGGGGCCGTCAAATTCAATTTCTGGGTTGCTTTCGCTGCTGCCAGTTCCATGGTGGTAGGTGCTGCCTACACACTGTGGATGTACAAGCGGGTGATTTTTGGCGATGTTGCCAACCATCATGTGGCAGAACTCAGCGACATCAATAATCGTGAATTTCTGATACTCGGCGTGCTTGCCATCTGCACGCTATGGATGGGTCTCTATCCGCAGCCCTTCACAGAAGTTATGCACGCTTCGGTCAATGACCTGTTGCGCCACGTTGCCATCAGCAAGATTCAATAAACGGTAGCCGACATGTTCGACAATTTTGTTGTCCCCAATCTCCAGCCCGCAGCGCCTGAACTTTTCCTCGCGGCCATGGCTTTGGTCATTCTCCTCATTGATCTAACGGTCAAGGATAGTCGCCGGACGCTCACCTTTGCGCTAACTCAACTGACGCTGGTTGGTTGCGCCGCAATACAGTTCTATACCAGTACCGGTGAGATTGTTTATACCTTCAGCAACATGTTCGTAGACGACTTGATGTCGGATCTGCTGAAGCTATTTCTCTATATGACCATGATCATCGTCTTGTTCTACTCGCGTGGTTATGTCATTGATCGCAGTGTAATGAACAAGGGTGAGTATTACATACTGGCCTTATTCGCTACATTGGGCATGATGGTTATGATTTCAGCCAATCATTTCGTAACCATCTATTTGGGTCTGGAACTACTCTCGCTCTCTCTCTACGCGATGGTGGCAATGAACCGTGATTCGGTCGTCTCGACTGAAGCTGCCATGAAATACTTTGTGCTTGGGGCACTGGCTTCCGGTTTGCTGCTCTACGGCATGTCCATGATTTATGGCGCGACGGGTACGCTTGAAATTACCGGTGTTGCCGAGAAGCTCTATGGCGGCGGTGCCAATAAGACGCTGATGGTCTTTGGCTTGGTGTTCCTGGTTTCCGGTCTGGCTTTCAAACTCGGTGTTGTTCCGTTCCACATGTGGATTCCGGACGTTTATCATGGCGCACCAACTTCTGTCACTTTGTTGATTGGTTCGGCACCCAAGCTCGCTGCTTTTGCCATCGTTATGCGTTTGTTGGTCAACGGTATGATCACCATGGCGCAGGACTGGCAGCAAATGCTGATTTTGCTGTCGGTGTTGTCGATGGCTATCGGTAATTTGGCCGCTATTGCCCAGACCAACCTGAAGCGTATGTTGGCGTATTCCGCGATTTCTCATATGGGTTTCATGTTGCTCGGCATCACGACGGGTGTGGTTAGCGGAGATGCCCGTTACGCCTTGAATGCCTATAGTTCAGCAATGTTTTACGTGATTGCCTACGTGCTGATGACGACCGGTGCTTTTGGCATGATTTTGATGATGTCACGTGCCGGTTTTGAGGCAGAAAATATCGCTGACTTTAAGGGACTCAATAAGCGTAGCCCGTGGTTTGCCGGGATTATGCTGATGATCATGTTCTCCATGGCTGGCGTACCGTTCTTCATTGGCTTCTTTGCCAAGTTCTCGGTGTTGCAGGCGGTTATTGCTGCCGGTTATCTCTGGCTGGCCATTGTGGCGGTGTTCTTCTCGCTGATTGGCACCTTCTATTATCTGCGCGTCGTCAAGGTCATGTACTTCGATGCACCGGATGATGACGCACCATTGACGGCAACCAACGATATGCGTTTGCTGATTTCTGCCAATGGATTAGCTGTTGCCTTCCTGGGCATGTTCCCGCAAGTCATTATGTCGCTTTGTGCCTACGCACTTCTGCGTTCGCTTTGATCCGTTAAGGTATGTTCAAAAGACGCCCCGCTGGTCGAGGCGTTTTCTTTGGGGGTGTGAAATTGATCGAAGATAATCACTTAATCGAGACAACGATTTCCTCTGAGCGCGTTTTTGAGGGCCTTCTGCTCAAGGTCAATCGCGACGAAGTTTGTTTGCCGAATGGAAAATCATCTATCCGGGAATTCATCTCCCATCCCGGCGCTGTTGTGATCATGGCTTTTCTGGAAAATGGCAATCTGTTATTCGAACGACAGTTTCGCTATCCCTTGAATCGTGTTTTCCTTGAACTGCCTGCAGGAAAGATTGATCCCGGCGAGGAGATTCTCGAAACGGCTAAACGCGAACTGCTGGAGGAAACCGGCTATGTCGCCAAAGAGTGGCGCTACATTGGGGTGATGCACCCGTGCATCGGCTATTCAGATGAACGAATCGAGATTTTTTCTGCCCATGGCCTGCATTTGGCGGGTGAAAAACAGCTCGATCACAATGAGTTTCTGGATGTTCTAGAGCTTTCGGCCGAGGATGCCAAAGCGGCAGTTTGGAATGGTCAGATTACCGATAGTAAGACGATCACTGCGCTTTACTGGCTGGAGCATCCGTCAGCAAAAAAATAGCGTAGTTTTGGCCGTTGACCGTAATGAATTGCTCAGCGGCGCTTGAGCAGCAATCCGCATTCCAGATGGTGGGTGTAGGGAAACTGGTCAAACACAGCGGCGGCAGAAATGTCGTGCGTAGCGTTCAAGGCGGCTACGTTTTCCTGCAAGGTTTGTGGATTGCAGGAAATGTACAAAATATGCTCAAAGCTGGCCGCTAGATTCAGTGTGACAGCATCAAGTCCGGCGCGCGGTGGATCAACAAACAGGGTTGAGAAATGGTAGCTGTCTAGATCGATATCTTTCATGCGCTCGAACGGTCGCTCGCGTGCCAGTGCTTCGCTGATCTCATCACTCGACATGCGCAGTAGTGTGACGTTATCGATATTGTTGGCATTGAGATTGTAGTGCGCCGCTGCGACAGATGACTTGCTGACTTCGGTAGCGAGTACCCGATTGAATTGCGGTGCCAGAGCGACCGTAAAGTTTCCATTACCGCAGTACAGTTCAACCAGGTCTTCGCCGATTGCGGCGGCCTGCTCACATGCCCAAGCGAGCATTTGTCGATTTACACCGGCGTTAGGCTGAGAAAAGCTGCCTTCAATTTGTTGGTAGCGGAGTTGGCGACCATTCAACTCAAATTCTTCCAGTACCCAGTCGCGATCGGTGACAATTTTTTGCTTGCGACTACGGCCAATCAGATGAATATTCAATTCTCCGGCCAGCGCACGCGCAGCGGCTTCCCAGTCACTATCCAGTGGCCGATGGTAGATCAGGGTGACCAGCATTTCTCCGCTCAAGGTGGCGAGGAAATTGACCTGAAACAAGCGGCGTTTGAGTATTTCGTTGGCCTGCAAGCGTTCCCGCAGGAGCGGCATGAGGGTACAGATCGACTCAGTGGCTACCGGAAAGGTTGGAAGGATGACCGGTTGCTTGGGATTCTCCGGGTCAAACATCGCGTAATCGACACGTTCATCTTGATGCCACATACGAAATTCTGCGCGCATCCGGTAGTGACGGGGCGATGAGGAGAAAACACCAGGCTCAGGCAGGCCGAAGGCGGCGAAACCTTCTTTAAACGTCGCCAGCTTTTCCGCGAGTTGAGTGGCGTAGTCGGTGGGGTCGAAGCTGGGGAGTGGCATGCGTCCGGTGCAATCAGGCTGGTTTTGGCACTGATTTACGGGTGGACCGCAGGCTTTTTCTTGTCACACTCAATCAGCGCGTAGGCTGAATGATTGTGAATCGACTCAAAGTTCTCGGATTCGACGATATAGGCGTCAACGCGCGTTTCCGCATTGAGACGGGCCGCGACATCGCGCACCATGTCTTCGACAAATTTTGGATTATCGTAAGCCCGTTCGGTGACATATTTTTCATCCGGGCGTTTGAGTAAGCCGTACAGTTCGCAAGACGCTTCCTGTTCTACTAGCTGAACAATCTCTTCGATCCAGACGAAATCGTTGGTTCTCGCCGTGACGGTGACGTGCGAGCGCTGGTTGTGAGCACCGTAATCGGAGATTTTTTTGGAGCACGGGCACAGACTGGTGACCGGCACAACGACTTTGACCGACGTGGCAATCTCGCCATGGCAAATGTCGCCGATGAAGGTAACGTCGTAATCCATCAAGCTTTGGACGCCGGAAACTGGCGCAGTCTTGTTGATGAAGTAGGGGAAATTCATCTCGATATGGCCGGTCTCGGCTTCGAGCTTTATCACCATGTCGCGCAACATCACGGCAAAATTCTCAACTGAAATCTCGCGTTCGTGGCTGTTGAGAATCTCCACAAAACGAGACATGTGAGTGCCCTTGAAGTTGTGTGGCAAGCCGACATACATGTTGAACATGGCGATGGTGTGCTGAACGCCGGTCGACTTGTCCTGAACCTTGACCGGGTGGCGGATCGCCTTGATGCCGACCTTGTTGATGGCTATGTGTCGCGTGTCTGCGCTGTTCTGGACGTCTGGAATGCTGGTGTCAGGGGAGTTCATATTGTGTTCTCTAAGATTTATTGTGGGTTTGTGCGGCCACGTACTGATCGCACAATGCCATCTTTGTCGAGGCCAAGCTCGGCGAGCAATTGGCCTTGTTCTCCGTGTTCGATAAAGCGGTCAGGCAAACCCAAGCGTAAGACTTGCGTATTCAATCCATTTTCGGCAATTACTCGCTCAATTTCCGAACCCGCGCCACCAATCACAGCATTTTCTTCGATGCTGACCAGCAAGGAATGGTTCCCTGCCAGTTTGACAATCAGTTCCACATCCAGCGGCTTGATGAATCGCATGTTGACCACGGTCGCATCAAGTTCCTCGCCAGCGGCCAGCGCTGCCGGAACCAAGCTGCCAAAGGCAAGCAAGGCGATACTGTGGCCATTGCGGCGAATTTCTCCCTTGCCGACGGGCAGTGTGGCGAGACCCAACTCGGGCACGGTGCCGGTGCCACTACCACGCGGATAGCGCACCATGCTCGGGCAGTCCAGTGCATAGGCTGTAGACAGCATGCGGCGGCATTCGGCCTCATCGGCTGGTGCCATGACCACCATGTTGGGAATGCAGGTGACGAAGGAGAGGTCAAACGTGCCGTGGTGCGTTGGGCCATCGGCACCGACCAAACCGCCACGGTCAACCGCAAAAATGACCGGTAAATTCTGTAAGGCAACGTCGTGAATCAGTTGATCGTAAGCGCGTTGCAGGAATGTCGAGTAGATGGCAACGACCGGCTTGAGGCCTTCGCAAGCGAGACCCGCGGCAAAAGTGACGGCGTGCTGTTCGGCGATGCCGACATCGAAATAGCGGTTAGGGTATTCAGCTGAAAAACGCACCATGCCCGAGCCTTCGCGCATGGCCGGGGTTATCGCCATGAGGCGGGAGTCAGCCTTGGCCTGATCGCAGAGCCAGTCACCAAAAACCTGGGTGTAAGTCAGCTTGCCTGGGCCTTTGGCTGATTTGATGCCGACGCCTGGCTCGAATTTGGCTACACCGTGATAAAGAATTGGGTCGGCTTCGGCCAGCTTATAGCCTTGCCCCTTCTTGGTGATAACGTGGAGGAACTTCGGGCCCTTGAGCTTTTTGAGGTTTTCCAGTGTCGGGATCAGCGCCTCAAGATCGTGCCCGTCAATCGGGCCGTAGTAGTGAAAACCAAATTCTTCAAACAGCGTGCCCGGGGCAAGCATGCCCTTGAAATGTTCTTCAGCGCGGCGCGCCAGTTCAAGGAGCGGTGGCGCCAAACCCAGGACCTGGCGACCCGCTTCACGGGCGGCGTTGTAGGTGTCACTGGAGGTCAGGCGGGTCAAAATATTGTTTAAAGCACCGACGGGTGGCGAGATCGACATTTCGTTGTCATTGAGAACCACCAGCATGTCAGCATCGGCCACGCCGGCATTGTTCAGTGCCTCAAAGGCCATGCCCGCCGACATCGCGCCATCGCCGATGATGGCAACGGTTTTGCGGTCTTCGCCCTTGTGCTTGGCGGCCAGGGCCATGCCGAGTGCCGCAGAGATTGAGGTCGAGGAGTGACCGACGCCAAACGTATCGTAGGGACTTTCGCAGCGTTTGGGGAAGCCGGAAATGCCACCGTGCATGCGCAGGCAGCTCATACCTTCACGGCGCCCGGTGAGTACCTTGTGGGCGTAGCACTGATGGCCGACGTCCCATACGAGCCGGTCTTCGGGTGTTTTGAATACGGCATGCAGGGCAATCGTCAATTCAACGGTGCCCAGGTTTGATGAGAGATGGCCACCGGTCTGCGAAACCGAGTCGATCAGAAAGGCGCGCAGTTCAGTTGCGAGCTGGGGCAGTTGCTTGCGATCCAGGCGGCGCAGATCAGCCGGGCTGTTAATGGTTTCCAGTAGCGAAAAGGCGCTCATGTCAGAATTGCCGATGGCAGATGAAGTCGGCCAACTGAGTCAGGCGCGAAGCTCTCTCACCGAAAGGAGAGAGCGCGGCCAAGGCCTCACTGCGTAAATCATCGGCATAGCGACGCGCCGCGTCGAGGCCAAGCAGACTAACGTAAGTCGGCTTGTCGGTGGCCTCGTCCTTGCCGGCGGTCTTGCCTAGCGTGGCGGTGCTGGCGGTGCAATCGAGAATGTCGTCGATGACCTGGAAGAGCAAACCGGCACGCTTGGCGAAGCGGTCTAGATTTTTTCGTTCGTCGGGCGTCAGTGGCTGGCCAGCCAAGGCGCCAAGGAGCACGGCGGCACGGATCAAGGCACCGGTCTTCAGCGCGTGCATCAGTTCAAGTTCTGGCTGGTTGAGCGCTTTACCGACCGAGGCCAGGTCAATCGCCTGGCCGCCAGCCATACCGTATGAGCCGCTGGCGTGGGCGAGCAGGGTGATCATTTCAAGCTGGTTGGCGGGCTGGCCGAGTGTTGGGTTGGCCAATATCTCAAAGGCTTGGGTTTGCAGGCTGTCACCAACGAGCAGGGCAGTTGCTTCATCAAATTCAATGTGGCAGGTGGGGCGACCACGGCGCAGAGCATCGTTATCCATGCAAGGCAGGTCGTCGTGCACCAGCGAGTAGGTATGGATCATTTCGACGGCGCAGGCAACGCTGTCCAGCATGTCAGGCTGCGCGCCGGTCAGTTCGCCGGCGGCACAAGTGAGCAGTGGGCGGATCCGTTTGCCGCCACCCAGCGTGGCGTAGCGCATGGCCTCGTGCAGTCTGGCCGGAATCGAATCAGCGATCGGCAGATGCCGTGCCAGCGAGGCTTCAATCCGAATTTGGGTGCTCGCCATCCAGTTGTTGAAAGCAATCTGGTTCATCGCGCTTCCGCCGGATTGAAGTCTTTCAATTCCCCGTCTTCCAGAATGCGAACCTGCTGCTCGGCATCGGCCAGTTGCTGCTGGCAGTGCTTCATCAGCGCCATGCCACGCCGGTACTGGGCGATCGAGGCGTCGAGCTCGAGCTTGCCGTCCTCCATGCTGTGAACGATGGCTTCGAGTTCGGCGAGCGCCGTCTCGAATTTCAAGTCGGCAATGGGGGAGAGTTCCATGTCAGGTGAGTCTTGGGAAACCAGCGAAAATACTCTATGAAGGGGCTTCAGGTCAAATTACGGAGGGAGTAAAATGCTGCGTTTTAATGCGCTGGAGGCCTGGAATGTCCGACGTAGCGGATTTGTCCCGTTTGGCCCCCGCAGTTTCCCAACTGCCGGTGGACTGGTATTTCGATGAAAAGGTTTTTGAAAAGGAGAAAAAACTTCTCTTCGATGCCGGATCGAATTACGTCGGTCATCAGCTGATGGTGCCCGAGGCGGGTAATTATCGCTCGCTGGAATGGAAGGATCACGGTCAACTGCTTTTAAATGGCGGAAATGATGGGCTGTGGCAGATGTCGAATGTCTGTCGCCACCGCCAGGCCATCATGTTGCAGGGTTCGGGGACGTTGCAGGGCAATATTGTTTGCCCGATTCATCGCTGGACTTACGATACCGGCGGTCAACTGATCGGCGCGCCGCATTTTCCGCAAAATCCCTGTCTGAATTTGAACAAAGCCCCGCTGGAAAACTGGAATGGCTTGCTATTCAAAGGGCCGCGCTCGGCAACCGCTGATCTTGCCGGGATGAATGTCGCCAGCCAGCTCGATTTCACCGGTTACAAACTTGACCATGTCGAGATGCACGAATGCAATTACAACTGGAAGACCTTTATCGAGGTCTATCTGGAGGATTACCACGTTGCCCCGTACCATCCGGGGCTGGGTAATTTTGTGACCTGCGACGACCTGACCTGGCAGTTTGGCGACTGGTACTCGGTGCAGCGCGTTGGCATCACCTCGCTGCAAAAATCGGGTTCCAAGGCTTATGAACGCTGGCAGAAGGCAGTGCGCGACATTTATGGTGCTGAAGGTAAGACGCCGGAACACGGCGCTATCTGGCTGACCTACTTCCCCAACATTATGGTCGAGTGGTACCCGCATGTGCTAGTTGTTTCAACGCTGATTCCTCAAGATGTGAACAAGACGCTGAATGTGGTCGAGTTCTACTACCCGGAAGAAATCGTCGATTTCGAGCGCGATTTCATCGAAGCCGAACGTGCTGCTTACATGGAAACGGCCATTGAGGACGACGATATCGGTGAGCGCATGGATCGCGGTCGTTATGCCTTGATGAAGGAAGGGCGTAACGAAGTCGGGCCCTACCAAAGCCCGATGGAAGACGGCATGCAGCATTTCCACGAGTTTTATCGGCGGGTGATGCAGGGCCAGGCTTGAGCACTTTTTGATGCAATCCTTGTGGATGCTGGCTGCCAGCTTTCTGTTTGCCTGCATGGGGGTTTGCGTCAAATTTGCCGCAGCGACCCACTCGGCGGTGGAAATCACCTTTTACCGCAGCTTTATTTCGCTGATCCTGATGTTCGGGCTGGTTCGCCTGCGTGGTGTGTCTTTGGCAACGCCCTACTGGCGCTGGCACCTGACGCGCGGCGTAGTTGGCTTTTCGGCGCTGTTCGCCTATTTTTATGCGATCACGTTGTTGCCGCTGGCAACTGCCGTGACGCTCAACTACACCTCGGCGATTTTTCTGGCCATCTATCTGGCACTGGCCGGGACAAAATTGCGCATCGGTATTCTCGGGGCGCTGGCGCTCGGGTTGATCGGCGTCGTGTTGCTGCTCAAGCCCACTTTTCATGCCGAACAGTTGCTCGGCGGCCTGATCGGACTGGGCTCCGGGGCGCTGGCCGGGATGGCTTATTTCAGCGTGCGGGAACTCGGTGCGCGCGGTGAACCGGAAATGCGCACAGTGTTCTATTTTTCATTGGTTGCGTCAGTCTGCGCCATGGTCGTGCTGTCCTTTGGTGAGATTCATACGGTCAACCTCGAAAGTGGGCTGATTTTATTGGGCGTCGCCAGTTTTGCCACGCTCGCCCAACTGGCCATGACACGCGCTTTTACGCGGGGTAAAACCATGCTTTCCGCTGCGCTGGCCTATAGCACGGTGATTTTTTCCAGCCTCTTCGGTGCTTTTTTCTGGGGCGAGGTACTCGATGCTTCGGCCTGGATTGCGGTTGCCCTGATCATTCTCTCGGGCATTGCTGCAACGCACTTTTCCCGCGCCAGCCCGGTTGAACAGGATTAATCGGCGTTAAACTGAAGCAAACAACAACGGAGCAAAATCATGATTGTGATCGACCACCAACCTAGCCGTGTCAGCGTTTCCGTCTTTGGCGAGTTTGCCTTGGCGGACTACAAGGAATTTGAGGAAGTTGTCAATTTCAAGATCAAGTTTGAAGGGCCGGTTGATCTCTATTTCGATCTGACACAAATGGCCGACTTGACCCTGGATGTCGCCTGGGAAGAAATCAAATTCTCGCGCGCCCACGCCAACGATTTCAAGCGCGTCGCCGTTGTCACCGATAGTCAATGGGTAACGTGGAGCGCCTGGTTGTCGCAAACTTTTGTCGATGCCGATGTTCAGGTATTTGCCGTTGCCGACGAGGCCAAAGCCTGGCTGGATTCCTGAAATGAGCTACAGCACGCTGGTTGATGTGGCGACCCTGAAGGCGAATCTCGCCAATCCCGATTGGCGTATTGTTGATGTCCGCCATCTGCTGGCAGATGTGACGCATGGCGAGCGGGCATATGCTGAAAGTCACTTGCCTGGCGCAGTTTTTCTGCATTGTGATCGTGATTTGTCATCCGCAATGACCGGCATGAACGGTCGTCACCCTTTGCCATCGGCTGAAACTTTTGCCCAACTTATGGGAAAAACGGGTGTCGGCCCAACGACTCAGGTCGTGGTCTATGATGACACGCGCGGCATGATCGCCGGGCGCTTGTGGTGGATGCTACGCTGGCTTGGGCATGAATCGGTGGTGCTGCTCGATGGTGGCTGGCAAGCTTGGTTGGCTTCGGGGGGTGCGGTGGCTCAAACGGTTCCTGAATATCCCGCGCAGCCGTTTGTCGCCCGACCCAACCATGGGCCCATCGACATTGGCTATGTGCAGGACAATATGGACTCGGAGCGCATGTGCCTGGTCGATGCGCGCAGCGCTGATCGCTATCGAGGCGAGAACGAGGTTATTGATCCCATTGGCGGGCGCATTCCGGGTGCGGTCAACCGCTTTTTTGGCGACAATATTTGCCCCGATGGCTTGTTCAAATCCGCCGAACAACTGCGCAGCGAATGGCGGTCGGTGCTCGGTGACACCCCCGCTGAAAAGGTGGTGCACCATTGCGGCTCAGGTGTCTCGTCTTGCCTCAATGTCCTGTCGATGGAAATTGCCGGCCTCACCGGGTCGCGACTTTATGCCGGTTCATGGAGCGAGTGGTGCGCTGATCCAACGCGGCCTTTTGCTCAGGGCTTTTCAGTCGAGAAAAAGTAAGACAAGCGCTGGCGCGGATTGAGCCAGGTCAGAACGTCTGCCGGGATCGTTGAGGGGCGTACCGCTTCCTCAATCTTGAGTTCCGGCACCTGTCCAAGATCAACCGTTGGCGCCTCGCGTTTGTCGACTTCCGGGGTGTAGATCAGCACCGTTGGTCGTAAGCTTTCCTTGCCCGATGAGATCACCAAAGCCAGTGTTTCATCGTTAAGTTTGACCAGCGTGCCAGGCGGGTACACGCCCAGTAACTTGATCAACAGGCTCATCAGGCGCGGATCAAAGCGCGCTGCCTCAACGCGGAACATCCGCGCCAGCGCTTCGGCCGGCATCAGTGCTTCGCGTTCGGGGCATTCTGGTGAGCCCAGACGGTCATAGCGATCGACCAGCGCGACAATCCGTGCCGCCGGCCCGGCGTTGGTTTTGCCCTTGGGCCAACCGCTGCCATCAAGATATTCATGGTGGTCGGCAATGACGGAAAGCGCAGTGGGCCCAAAGGCGCCCGATATTTTGGCTAGTTCAACCCCGTATTCGCCATGTTGACGGTAAAAGTCCTCTTCATGCCTGGCGCGGGTTTTCGCTTTCAGAATGTGGGTCGGCACCTTGGCCTTGCCAATGTCGTGAGCCAGCGTGCCCAAGGCCAACTCAGCAAGTTGCGCCTCGCTGAGTCCGGCGACTTTACCCAATAGCATCGCCAACGTCATGACGTTCAATGCATGGAATTGCGGGCCATCCCCTTCCTTGTCGCCCAGTAGATGAAGCAAAATTTCCTGGCCCTGGGTGATCATGCTCGCTGTCTTTTTTGATAAATCGACCAGTTGCGCACCCGCCTGCTTGGGGCTGTGCATCATGCCGATCATGGCTTCACGCGTTACCTTGGCGGCTTGCTCCCAGGCACGGTCAGCACGCGCAGCGGCGTCTTTTTGCTGACGCAGTCGATCATGTTTTTCCTTGTTGCTACGAACGATCTCTAGCTGAATGGCCGCTTCCAATTCACGGTCAATATCGGCGGCGGGCTGCTCGGGTAGCGGAACTTCGCTCAGGGGGATTGGCGTACCGGTACTCTTGTCAGGGTAGTAATAGAGCTTGCCTTGCGATTTGATCGCCCGTAACGAGGCAATCTGCTTGACGTCATTGATCTTGAAGCGATTGTAGAGAAAGGGATGATCATCCCAAGGCATGTCAAGCCAAACGTAGAGACCCAAATCAACTTGTGACGGGTGTATTGCAACAGGCTTTTCCGGTCGTTTCCACATTTTGAGATCGCCGCTTCAGGAGCGTTAGGATAGCAGCCGAAATTCAGTTATCACAATGCTTTGTCCCTGGCAGACTGGCTTCAATTTTATGTCCCTGCAGGTATCTTGTATTTCATTGATTTCGCGATATAATCTTGGGTCTTTTTCCCAGCTAACGAAAGAATCACGATGGTTGTTATTCGCCTTGCCCGTAGTGGCGCCAAGAAGCGTCCTTTCTACAATATGGTTGTTACCGATTCACGCAATCGCCGTGACGGTCGCTTTGTTGAGCGCATCGGTTTCTACAATCCGGTTGCTGCCGCCAACGAAGAAGGTCTGCGCGTTGCTCTGGATCGTCTGACTTACTGGCAGGGTAATGGTGCTCAGTTGTCGCCGACCGCTGCTCGTCTGGTCAAGCAGTACGCTGCCAAGCAAGCTGCCTAAGTTTTAGCGTGTCCGGCAGCGAGATTGTTGTGCTGGGGCGGCTTGCCGACCCCTACGGTATTCTCGGCTGGATTCGGTTGTTCCCTTTGGGTGACGATCCGCAGGCTTGGGCCGCAGTGCCGAAGTGGTGGGTAGCCAGAGAAGGCGAGCCGTGGCGGGAGTGTGGGCTGAAAGGCTTGAAAATTCAGGGCAAGAGTTGGGTAGTTGCGCTGGATTGCATTCCTGATCGCACGACGGCAGAGTCGATGAAAGGCGTTTTGATCGGTTTGCCGCGAGATGCTTTACCGGCGACTAAAGCCGATGAGTATTACTGGAGCGATCTGATCGGCCTGCAAGTTGTCAACACTCAGGGCGAGATTTTGGGCAAGGTGGATGGATTGCTTGAAACCGGTGCCAATTCAGTATTGCGCGTGCTGGCTGACGATCAGACCGAGCGCTTGCTGCCTTTTGTCGCCTCGGTAGTGCTGGTTGTCGAGAAAGAAGCAGGGCTGATCAAGGTGGAGTGGGGCAGCGACTGGTGATCCGGTTTGACTGCATTACGCTCTTCCCGGAGATGTTCGCGGCAGTAACGCAGAGTGGTATTACACGGCGGGCGCTGGAAGAACAGCGTTGGGCGTGGCAAGGCTGGAATCCTCGCGATTTCGCCGAAAATGCCTGGCGTAGAGTGGATGATCGTCCTTTTGGTGGTGGGCCAGGCATGCTGATGCAGCCGGCGCCGCTGGAGAAGGCGATAGCAGCCGCCAAGGCGCAGCAGCGTGAGGCGGGGCTGGCGAAGAGCCGGGTCATCTATCTCTCGCCGCAGGGCGCGCCGTTGACCCATGAGCGGGTGATGCAGCTGGCGACAGGTGAAGAAGGCTTGATTCTTCTTTGCGGGCGTTATGAAGGAATTGACGAGCGGCTGATCGAGCGCTGTGTTGATGAAGAAATTTCGATCGGAGATTTTGTGCTTTCCGGTGGCGAGTTACCGGCGATGGCCTTGATTGATGCCGTTGTCCGCCAGTTGCCGGGGGTGCTTGGCGATGCCGCTTCGGCGGTGGAAGATTCGTTTGTGGGTGGTTTGCTGGATTGTCCGCACTACACGCGACCTGAAGTTTATGAGGGCGCGAAGGTGCCGGATGTTTTGATCTCCGGCGACCACAAAAAAATTCGTCGCTGGCGGCTTAAACAGTCGTTGGCGAGAACCCGGAGGCGCCGGCCGGATTTGCTGGCGCACCGCGTGTTAAGCGCGGAAGAAACGCAACTACTCACGGAAATTTCCGGAGAGGAGCAATGCGGTGAGTAAGTGTTTATAAATTAAAGGATCTCACATGAACCTGATTCAACAGCTGGAACAAGAAGAAATTGCCCGCTTGGGCAAGACCCTCCCTGACTTCGCACCGGGCGACACCATTGTCGTTCAAGTGAAGGTTAAGGAAGGCACGCGCGAGCGTCTGCAGGCTTACGAAGGTGTTGTTATCGCCAAGCGTAACCGTGGTTTGAATTCCGCTTTCACCGTTCGCAAGATTTCATCGGGCGAAGGTGTCGAGCGTACTTTCCAGACCTACTCCCCGCTGGTCGCTTCGGTTGAAGTGAAGCGTCGTGGTGATGTCCGTCGCGCCAAGCTGTACTATCTGCGCGAGCGTTCAGGCAAGTCCGCACGTATCAAGGAAAAGCTGGTTCGCAAGGTCAAGCCGGGCGTCGCTGCTTAAGCGACAAAGCAATGAATCAACAGTGGGGCACTTTCGGGTGCCCCATTTTTATTCAGCCTGTGCCTTATCAAGAAGTGGCTCAAAGCCGGAATTATTGGGGACGGCAAGCGAATTGCCAGCGAGAAGGGCACCCCGCAAGGAGCAGTCATAGCGCCAGCAACAACAGAGCAAACTCTCGGGTAAGATGGGGACTGCGCATTGCTAGGGATAGTTTGGTTCCTGGGATTGCGGGATGTCCGGATGTCGAGATTGTCCTCGTCATCGAGGTCATCGAC
>JAQTZQ010000217.1 GCA_028687645.1 Rhodocyclaceae bacterium
CAGAATAATGACTGCATCGAATGCATTGTTACGAGGAGATTCTATGGCGATGTTGACAGTACGCAATTTGCCCGACGACGTGCACCGCGCATTACGGGTGCGGGCCGCACTTCATGGGCACAGCACCGAAGCTGAGGTGCGGGAGATTCTGGCGGTAGCGGTCAAGCCAGAATCACGTGTTCGCATGGGTGAAGCCCTCGCAGCACTGGGTCGTACAATTAGTCTGACAAACGAGGATTTTGAGGTATTCGACCAAGTGAGAGACAAGACGCCGGCCAAGCCGCTGGGGTTTGAATGATTGTCCTCGATACCAACGTTGTTTCCGAAGCGATGAAGCCCGAGCCGGACCCAGCCGTGCGGGCATGGCTGAACGATCAAGCCGCCGAAACACTGTACCTGACGAGCGTAACACTGGCCGAGCTGTTGTTTGGCATTGGAGCGCTTCCAGCCGGTAAACGCAAGGACATGCTGGCACAAACCCTTGACGGTCTGATGGGGCTGTTCAGGGATCGGGTATTACCATTTGATACTGATGCAGCACGACGCTTTGCCGAGCTAGCTGTGACGGCCAAGAATGGTGGGCGAGGATTCCCAACGCCTGATGGCTATATCGCCGCGATTGCGGCCTCGCGCGGGTTCATCGTGGCGTCACGTGACACAGCACCCTATGAAGCTGCCACGGTAACTGTCATCAATCCGTGGAAAATTTAAGAGAAGCGGAAATGCTGCAATCCAAAAGATTTCCAGGGTGACATGCCAATGAAAAAAACGGTGCCGTATTGGTTCAGCGCATCGTAGCCCATAAAACCGTCTGTCTGAGGAAACTGGCAGGAACACGTGTAAATGAAGTTCAATTTGGGCGCTGACTGGCAAGTGAAATTAATAGGTAACATGGTATCTATTAGGTGGTAATTTTTCGTACAATAGATTATATGTTATCTATTATGCTGTTGCCTCCTGCCGATATCCTTGCCGCTATTGGGCAGCGTGCCAAGGATGCGCGTTTGGCGCTTGGCTTGACCCGTAAAACGCTGGCTGAACGATCAGGGGTGCCAGAGCCGACAATCAAGCGCTTTGAGACAACGGGGCATATCGGCACGGCGGCCATGGTTCAGATTGCGATTGCGCTGGACATGGCGATGGATCTTGAAGGCCTGTTCTTCCCTAAACCCATTCGTTCGGTCAAGGACATCTCAAAAAAACGTCAACGAGGTGTGGTGTGAAGCATATTGATCGGCTCAAAGTAAGCATGAACGATCAATCGGTCGGCGTTTTAGTCGCTGAGA
Organism: Rhodocyclaceae bacterium; assembly: GCA_028687645.1. Classification (GTDB taxonomy): domain Bacteria; phylum Pseudomonadota; class Gammaproteobacteria; order Burkholderiales; family Rhodocyclaceae; genus Azonexus. The sequence goes on from JAQTZQ010000217.1 coordinate 1,287, forward strand.
CGGGTAATAAAATTTGGTTCGAGTACGACGCTGCCTGGCTTGCCGAAGGCTTTGATCTGTCACCGCAAACCTTGAGTTTCAGCAGTACCGCTCAATTGGCCAAAGCGCCGTTATTCGATGGGTTGCACGGCGTTTTTAGCGATTCGCTTCCCGATGGCTGGGGTCTGCTGTTGATGGATCGTGAGCTCAAGCGCCGATTTGATTGGTCGAGGCATGAGATTACCCCACTTGATCGCCTGGCCTATATTGGTTCTCGCGCCATGGGAGCACTTGTATATGAGCCGGAATACGACCCGCAAAAGCTAGAGGGTGAGGTCGATTTAGGTGAACTGGCCGCCTCTTCAGAACGTGTGTTGAAGGGCACAACCACCGACGTGTTGCAGGCGCTGAGAATTCAGGGCGGCTCGCCGGGTGGTGCCCGGCCCAAGGTGACCGTTGCACGATCGGCGGCCAGCGCAGTTTGCTTGTCCGGTTTCGGGCGATTGCCTGATGGCTATTCGCACTGGATCGTCAAATTCCGATCGGAAGACGATGTGCAGGACATGGGACCGTTGGAAAAAGCCTATGCGGAAATGGCTCGCCTTGCCGGCATTGAGATGCCGAAAACCGAAATCGTTGAGGTCAGACAAGGCCGTATTGCGGAGCGATTTTTTGCAGTGCAGCGGTTTGACCGAGGCGAAAACAACAATCGTCGTCACGTCTTGTCGTTGGCAGGTTTCATCTACGCCAATTACCGTCAGCCCTGCATTGAGTACGAGACAGTTTTGCAAGCAACGGCCATGTTAACCAAGAGCATGGCCGAGGTTGAGCGCGCATTCCGGCTGATGGTTTTTAACGTGCTCTCGCACAACAAGGATGATCATGCCAAAAATTTCGCATTTATTGGCGACGCCACTGGCTGGAAATTGTCACCGGGGTTTGATCTAACGTTTAGCGCCGGCATGGCAGGACAACACACCACGGCAATCGCCGGGCATGGTAACCCCGGCCTCGATGAGGTGCTCAGTGTGGGGAATAAATTTCATATCCATCGCGCTAAGCAGATCGTGGGCGAGGTTCGATATGCGATCTCCCAATGGAAGCCCTTAGCGTCATCCTGGGGGGTAAGCAGAAAGACTGCCCAAGAAGTTCATGCTGCATTGACAGCGATTGATGCGAGGTTTTCGCGAGAGCCTATAGTGTGAGGCGTTTTGTGCAACTTTGCTTATTTGAGTGTATCGGCATCTCATGACCAACATCGTGCAAATCCAATTCGAATTGAATGAACCGCAAACATGGGCGCTGGCGAAACTCTGCAAAGGAATCGGGCTAACAGATCTGCGCAAACTGGCTGAGTGCGATGCTGAAGCGTTCGAGATGGCCGAAGCCCTGGCACAAAAGCACTCACAATAGCGGTGGGCAAGGTCATAAATCTGATTCAGGTTCAAATACTCAGTCTCACCTTTCCAATTGACGGCAACCGCGTAACCAGCGAGGTAGCGCAATCTCTCAGCGCCTGCCCTGTTGACGCACCAATCCCTTGCGGGTTGGTGTCCCGCAGGGCGTTGGTTGTCGTAATACGATTTAGTCGATCCAGTAAAGCTGTTCACCGAAACCATTCACATTCTGGAAGAATGGTTCGATGGAAACTTCGGTTTCAGGCCGCACCAAAATCTTGTTGCCAATTTTGAATAGTGATACAGCAACAGAATCTCCGTCGAAATGGACGTGGGCGCAAGGTACATGGTCGATTCCATTCAGAGGGCTGGTGTTGATTTCCATCGTTACCGATAGCAAATCGTCATCACTCCCTTCCAAAGCACCAACAGTGATGTAGGCTTGCCCGTTGGTTTCGCGTTGATCCGCGATGTCGAATTGGTGTGTATCCACCGTTCCTTCAACGTGGTAGGCCCCCCAATGCTTTACTTTGACGCTGGTTTCCTGCTTGATAACGACAGGTGCGCTGATGTTTAGATCGGTTGCCAGCGCTGCCGATGCAAGATCGCCTTCGCCGGATTCAACTGTGTCTTGCGCATCCGACAAGCCAGCGTCGATTAGTCGCTTCAAAATGTCCGCGACCTGTTTGCCGGTAACATCGGCGTTGGTTGAGACTGAAATACTCAAGTTGAAATTTTTCATTTTGCTTCTCCTAAAAGAAGCCCGCAGAGACAATCCCCGAATGGGAAAATGTATCCCATTGGGCGATTGGTATGGTTTTAGCCGGGCTGGCCAAAACAGGTTGAAATGCGCAGGACGGCTACGCAAAATATCGAGAACAGAAGTCGTCAGATAAAATCCTTGGGGTCAAAATAACGACCGATTCTCTTATCTTAAAGAGAAAATTGTCGCCTTTTTATCCTCGATCGCTGCAAATAATGCGACTTGGCTCCTCATTTCCCTAAGCGCCAATTTCTGGAATATCGAAAAACCCAAGCCTACCTTTGCTGGGCAAAAATGGCAGCGGCTTTGGGTCTCGCAGCAAGAATCCGTGCTTGCCAAAAAACCAAGGGGAATCGTGCGAAGAAACGCAATCCACGACCTCGACCGAGCCGATGACGCCGCCTCGCGGCAATTCCTCGTACTCGGATTTTGTCATCCCCTTCCCCGCATGAACCAGCATCCGACCGCGAAAACGAGTTGGCCAGCTTCGGTTCTCGATGTCTTTGCCGGCGTTGATGATGAGCCAAGCCCACGGCTGGCGAATCGAAAGCGCAATCAAGCTTTGCGCTCCTTCTCAAGACATTCCGGGCAAAGATCGGTATAGGTCGACTGGGTATAGCGCGACCAACCGGCCTTTTTCGCCAGTTTCAGGGCGATCGTTGCGAGCCCTGACGGCTTTGCCGCCGTCGCGCCGTGCATCCATTGGGCGCACTTGTCGCAGTGCACGTCGCAGGTGTAGCTCAGGCTCAAGATGGTTCTCCTTGGGGTCGTCTAAGAAAACGGAAAATAAAGTATGCTAAGGATTTGTCATAGTCGCTGCGTTATCCGCCATTGGCGTATATAATTCAGACTATGGAATTTATCGAAACTCCGACATTCACCCGCTTGCTTGCCAATCTGCTGTCGGATGACGAGTACGCGGATCTTCAGAATGTCTTGGTGGAGAACCCGGAACGGGGCGACATCCTCAAGGGTGGCGGCGGAATCCGTAAGCTGCGCCACGCGCTTCCTGGGGGCGGCAAGAGCGGCGGGGTTCGGGTGATCTACTACTGGCTCAGGGACGATGGGCAGATTTACATGCTGCTGATTTATCCGAAGTCGAAGAAGGACAATCTGACCGACCGGGAAACCGCCTTGCTGCGCGAATTTGTGAAGGATATATGAGATGGAACAAGCATTGTTTGATGACCTGGTGCAAAGCCTGAAAGAAGCCAAGGCGATTTCTCGCGGGGAAGCGCCCGCCTCGCGCCGGATCAAGGTAACAACGCCGGACGCCAAGGCGGTACGTGAGCAAATCGGGCTGTCACAAAGCGAGTTCGCCCAATTGATGCAAGTCAGCATCAAGACACTGCAAAACTGGGAACAGCACCGCCGCAACCCGACCGGCCCCGCTGCCGCTTTGCTCAAGATCGTGCTTACTGCGCCGGATGTGGCGCTCAAGACGCTGCACGCCTGATTCTCGAAACTCGCTGTTCAGCGCCGAGTGATGCGAGAACGGTTTTCGGGAAGTTCAAAGCCACGTCGACGCTAGGCTGGCCGACTTCTCGTCAAGGCTTCTCGCAGACCTTCGTTTGCGAGAAGCCTTTGCCTTTCTGAGCGAAGCGCGGCCAGCCTTTACGGCCGCCTATGCCGAAGGCTTAACGTACTTTATTTTCCGTTTTCTGAGACGACCCCTATGGGGTTAGTATCGACAAGCTCAACCAGGCTATCGACGAAAGTAGGTTCTGATGCTGAAAAGCTCGCTGGCGTCTATTTTCTGGCAAGTCTCTGCCGTTGATCTTCGCTAACCGCGAAAATATCCCGGCGAATTGCTGCCGGATCTAGCTTTGCTTTGGACTGGTACCGCAACGTCCGATAACCCGCAGATGCTGTCATGGCATCCCGGGCAGCATCTTTTTCCGCAACGTGGGTTCGGTCATCGAGCTCAACGATGGCGATCACTTCCAGCTTTTCATTGCACACCAAAAAATCGCAGTGCTTTGCGCCGATCCGGCCTGATTGCCGCGAATATGCCTTACTGCTCGATCGTGCGGTTGGCTGCAAAATCGCACGAAAAGCGACTTGCGGAAAAACGTGGTGGTCGGGCAGTGCATCAAGCATCCGCTTGAAAAACTCCTGTTCGTTCCTGGTTAGCAAGGGTTTGGGCGACCATCGATCTTTTGGTTGTAGCAACAGGAACGCGACGATTGCAACAATCGCCAGCGCCACGAGAAACAGAATGTTGG
>JAQTZQ010000047.1 GCA_028687645.1 Rhodocyclaceae bacterium
GCTGACACGAGAACGACAAATCAATTTGTGCCACTTTTATGATTGATACCCCGTTGCTTGCCGTTTCCAACCTCCGCCTCGGTTTTACCTCGGCCCGCAAAACCTTGCTCGCCGTCGATGGTATTTCCTTCACCGTCGCAGCCGGTGAAACCTTTGCCTTGCTCGGCGAATCCGGCTGCGGCAAATCGGTGACTGCGCAGGGCATCATGCGCCTGCTGCCGGCCAACGGGCAGATTACCGCTGGCAGTATTCAATTCAAAGGTGAAGAACTCTTGAAGCTGTCCGAAGCCGATATGCGCACGGTGCGCGGCAAGCGCATGGCGATGATTTTTCAGGAGCCGGCAACCAGCCTCAACCCGGTGCTGACGGTGGGACGGCAAATTGGCGAAGTGCTGGAGCGCCATCTGGATTTGCGCGGTGAGGTGGCCACCGGGCGCATGGTTGAATTGCTGCGCCAAGTCGGTATCGCCGACCCCGAACGCCGGCTGAACGAATACCCCTTCCAGCTTTCCGGCGGCATGAAGCAGCGCGTGATGATTGCCATCGCGCTGGCTGGCGAGCCGGATTTGCTGATAGCCGATGAGCCAACGACGGCGCTGGATGTCACCGTGCAAGCGCAAATTCTCGATTTATTGGCCAAATTACAGGTCGACCGTGGCATGGGCATGCTGTTGATTACCCACGATCTCGGCGTCGTCGCGCGCATGGCGCAGCGCATAGGCGTCATGTACGCTGGCGAGCTGGTTGAGGTGGCGAGTCGCGAAGATTTTTTCAGGCGTCCACAGCATCCCTACACCCAGGCCTTGTTCGCTGCCTTGCCCGAAGTTTCGCGGCGCGGCATGGCGCTGACCACCATTCCCGGTCAGGTGCCATCGCTGGCGGCGATGCCCGCCGGTTGCCGCTTTGCCGAGCGTTGCGCGCAAGTGATGCCGGTTTGTCGTGAACAGTCGCCGCCGTGGCGCGAAGCCCACCCCGGGCATCATCTGCGTTGCCATTGGACGGGCAGCGCAAAGTCGGTCAACTCGACGCCGCGCCAGGCTTTGAGCGAACAATGTATCGACCTGCTGGCTTTTCTGGCGGTGGAGCAACTCAAAGTCCATTTCCCCATCCGCCGTGGCCTGCTGCAACGCACGGTGGGCCATGTTCGTGCGGTCGACGGCGTTTCTCTGGCGATTTCTGCGGGCCGCACCCTGGCGCTGGTTGGCGAATCCGGTTGCGGAAAAACGACAGTCGGCAAGGCCTTGCTGCAACTGATCAAGCCAACGGCGGGCAGCGTCAGGCTGGGGGTCAGTGAGCTGGTCGGCATGAAACCCAAACGTCTGCGTGCGGCGCGTCGTCACATGCAGATGATTTTTCAGGACCCCTTTGCCTCGCTCAATCCGCGCCTGCGGGTGGGTGACATCATCGCCGAAGGCATGTCGGCACTGGGCATTGAAAATGACAGCCAGGCCCAGCGCGATGCGGTTGCTGCACTGCTCAAACAGGTTGGTTTGCCGGATGAAGCCGCCGGGCGTTACCCGCATGAATTCTCTGGCGGCCAGCGCCAGCGCATCGCCATCGCCCGTGCCCTGGCGGTGCAGCCAGAGTTGCTGATCTGCGACGAACCAACCTCGGCACTCGACGTTTCAGTGCAGGCGCAAATTCTCAACCTGCTCAAAAATTTGCAGGAAGAACTCGGCGTCGCCTACTTGTTTATCACCCACAATTTCGCCGTCGTCGAATATCTCGCGCACGATGTGGCGGTCATGTATCTCGGGCGGATTGTCGAGCGGGGGCGGGCCGATGAGGTCTTGCGCAGCCCTAAACATCCTTATACCCAAGCCCTGTTATCAGCAGTGCCGGCACCCCGTATTGACGCGCATACAGCAGTCATTCGTCTGCCGGGTGAAACGCCATCACCAGCCAACCCGCCGCAGGGGTGCCATTTCCACCCGCGTTGCCCGCAAGCGATGGATGTTTGTCGCCAGCGTTATCCGGAAACCCATAGCGTTTCAGAAACGCATACGGTCAACTGCCATTTGCTGGGTTAAATTATTTCTTGCCTTTTGGGGCCGGTACTGCGGGTTTTTTGGTGCTTGATTTGGTGGTCTTGGAGGGTTTGGCAACGGCTGCCTTTGTCTTTGCCGTTTTTTTTCCAATTATCTTTTTGTCTTTTGTACTTGTTTTCTTGCCCTTGATACCTCGATTGACCGTTGTTTTTTTTGCCTGTTTCGGCGCTACGGTACCGAACTGACCGACCAGATTGCTCAAAGCTGCCTGATCTGCATTGCCGTTGGTGGTGGGTACCAGCAACGTTGAACTCGTGATTTTGAGCTTTCCATGCAAGCCGTTGATACGGCGCAAATCGTTCAGTGTGATGCCAAAACGCGGGGCAATTTGATCCAGCCGTTCGCTGGATTTCGGGGTGTAGGTTTGCCAGTTGCTTAATGCAGACTGGTTGGATTCCAGGTTGCTCTGGAAGGCTTCCAGCTTGTCGTTGGGGATCACCAGAGAGGTGTCGGCCTGGATAATGGGACGATTGTGCGACGGATTGAGCGCGACAAACTGGTCGACCGGCATCTCGGCAAGGCGAGCCGCTGTTTTGATGTCGATCGGCTGCGAGGTGGTGACGGTTGAGAAATACGGGCTATTGGAAATTGAAGGCAGGTTCAGTCGGGCCATCAAAACCGGGTCGCCAAAAATATTCTTGAGCGCTTGAAGCTTGGGAACGTAGTGCCGGGTTTCGTTGGGCATGGTCAGGCTGGCGTAATCAGTCGGCATGTCGCGAGCCTGATTCTTCTCGATCGCCCGTTTGACCGCGCCTTCGCCCCAGTTGTAAGAAGCCAGCGCCAGATGCCAATCGCCGTGCATGTCGTAAATGGTTTGCAGGTAATCAAGCGCGGCGCCGGTTGAGGCGACAATATCGCGGCGCTGATCATGCCACCAGTTTTGTTCCAGATCGAAGCGCTTGCCGGTGGCCGGGATGAACTGCCAGAGGCCGGAGGCAGCGGCAGGAGAGTGTGCCATGGGGTTGAAGGAGCTTTCCACCATTGGCAACAAGGCGAGTTCGGTCGGCATGCCGCGCGCTTCGATTTCTTCGACGATATGGTGCATCAGCGGGCGGCTGCGCTCGACCATGCTGCGCAGCGCCTCCGGACGATTCTGATAATACTGCTGGTAATGCAGGGTCAGATCGTCGTTGAGATTGGTCATCGCGAAGCCGTTGCGGATGCGTATCCACAAATCATCGGGGGCTTCGGTGAGATCGATGGTTCGAGCAAAAACCGGCCTTATCCCGATTTCCTGAACGCTGAGCGTGGCGTCTTGACTGTTTGCGCCGGCAGCAGAACGGAGCTGGTAATCAAGCGTCGGGAGGATGTCGTTTGATTCAGCGCGCACCGAGGGCGCCAGCAAGGGGGCAATGGTGCAAACGATAAGCGCTAAAGAAAGTTGAATTCTGGAGAGAACCCGCGACTTGACGTCACGATGCTGCATAAAGGGCTACTCCTGAAACGAGCTGATTCAAAGGCGACCGATTATAACCGGGGTCAGCCCGAGAGGTGAATTGAGCTGGTCATGTTTTCGCCCTGTAACCCACGAACGGGCGTTGAGGTTGGGTGCGGTCAACGCCAAAAATTGGCTGAAAAATCAGGCGCTCGGGAGGGTGTGGAAGTGGTAGGTATTGCGCCCTTTGGCCTTGGCTTGGTAGAGCGCACGGTCGGCGTTGTGGGTCAGTGTATCGGTATCATCGCCGCCGGTTGGGTAGATGGCGATGCCGATACTGCCGGAAACGTGCGCTACGCCGGCCTTGAGTTTGAAGGGTAAAGCCAGATCGGTGACAATGCGCCGGGCGATTTCTTCAATTTCCTGGGCGCTACTGAGTTGCTCAAGAATAATCGCAAACTCGTCACCACCAAGGCGTGCAACGGTGTCGGATTCACGGACTGCATCGAGCAGACGCCGGGCGGTTTCAATCAGCAACTGGTCGCCGGCGGCGTGGCCCAGGCTGTCATTGACTTCCTTGAAGTGGTCGAGATCAACGTAGAGCAGGGCAAATGGATGTTCGTAGCGGCGCGCCTGGAGCAAGGCTTGTTGCAGGCGATCGAAGAACATCGCCCGGTTCGGCAGGTCGGTAAGCGGGTCGGAACTGGCGCGGTGGCGCAGTTGTTCTTCCGCTTCCTTGCGCTGGGTAATGTCGGTGAAGGTGGCGACATAGCGCCCAACGCCGCTTTCACGTTCGCTGATGGTGCTGATCGCCAGCGAACACAAAAATGCAGCACCGTCCTTGCGCCGGTTCCAGATATCGCCAGACCAGCGTCCGTGTTGTTCGAGATCGGCCCAGAGTTGTTTAAAGAACCCTGCTTCATGACGTTGCGAGCCAAGGATGTCCGGCTTTTTGCCCAAGACCTCGGCTGGCCGGTAACCGGTAATGGCGGTAAAGGCCGGGTTGACACGAATAATCCGGTTATCGCCATCGGTGACCATGATGCCTTCTGCGGCATTTTCCATCACGGCTGCCGAAATTTTCAGCTCGTTTTCGCGTTGTTTGCGTTCTTCGATCTCGCTGCGCAACTGGGTATTGGCAACGGATAGCTCCTCGGTCCGCTCATTGATCAGTATTTCCTGCTGATTGGCCAGGCGCTGCAGATTATCAAGATGGCGGCGGGTTCGGGCAACGACAAAATGCAGCAGGCCGGCGATGGTCAACGCCGCGCCACAATAAAATAACAGGGTGCGCCGGCGTTGCTCGTCGCGCACCCGCAAGGCGCCTTCGGCTGCCATGGTGACACTGATGCCGCCGCGAATGTCGCCTATTTTGTAGCCCTGCGAGCCGTGGCACACCAGACAAGGCTGCTTGATATACAACGGCGCAATGTAGCGATGTGCTGAAGTCGCGCCACTTTCCACCAGCGAAAGACGATCCTTGAGCTGGCCATCTTCAAGCATTTTCAGGCTCTCTGTTTCCCAGGCATCGGCTTTGTTTGAAGGACGGACGGGGCGCAAGCTGGTAATGTGCAAACGTACGCCATCGGCATTTTCGGCGAGTTCTGCAATCTGGCGCGTCATGTAAGCCGGATTAATCATCGTCAGCGCGACGCCGTCGGTTGTTGTGACATCACGTTTTGGATGATCGAGATAGGGATTGGGCTGGTTGCGTTCGTTGATCGGTGCGTAAAAAGGGCCGTGCAGGGTGTTCCAGTCGCGGGTTAATTCAATGAGGCGAAAAAGTACCCTGCCGCGTTCGAGCGCCAAACTGTTCATGGCGTCGTCGATATGCTTGAACTCGTAGATGACTGAAATCCCGCACAACATTGCCGCCACGACATAGGTTGCAAAAATGCCGAGCTGGAAAATCAGCCCGCTATCAGTAGATGGCGAGGAGGTGGGGGCGCTGTCCGGCATTCAAGCGATGCAAGCTGGGATTGGCAATGATTTCACTATGACTGAGGGCGTCGTGCTTTGCAACGCTCAAAGCTGCAAAACGCCGGGAAATCATGACAAATACACCGGAATCAGACGATCTTCAGCGAATGACCTTGCGCCATTCCTCTTCAAAATAGCGCACCAGCACCTGGTTGTTGAGCTGATTGACCTCCGCCGGGATACGCGCCATGTCAGCCGGGAAGTGGAACAGCGCCTGGCTGGTTTCGGGCGTTAAAAAGCGCGTCTTTTCAGCGTTGACCGTAAGCGATTGAAAATCATGGCGTCCGGCGATGATGTAACCCCATTCGCCGAAGGAGGGCACCAGCGCATGGTAGGGCGCAGTCTTGAAACCGACGTCCTCCAGCGTGCTGACCACGCACCAGTAGGATTGCCGGGCATACAACGGCGAGGTCGATTGGACAACGATCAGGCCATGCGCCGAGAGGCGCTTTTCCAGCAAGCGGTAAAAGGCTGAGGTGTAGAGCTTGCCGAGGGCGAAGTTGGCAGGGTCGGGGAAGTCGATGACGATAAAATCGAAATGCTCGCGGTTGTCCTCCAGCCATTGCAGGGCATCGGCATTGAAGACTTTGACGCGCGGCGATTTGAGTGCGCCGGCATTGAGCTCAACGAGCGGCGGGGCGGTCGAGAAGAGTTCGGTCATCGCCGGGTCGAGATCGACCAGCGTGACTGACTCCACGTTGTCGTATTTGAGAATCTCGCGCACCGCCAGGCCGTCGCCACCGCCCAGCACCAATACCCGCTTGGCCCACGGCAGGCTGGCCAGGCCGGGGTGAACTAACGCTTCGTGGTAGCGGTACTCGTCGTGTGAGGAAAATTGCAGGTTGTTGTTGAGAAAGAGGCGCAGGTCGTCGCGCCAGCGGGTGACGACAATGCGCTGGTAAGGCGTTGATTCAGCGTACACAATTTCGTCCGAATAAAGGTGGGTTTCGGCCAGCGAAGTCAGCTGGCCGGCACCACCAAAACCCAGCGCCAAAAGACCGAAAACGGCCCAGGCTTGAGTTGCCAGCCATCTGCGGGCCGGCAACTGGTCACGGAAAAGATGCAGCGCCCAAAGCGCGACGGCGACGTTGAGCAAGCCAAACAGCAGGCCGGTGCGCATCATGCCGAGATGTGGGGCGAGAAACAGCGGAAAGAGGATGGAGACCACCAGTGCGCCGAGATAATCGAAGGTCAGCACCTGCGAAACCAGATCCTTGAAGGCCAGTTCGCGCTTCAAAATGCGCATCACCAATGGGATTTCCAGCCCGACCAGCATGCCGACCAAAAACACCAGCAGGTAAAGCACCAGCTTGAACGGGCCGGTCAACCAGGTGAAGACAAAAAACAGCGCCACTGCCGAAAATCCGCCCACCAACCCGACCAGCAACTCGATCTGGATGAAGCGCCCGACCAGATCCTTGACGATGTATTTGGACAGCCACGATCCCGCGCCCATGGCAAACAGGTAGCAGCCGATGACCGTCGAAAACTGGGTTACCGAATCACCCAGCAAATAAGATGACAGCGCCCCGGCGATCAACTCATAAGCCAGCCCGCAGGAGGCAATGACGAAGACGGAGAAGAGGAGGGCGTGGCGCATGGGCGGATGCTACCGTGAACAGAATGGGCTGATAAATGGCGGCACCGACAAATCCCCCCGCTAAGCCGCTGTTTCTGCGAAAATAGCCCCCCATTTTGCTGCCCAAAAAAATCAAATGTCTGCCCAACCCACCATTGCTTCAACTGAAGAAATTGTCGCCGAACTCAAGGCTGGCCGCATGGTCATTCTGGTCGACGAAGAAGACCGTGAAAACGAAGGCGATCTGGTCATGGCAGCCGAGCACATTACTGCCGAGGCGGTCAATTTCATGGCCAAACATGGTCGCGGTTTGATCTGCCTGACCCTGACCGAAGCGCGCTGCAAAAAGCTCGGTCTGGTCCAGATGGCGCGCAATAACAAAACCCAATACGGCACTGCGTTCACGGTGTCCATCGAAGCCGCCGAAGGTGTGACAACCGGTATTTCTGCCGGCGACCGCGCCCGCACCATGCAGGTTGCGGTGGCCAAAAACACCACGGCTGACGATATCGTTCAGCCCGGCCACGTCTTTCCGATCACCGCGCGCGAAGGCGGCGTGCTGGTCCGTGCCGGTCACACCGAAGCCGGTTGTGATCTCGCCGGCATGGCCGGTCTGGAGCCGTCCTCGGTGATCTGTGAAATCATGAACGACGATGGCACGATGGCGCGTTTGCCGGAGTTGATGGTGTTTGCCCAAACGCATCAACTCAAAATCGGCACCATCGCTGACCTGATTCATTACCGTGCTGCCTCGGAAACCCTGGTTGAGCGGGTGACCAGCAAACAGGTACAAACCGCTCATGGTGACTTCACGCTCCATGCGTTTGTCGATCGTGCCAGTGGCGCCACGCATCTGGCGCTGGTTAAGGGTGAAATCCCGGTCGGTGGAGAAACGCTGGTCCGCGTTCATGAGCCCTTGTCGGTGCTCGATTTTCTGGACCCGTCCAGCAAGCGCCAGGCTTTTTCGATTGATCAGGCGCAAGCGGCGATGGCCAAGTTTGGTCATGGCGTCATTGTGCTGATGCACCGCCCGGAAGATGGCGAAGCGTTACTGGCTCGCTTGACGGGTACGGTGCCCAGCGCCCCGGCCAAATGGGACCCGCGTACTTACGGCATTGGCGCCCAGATTCTGCGTGACCTCGGGGTGAGCAAAATGCGCCTGCTCTCCAGCCCACGCAAAATGCCGTCCATGACCGGTTTCGGCCTTGAGGTCACCGGTTTCGTTACCTCTCCTGCGGAGCTCTAAGCTATGTCCCGCTTTGACAATATTTTCGAATACGACAACAACCTCAACGGCGCCGGCCTCAAAATCGGCATTGTGATGAGCCGTTTCAACCTGCCGGTTTGCGAAGGTCTGCTTTCAGCCTGCATTCACGAACTCAAGCGCCTGGGTGTGGCCGATGCCGACATGACCATCGCCAACGTACCCGGCGCGCTAGAAATCCCGCTGGTGCTGCAAAGCATGGCGCAAAGCGGCAGTTTTGATGCGCTGGTGGCGCTCGGCGCGGTGATTCGTGGCGACACCTACCATTTTGAAGTTGTCTCCAACGACTCCTGCCGCGCCATCATGGATGTTCAACTCGATACCGGCGTGCCGATTGCCAACGGTATTCTCACTTGCGAAACCGACGAGCAGGCCGAAGTCCGCATGCAACCCAAAGGCAGCGACTGCGCGCAGGCCGCTGTTGAAATGGCCAATCTCCAGAAAGCCCTCTGCCAATGACTACTTTTCTCAGTGATAGCGACCATCCGGAGGATGTCAAAGCGCCGCCCAAGTCCGCTCGCCGCCGCTCCCGTGAGTTTGTCCTCCAGGGGCTTTATCAATGGCGTGTCGGTGGTGCCGATGAAGCAGCCATCGAAGCTTATGCGCCTGAAATGGAAGGCTTCGCCAAGGCAGATCGTGAATTCTTTGTTGGCACCTTGCGTGGCGTCATTGCTCAAACCCCGAAGTTGATCGAACAGATCAGCGTACATATTGATCGCCCATTTATTGAGCTTTCACCGATTGAAGCCGGCGTCTTGCTCATGGGTAGTTTTGAGTTGATTCACCATCCGGAAACCCCGTATCGCGTCATCATCAATGAGTGCATCGAGCTGGCCAAATCCTTTGGCGGCACCGATGGTCACAAGTACGTCAATGGCGTTCTGGACAAGATCGCCGCTGCCGTCCGCCCGGAGTTTGTCGCGCGCAATCAGGGGCGCTAATGGCCGGCGAGTTTGCGCTGATCGACAAATACTTCGCCCGCCCCACGCCCTCGGCGATCCTCGGCCCGGGCGACGATTGTGCCTTGCTCCAAACCAGCCCCGGCATGCAGTTGGCGGTAACCACCGACATGCTGGTGGCCGGTACGCATTTTCTGCCCGAGACTGATCCGCTCAATCTGGGCTGGAAGGCGCTGGCGGTCAATGTCTCCGATCTCGCCGCAATGGGAGCCAAACCGCGCTGGGCCACCTTGGCCGGGGCATTGCCTACGGTCGACGAGCTTTGGATCGCCAAATTTGCCGAAGGCTTCTTCGCCTGTGCCGCTGAATATGGCCTTGATATTGTCGGTGGCGACACCACGCGCGGCCCGCTCAATCTGTGCATTACCGCCCTCGGCGAAGTTGCACCCGGCCAGGCTTTGCGGCGCGATGGCGCCAAGGCCGGTGACCTGATTTATGTCTCCGGCCGCCCCGGTCTGGCCAGCCTCGGTCTGGCGCATTTGCAAGGCAAAGTCGAGTTACCCGAGCCCTGGCGTCGGCTCTGTCAGGCGGCGCTGGAAAAACCGCGTCCGCGCGTGGCCTTGGGGCAGCGCCTGGTGGGCATCGCTTCCGCCGCGATTGATGTGTCCGATGGACTGCTGGCTGATCTTGGTCATATTGCCCAGCGTTCTGCGCTGGCTGCCGATGTCCGCCTCGTTCAGCTGCCGCATCTGCCCAAGGGGCCGAATTTCGACAGCATTCCACGCGCCTTGGCGCTGGATTGTCAGCTCGCCGGCGGTGATGATTACGAACTCTGCTTCACGGTAGCGCCGGCGCAAAATCTGCAAATCGCGCAAATTGCCGCCGAGCTGGAATTGCCGCTCTGGTGCATCGGCCAAATGACCGCGGGCAAGGTGGGTGAGGTCACAGTTTTTGATCCGGATGGCAATGCCATTGCCTTCGATCACCACGGATACGAGCACTTTGGCTGAGGCCGCAAAAAGCAAATCGCGCGCGCCCAGCTTCAGGTTCTTGCTGGCTCACCCGGCGCATTTCATCGCTTGCGGTTGCGGTAGCGGCCTGACGCGCTGGGCACCCGGGACTTTTGGTACCCTGTTCGCCTGGTTTACTTTTAGTTACCTACAACAGAATTTCAAGGATTTTGAGCTGTTAACGCTGTTGACCGCAGCCTATGTGCTGGGCATCTGGGCGATTAATGTGACCGGCAAGTCGATTGGCGACCCCGACCACGGCAGTATCGTCTGGGATGAAATTGTGCCGTTCTGGCTCATTTTGTTGATGACGCCCGATAATTTTTTGTGGCAACTGACGGCTTTTTCGCTGTTTCGCTACTTCGATATCACCAAACCGCAACCAGCGCGCTACTTTGATGAGCACGTTAAAAACGGTTTTGGTGTCATGGCAGATGATCTTGTCGCTGCCGCTTACACCTTATTTGTCCTGGCACTTTTGAAGTTTGTGCTCTGATCGCGCCCATTGGCGCGCCCCTTCCTTTTGTTCAAAGCCAACAATCAAATGACTGCCCCCGCTTCCCAGCTTGCTCCCAAACTCGCTCCTAAACCTGGACTTCACCCGCGCAATAAAAACCTGGCGGGCTACGATTTTCCCGCCTTGAGTGCGATTGCGCCGGGCTTGGTCAAATTTATCGTAACGACCAAAGCCGGCACGCCGAGTATTGATTTCGCCAATCCGTCTGCCGTCAAGGCACTCAATCGTGCCATTCTGGCGCTGAATTACGGGGTGTGCGGTTGGGAGATTCCCGCCGGCTATTTGTGCCCGCCGATTCCCGGTCGCGCCGATTACATTCACCATGCCGCCGACCTGCTGGCCAGTTGCAACAAGAAAATCATTCCCACCGGCAGCGGTGTTCGCGTTCTGGATATAGGGGTCGGCGCCAACTGTGTTTATCCGCTGATCGGCCACGCCGAATATGGCTGGCACTTTTTGGGCGTCGATATTGACGAAGCGGCGCTGAAAAATGCCCAGATGATTTTGGGCAAAAATCCGGCGTTGACCGCGACCGTAGGGAGTGCAGGGCCAACCATTGAACTGCGCCACCAAACCGTGTGGGACAACATCTTCACCGGCCTGCTGCGCTCCGGCGAAAACTTTGAATTGAGCATTTGCAACCCGCCTTTTCACAACACACCCGACGACGTCATGGCAGTCAGCCAGCGCAAATGGAACAATCTCGGCAAAGCCGGCGGACAAAAAGGCGCAGCGCAACCGCGCCTGAATTTCGGCGGTGGCGGCACTGAACTCTGGTGCAACGGCGGCGAGCGCGCTTTCGTCAAGAGCATGATTGAGCAGAGCGCCAACATCCCCAAGCGCGTGATGTGGTTCACCAGCCTGGTTTCCAGCGCCGACAATCTGGTGCATATCGAAGCCGCACTTAAAAAAGCCAAGGTGGTTGAATCGCGCATCATCCCGATGGCGCAAGGGCAGAAGCAAAGCCGCTTTGTGGCGTGGACTTTCTGCGGCAACGGCGAGCGCGAAAAATGGCGCAAGGCGCGCTGGTCATCCGAGCCGGCGCGCTTTGGTGGCGACGAGGCAGCGAGCAGCGAGCCCGTATAATTGTCCGCTCACATTTCAAACAGAATCCATCGTGTCCGATCGCCTCGCCGTCCTGCCCCAATATTTCCTGCCTAAACAGGCGTTGACCGTCATTGCCGGCAAGCTTGCCAGTCGCCAAGCCGGTAGCCTGACGACGAGCGTCATTCGCTGGTTTGTCGGGCGTTACAAGGTCAATATGGCCGAGGCGGCGAATCCGGATATTGCCAGCTACAAGAGCTTCAATGAGTTCTTTACGCGGCCACTTAAAGCCGGTGCGCGACCACTCGCCGATGCCGATTTCGTCTGCCCGGTCGATGGTGCCATCAGCCAGTTTGGCGCCATTGAGCAAGACCAGATTTTTCAGGCCAAAGGGCACAGTTATTCGACCACCGCGCTGGTCGGTGGCGATAGTGAGCTCGCCAAGCAATTCGACAACGGCAGCTTCGCCACCCTCTACCTCAGCCCACGCGACTATCACCGCATTCACATGCCCTGCGCCGGCAAACTGACCCGGATGATCTATGTGCCGGGCGAGTTGTTCTCGGTCAATCCGACCACAGCGCGCGGCGTGCCTGGCTTGTTTGCGCGCAATGAGCGCGTCGTCTGTGTGTTTGAATCCGCATTCGGGCCCTTTGTTTTAACGCTGGTTGGCGCGACGATTGTCGGCAGCATGGCCACCGTCTGGCATGGCTTGGTCAACCCGCCGCGCAGCCGCGAGGTTCGTGAGTGGCGCTATGAGGATGCTGCGGTCAACCTGGAAAAAGGGCAGGAAATGGGCCGTTTCCTGCTCGGATCGACCGTCGTCATGCTCTTCCCAAAAAATTCATTGGCCTTCAATACGATCTGGGCGCCAGCCGCCCCGGTGCGTATGGGGGAGGTGATGGGTGGGAAGCATTGATTGAGTGCCCACGGCTATCTTCAAAGCGATTTTTGCCGGCGCGAAGTCCTCGCAGCAAGCAAGTGCAGCGACAATGGCGTAAAATAATTTATCCGATTTGGCGCAGTGTATTGCTGTGCTCTTTTGAAAGATAGAAATGAAGCGTGTGGATGATTTCCGCTTGCAACTGGGCAAGCATGAACTGGTTCCGATCATGATTGGCGGCATGGGGGTTGATATCTCAACCGCTGATTTGGCGCTTGAGGCTGCACGTTTGGGGGGAGTCGGGCACATTTCGGACGCCATGATCAAGACGGTCACCGATCGCCGCTACCAGACAAAATTCGTCAAGGAAAAGCTCGCGCTGTACAAATCCAGCGTCGCTACTGACGACAAGACCGCCGTTAAGTTTGATCTCGGCAAAATCGAGGAAGCAACCCGCCTGCATGTGGCCCACGCCATGGAGCGCAAAACCGGTTCGGGCATGATTTTCGTCAACTGCATGGAAAAGTTGACGATGAACGCACCCAGGGAAACTTTGCGCGTGCGCATGCGTGCCGCCTTGGACGCCGGTATCGACGGCATAACCCTGGCCGCTGGCTTGCACCTCGGTTCATTTGGTTTGATTGAAGACCACCCGCGTTTTCGTGATGCCAAGCTGGGGATCATCGTTTCATCGGTGCGTGCCCTGCAGATTTTCCTGAAAAAAAGCGCCCGTACGAATCGTCTGCCGGATTATGTCGTCGTTGAAGGCCCGTTGGCCGGCGGTCACCTCGGTTTTGGCATGGATTGGGCGCAGTACGATTTGGCCACCATCGTTGTTGAGGTGCTCAAGTATTTGAAAGACGAAAATCTTTCCATTCCCGTCATTCCCGCCGGTGGTATTTTTACCGGCTCGGATGCGGTCGGTTTTCTTGAAAGTGGTGCGTCGGCAGTTCAGGTGGCAACGCGTTTTACTGTTGCCCGCGAATGCGGTCTACCGGCCAATGTGCAGCAATACTATTTCACCGCCAATGAAGACGATATCGTCGTCAATGAGATTTCGCCCACCGGCTATCCGATGCGCATGATCAAGAGCAGCCCGGCGATTGGCGATGGCATTCGCCCGAACTGCGAAGCCTATGGTTATCTGCTCGACGCCAATGGCAAGTGTGCTTACGTTACCGCCTATAACCGTGAAGTTGAGGCGCATCCTGGTGCGCGCAAGGTGAAGGTGATGGACAAAACCTGTCTATGCACTCACATGCGTAATTTTGATTTGTGGACTTGCGGCCAATTGACCTACCGTTTGCGTGACACCACGCATCGTCTCGCCGATGGTGGTTATCAGTTGCTTTCAGCCGAGCATGTGTTCAAGGATTATCAGTTCAGCACCGATAATCAGATTGCTCTGCCGGAACGTCAGGAAGCCTGAAGCGCTCGTGGCCTACGTTGAGTTGATCGGCCTGCTGGTTATTTTTGCGGCAATTGCCATTATCGTCGTCAAGTCTCAATAAACTCAGCCCAACCCAATTGCGCCAGTGTCGCGGCATAACAGCCGGACACTGGCGCTTTTATTGGTAGTCTTGCGCCACTGAGCGGATGATTGATCGTCAGTTGGGTGCACGCCAGCAGCATGCGGGCGCAGCCGAAAGTTTCGGCAAAAAAGCGGTTGTGAATCCCCTTGCCATGCGTTGCATCGCCGATGATCGGGTGGGCAATGTGTTTGAGATGGCGACGAATCTGGTGCTTGCGCCCGGTGAGCGGCTCAAGTTCAAGCAAGGCATAACGGCTGCTCGGATAGCGGTCGACCGCAACGGGTAGTTCAACCGTCGCCAGGCGACGGTAGCGGGTGCGGGCGGGCTGTGCTTCTTCGCTGCTGCGCTCACCTTTCCATTCGTATTTGTCGCGCTGGCGGGTAAGTGGATGGTTGATTTCGCCGGATGCCTCCGGGTGGCCGCGAACCACAGCGAGATAGCGCTTGTCCACACTGCCGCCTTCAAACTGCTTCCCGAGCAGGCTGGCAATTTCGCTATTGAGACCAAAAAGCAGAACGCCCGATGTACCGCGATCCAGTCGATGGGCGGCCCAGACGTATTGACCAATTTGGTCACGGAGCATCTGAACCGCAAAACGCGTTTCATGGCGATCAATGTCCGAGCGGTGAACCAGCAAACCTGAGGGTTTGTCGATAGCGATGATGTGATCATCGCGATAAAGAATGTGTAATTCTTCAGGCAAAGAATCGACTGCTGGCAGCGGCTGGAATATCCATGCCGGTAACGTGAGCGCGCTCAAGCAGTTCCCAGAAATAGCGGTAGGACGCCCGGTCATGCAGTTTTCCCTCGTGCTGGGTAGGCCCCCAGTCCTTGTCCTGAGCGGCGATCAAAATCTCGGCAGCGGCCTGAACTTCGGAAAAATCCGGGCGCATGGCTTCGATGATCGGGATGATCTGATTCGGGTGAATGCTCCACATGCGCAAAAAGCCAAACTCGGTGCGGGCGCGGCGCGCATCATTTTTAATGACTTCAATATCCTTGAGTTCGGTCGTTACGTTGTGCGCCGGCACCACGCCGCAAGCCAAGGCGGCTGCGCTGATCTCGCATTTGGCGCGGGCGACCAGCGGATGATCGAATTGCCCTGGGCTGCGCATGGCGCTGCCGGGAACGGCGCCGTGGTGGCCGGAGACAAAATCCATCAGACCAAAATCCAGACTTTCAACACCGGGCAGGGCGGCGATTTCCCACACTTCTCTTAGCGCGCCATGGGTTTCGATCAGCACATGAACCGGAATCCTGCGGTCAACGCCGAATTTGAGCTCAATTTCTCGCAAGGCTTCAATCTGAACCTCAACGTCGCCGGCGCTGCACGGCTTGGGCAAAGTGATAAAAGGCAGGCGGTTACCTGCGCGACCTACCAGAATTTCCATATCCTGGCGCCAGTGGCCATGAGTCACATCATGGACGCGCGCACCGACGCGATTAAAACGGTTCTCGGGCGAGATGATCAACCCTGCAACCATCTCGGCATGTTCACGTTCAGCGCCGGCATGGGCGCCATCTTCACAGTCGCAGGTAATGTCAAAAATTGGCCCCAGTTCATTTTGCAACTGCAATGCCTTCTTCATCAGCTTTTCCGAGCCCGCGTAATGGTCGACCGCAGGCAGGTTGGGGAAGGGCTTTTCACCGGCAAAAAGAACGGCTTTGGGATGGCGCATGAGGTTCCTGAGCAAGAAATAAAAAAGGCCGCGATATTTTATCGCGGCCTTTGTGTGAAGCTGAGAACTAATGCTGGATTACAGCATGTCCTTGACGGCTTCGGCTTCGTCGGTCAGTTCCTTGAGCGTGATATTCATTTTCTCACGGCTGTACTCGTCGATTTCCAGACCCTGGATGATCTTGAAGGAGCCGTCTTTGCACTCGCACGGGAAGCCATAAACGATACCGGCTGGAATGTCGTAAGAGCCATCGGATGGCACGCCCATCGTCACCCAGTCATCAGAACCGAGGTACCAGTCATGGATATGGTCGATTGCGGCGTTGGCAGCAGAAGCGGCTGAAGACAGGCCGCGCGCTTCAATGATGGCGGCGCCACGCTTGCCGACGGTCGGCAGGAAAACGTCGTTGTTCCAGGCGTGATCGTTGATCATGTCCTTGATGCTGTCGCCGCTGGAGGTGCAGAAACGATAATCGGCATACATCGTCGGTGAGTGGTTACCCCAGACGACCAATTTGTTCAGGGAGGTGACTGCACGGCCAGATTTCTGGGCCAATTGCGACTTGGCACGGTTGTAATCAAGACGCAGCATGCCGTGGTAGTTGTTCGGGTCGGTACGGCCGACTTTTTTGGCGGCAGCAGCGGCGATTAGGGCATTGGTGTTGCAAGGATTGCCGACAACCAGAACACGGACGTTTTCGTTGGCGTTTTCAGCAATGGCCTTACCCTGAACGGTGAAGATGGCACCGTTGGCGGAAAGCAGGTCAGCACGCTCCATGCCTTTGGTACGGGGACGGGCGCCAACCAGCAAGCAGACGTCGGCATCCTTGAAGGCAACATTCGGGTCATCGGTGGCGACCATGCCAGCCAGCAGCGGGAAGGCGCAGTCGTCAAGTTCCATCATGACGCCTTTGACGGCTTGTTGAGCTTGCGGCAGATCCAGCAATTGAAGGATGACCGGCTGGTCTTTGCCGAGCATTTCGCCGGAGGCAATGCGGAACAGCAGGCTATAACCGATCTGGCCGGCGGCGCCGGTAATAGCTACGCGCATGGGTGCTTTTGACATGTATCGCTCCTGTGTAAAACAGCGTGAATGAAATTATTGGAGACTGCTCAGTCGCCTGGCTGAAAATTCTCTTGCGTAATCTGACGAGAGCCGAGCGGAATCTTAAAAGTTAGTCGAGTTGGTGTCAATTGATCATCTGTCTTATATAAGATAACTTTTCGTGGACGTGCTGCCTAAAATATGCTGAAATTTAACGCTATGAACCGTGACAATAATCGCTCGGCTGGACGCGCAACTTCACCCACTTTCAGTCCGCTGTATCGCCAGATCAAGGATTTCATGATCCGCAGTCTTGAGGCTGGAGAGTGGGGGCCGGGCGATGCTATCCCCAGTGAAGGTGAGTTGGCTATCCGCTTCAACGTTAGCCAAGGCACGGTGCGCAAGGCCATCGATGAAATGGCGACAGAGAATATGCTGGTTCGTCGTCAGGGAAAGGGGACGTTTGTCGCAACGCACAATGACCCGCGCCTCTTTTATAGATTTCTGCGTTTGGTGCCCGATGACGGCGACGATACGCCAGCGGTTAGCGAGCCGGTTTCTTGTGAGCTCGTTCCGGCGTCGCCAGAGGTTGCTGCTGTTCTTGGTTTGGCAGTGGGTGCGCCGGTGGTCTTTGTTGAGCGCCTGTTGCGGTTTGGCCAGCGATCAGTAGTCTTTGATCAAATTTATCTGGTTGGGGATCTCTTTCAGGGGCTTACGCTCGAAAAACTGCGCAACGTTGAAAAGTCCATTTACAGCTTGTTTGAGAGTGAGTTCGGGGTGCGCATGATCAGTGCCGAGGAGCATCTGCGTGCCGTTGCTGCTGATGAGCGCAGCTCAGGAATGTTGGGTGTTGCAGTGGGGGAACCCCTGTTGTTGGTTGAGCGGACAGCGCGATCTTATGGAAACAAACCAGTGGAGTGGAGGCGCGGTTTTTATTGCACTGCTAATCACTATTACCGAAACGAGTTGGGCTAATTAGATAGTGCTTATTTACTAGGGTTAAAGCCTTGTCGAGGCGCCATCGCCGAGGGATTGAATGTATAATTATGGCGCTTTTTGAAATTAGCAAATTCTGAAATCTGCATCTTTCGCAAGGGATGACTTTCATGGCAGAAATGACCATCAAGAAACGTCCGAAACATCTGGACTTAACAAAAATAGACTTGCCGTTGCCTGGCAAGGTTTCAATTCTTCATCGTATCAGTGGTGTTGGGCTGTTCCTCTGCTTGCCGGTGATTTTGTGGCTGTTCTCTGCCAGTTTGACATCACCGGAAACTTACGCCAGTTTCAAGGCGGTATTTTCAAACTGGTTCGTCAAGTTCATTCTGGCTGGTTTGATCTGGTCTTATATCCATCATTTCTGTGCAGGAATCCGTTTCCTGTTGCTTGATATGCACATTGGTATTGAAAAGGCAGCAGCCAGGAAGTCCGCTGGGGTTGTTCTTGCCGTCAGTATCCCGCTGACCCTTATCGTGTGGGGGATTCTGCTGTGATTAATCGTATTGTTGTCGGGGCCCATTACGGCCTTAGGGACTGGATCGCTCAGCGTGCTACGGCGGTCATCATGGCTGTTTATTCAGTGCTTATTGCGGCTGTTTTGTTGATTGTGCGACCAGCTAGTTTTGAGGCGTGGCAAGGAATTTTTGCCAATGGCTTCATTAAATTCGTTACCTTCCTGTTCTTTGTCAGCCTGTTTTATCACGCATGGATTGGTATTCGTGATTTGTGGATGGACTACGTCAAACCGACAGGCATTCGCCTCAGTTTGCATGTAATCACCCTTGCCGTGCTGGTCGGTTATGCCGCATGGGCTGCTTCGATTCTCTGGAGGTTGTAAGCGTGAGTATTCCTGTTCTCAAGTTTGATGCGGTTATCGTCGGGGCTGGTGGTGCCGGTCTGCGCTCCGCTATTCAGTTGTCTGAAGCCGGTCTCAAGACCGCTGTTCTGTCAAAGGTTTTCCCAACGCGCTCGCACACCGTTGCAGCGCAGGGCGGCGTGGCTGCCTCGCTGGGTAACTCCGAGGAAGATCACTGGACATGGCACATGTACGATACCGTCAAGGGTTCCGACTGGCTCGGCGATCAGGACGCGATCGAGTTTATGTGTAAAAAGGCCAATGAAGTGGTCGTCGAGCTCGAGCATTACGGCATGCCTTTCGATCGTACCGACAACGGCAAAATTTATCAGCGCCCGTTTGGTGGGCATATGTCCAATTTTGGCGAAAAGCCGGTGCGTCGTTCCTGTGCTGCCGCAGACCGTACCGGTCACGCCATGTTGCACGCCATGTACCAGCGCAACGTCAAGGCCAACACCCAGTTTTTCGTTGAATGGATGGCGCTTGATCTGATTCGTGATGACGAAGGTCATGTGCTGGGCGTTACCGCCATGGAAATGGAGACCGGTCAAATCGTCATTTTCCATGCTCGTGCGACGATTTTTGCTACCGGTGGGGCCGGTCGTATTTATTACTCTTCCACCAATGCCTTTATCAATACCGGCGATGGTCTGGGAATGGCGGCGCGTGCCGGTATTCCGCTTGAGGATATGGAGTTCTGGCAGTTCCACCCGACGGGCGTCGCCGGAGCGGGAGTGTTGATTACCGAAGGGGTGCGCGGCGAGGGGGGTATCCTGCGTAACAGCAACAAAGAACGCTTCATGGAGCGCTATGCGCCGAACGCCAAGGATCTGGCTTCGCGCGACGTAGTTTCGCGCGCGATGGCAACCGAAATCAAGGAAGGTCGCGGCTGTGGCGTCAATAAGGACTACGTCCTGCTCGATATCACTCACCTTGATCCGGCAACGATCATGAAGCGTCTGCCGGGTATCCATGAAATTGGTATCCAGTTTGCTGGCGTCGATTGTTTGAAGGAACCGCTGCCCGTAGTGCCGACCTGTCACTACCAGATGGGTGGTATTCCGACGCATTACTCCGGTCGTGTCGTGATGCAGCAAAATGGCGACCATAATGCTGTTGTCCCAGGTTTTTATGCCGGCGGTGAGTGTGCTTGTGCCTCTGTGCATGGCGCTAATCGTCTCGGTACGAATTCGCTGCTTGATTTGTTGGTTTTTGGTAAATCGGCGGGTGATTCTGCAGTTGAAGATCTCAAGGCTGGCCGCGCACACCGCGATTTGCCCAAGGATGTTTCCGACAAGACCATGGCGCGTATTAGTGCGCTGGATAATCGCAAAGGTGGTGCCAACGTCAACGAAACACGTTTGGCTATGCAGCGCACCATGCAGGATCATGCTGGTGTATTCCGTTTCAGCGATATGTTGAAGCAGGGGGTCGAGAAAATTCTTGAAGTTGAGAAAGCAGCGCGCAATCTTGAGATCAAGGACAAGTCGATGGCCTGGAACACGGCCCGAACCGAAGCGCTTGAGATGGAAAATCTGATCGAAGTCGCCAAGGCGACGATGATTTCTGCTGAAGCGCGCAAGGAGTCACGCGGGGCTCACGTTCGTGATGATGCGCCGGATACTGCTGAGTTCCCGAATGGTCGTAACGACGCTGAATGGCATAAGCATACGCTGTTCTCCCCGGTTGATAACTCGATCACCTACAAACCGGTCAATATGCAGCCCCTGACCGTCGAAACTGTCGCGCTGAAAACGCGCTCGTACTAATCGGAGAAGAATATGAGCAAACGTACTGTTCAATTCAGTATTTACCGTTACGATCCGGATAAGGACGATGCGCCGTATATGCAGGACATTTCGGTGGATCTTGAGCCGACTGACCGCAAACTACTTGATGCATTGACCAAGCTTAAGGCCAAGGATGATGCAATTTCCTATCGTCGTTCCTGCCGTGAGGGTGTTTGTGGCTCCGATGCCATGAACATCAATGGTCGCAACGGTCTGGCCTGTCTGACCGATATCGATTCGCTGAAGCAGCCTATCGTCTTGCGTCCTTTGCCCGGCCTGCCGGTTATTCGCGACCTGATCGTCGATATGACCCAGTTCTTCAAGCAATACCACTCGATCAAGCCGTATTTGATCAATAACGACCCACCGCCCGAGCGCGAGCGACTGCAGTCACCGGAAGATCGTGAGGAACTGAATGGTCTTTACGAGTGTATTCTCTGTGCGTGTTGCTCCACTTCGTGTCCATCGTTCTGGTGGAATCCGGACAAGTTCGTTGGCCCAGCCGGTCTGCTGGCAGCCTATCGTTTCCTGGCGGATACCCGTGACCAAGCCACGAACGAGCGACTCGATAATCTCGAAGATCCGTATCGTTTGTTCC
The DNA here is from genome assembly GCA_028687645.1 of Rhodocyclaceae bacterium. Lineage (GTDB taxonomy): Bacteria > Pseudomonadota > Gammaproteobacteria > Burkholderiales > Rhodocyclaceae > Azonexus. The sequence continues at coordinate 21,098 of JAQTZQ010000047.1, forward strand.
GTTGCCACACCATCATGAATTGTGTCGATGTCTGTCCAAAGGGATTGAATCCGACCAAGGCTATTGGCAAGATCAAAGACATGATGGTTCGTCGGGCTGTTTGATGGATAGACAAGACTACGAACGCCTGCGCTGGCGTTGTATTCGTCGCGGTCTGCTGGAGGTCGATATTGCGCTTACGCGTTTTCTCGATGAAGGTTTTGACAAGCTTGATGACGAACAACAGCAGGCGTTCGTGGAATTGGCTGATATGGAAGATCACGATCTTTGGCATTTGATCAGTGGTCAGGCAGATATTGACGATCCCCGATTGGCGCCGATCGTTAATCTTCTGCGTAAGAGTTGAGTAAGGCGAATGCGCTAACTTAGGCACTCGGTAATTTGCAGAGCTGTTATAACCAATACCTGGATAGGGATAAAACGATGACGACCGAACGCAAGGCAACATTGGCAATTGAGGGGCAGGCTCCTGTCGATTTTTCGATCATGACTCCGACCCATGGCAACGACTGTATAGACATTCGTACGCTAGGCGCAAAAACGGGTTTGTTTACTTATGACTCCGGCTTCCTGTCCACGGCAAGTTGCAAGTCAAAAATTACGTTTATTGACGGTGATGTGGGTCAGCTTCTTTATCGCGGCTACCCTATTGAACAACTGGCAGAGCACTGCAACTTCCTGGAAGTGACCTATTTGCTCAAGAACGGCGAACTGCCGAATACTGAGCAAAAAGCTAAATTTGAAGGCACCATCAAGAACCATACGATGGTTCACGATCAACTCACCCGTTTCTACAACGGTTTCCGTCGGGATGCGCATCCGATGGCTGTCATGGTGGGTGTGGTCGGTGCTCTGTCCGCCTTTTATCACGACGCCATGGATTACTCTGATGCTGAACACCGCAACATCAGCTTTAACCGTATTGTTGCCAAAATGCCGACGATTGTCGCCATGGCCTACAAATACAACACCGGTGCGCCGTTCATGTATCCTGACAATGATCTGGATTACACCGCCAACTTCATGCGCATGATGTTCGGCAACCCATGCGAGAAATATGTCCCGAATCCGGTTCTCGTGCGCGCCCTGGATACCATTTTCACGTTGCATGCCGACCACGAGCAGAATGCTTCCACCTCAACCGTGCGTTTGGCTGGCTCCTCCGGTGCCAACCCATTCGCCTGTATCGCTGCCGGTATTGCCTGTCTGTGGGGCCCGGCACACGGCGGTGCGAACGAAGCCTGCTTGCAGATGCTGGAGGAAATCGGTGATGTTTCTCGTGTTGGTGAGTATATCAATCGCGCCAAGGACAAGAATGATTCGTTCAAGCTCATGGGCTTCGGTCACCGTGTTTACAAAAATTTCGATCCACGCGCCAAATTGATGCGTCAAGTGTGCAATGAAGTGCTGAGCGAACTGGGTCTAGAAAATGATCGTCTGTTCAAGTTGGCCATGGAACTCGAGCGCATTGCGCTAGAAGATCCGTACTTTGTCGAGAAGAAGCTTTACCCGAACGTCGACTTCTACTCGGGCATTGTTCAGAAGGCCATCGGCATTCCGACCGAAATGTTCACCTGTATCTTCGCGCTGGCGCGCACTGTTGGCTGGATGACGCAGTGGGAAGAGATGTTGACTGATTCCGAGTACAAAATCGGTCGTCCACGTCAGCTCTACGTTGGTACTGCCAAGCGCGACGTCGTTCCGCTGGCCCAACGCGGTTAAGTTGAAAAACTGGCGGCCGGCTGGCCGCCTTTTTTTTAATAGTGGCGCCGCTGGGCGCTGCTGAATAAGATCTGGAGCCCTAGAGGGGGATGCCTATGACTACGATGAATAATCTGTTTGACAGCACCATGTTCTTCGGCGGCAATGCGCCGTTCGTGGAGGAGCTGTATGAGAATTACCTGAGTAACCCGACTGCCGTGCCTGATGAGTGGCGGGATTATTTCGACCGTTTGGCGCAAATGCCGGGTTATGTTGCGCGTGATGTGCCGCATGCGCCGGTTATTGCTGCATTTACTGAATTGGGCAAGGATGGCGGTTTCCGCCAGGTGCCGCAAAGTACGGGCAGTGATAACAAGAAGCAGGTTTCTGTCCTGCAACTGATCAACGCCCACCGCTTTCTCGGTACCCGCTGGGCTGATCTTGATCCACTCAAGCGCTTGCCGCGCCCGACAATTCCCGAGTTGGAGCTATCTTTTTACGGGTTCTCTGATGCCGATCTGAACCAGACATTCAATGCGGGTTCTTTCAAAGGAACTCCAGAGAACGCTCGATTGGGCGATATCCTCGAGGCTATCCGTCAGACCTATTGCGGCTCGATTGGTGTTGAGTACGTTTACATGAGCGAGTACGCTGAAAAGCGCTGGCTGCAGGAGCGCCTTGAGCCGATTCGCTCACGCCCGAGTTACAACGCCGAACAAAAAAAGCGCCTGCTTGAGCGGTTGACCGCAGCAGAGACGCTGGAGCGTTACCTGCATACCAGATATGTGGGTCAAAAGCGTTTCTCTCTTGAGGGCGGTGAGTCGTTGATCGTCTCCATGGACGAAGCGATTCGTGTTGCCGGTAGTCACGGTGTTGATGAAGTCGTTATCGGTATGGCCCACCGCGGTCGCCTGAACGTGCTGGTCAATACGCTGGGTAAAGCCCCATCGATGCTGTTTGCTGAATTTGAAGGCAAGAAGAAGAGCGATTTGTCAGCGGGTGACGTCAAGTACCACATGGGCTTCTCGTCTGATGTGTCTACTCCTGGCGGCCCGTGCCACCTGACTCTGGCGTTCAACCCGTCACACCTCGAAATCGTTAATCCGGTGGTTGAAGGCTCGGTTTACGCACGTCAGGTACGCCGTGGTGCCGAAGGCAAAGCCAAGGTTTTGCCGGTGGTCATCCATGGTGACTCCGCCGTTGCCGGTCAGGGTGTCAATCAGGAAATGTTGAACTTTGCTCAGACTCGTGGCTACGGCACGGGTGGTACGCTGCATATCGTGGTGAATAACCAGATCGGCTTCACCACCAGCGACATGCGCGATTATCGCTCTGGTCACTACTGTACCGACATCTTCAAGATGGCTGATGCGCCGATCTTCCACGTCAATGGTGATGACCCGGAAGCCGTTGCGCTGGTTACCCAGCTGGCGATTGATTTCCGTCAGGAATTCAAAAAAGACGTCGTCGTTGATATTGTCTGTTTCCGTAAGCTTGGTCACAACGAGCAAGACGAGCCGATGGTCACTCAGCCGCTGATGTACAAGAAGGTTGCTCAGCATCCGGGTACGCGCAAGGTTTATGGCGACAAGTTGATTGCTGAAGGGGTGCTGCCAGTTGATGGCCCCGACAAGATGATTGCCGAGTATCGCGAGCATCTGGATAAAGGTGAGTTGCTTTACAACCCGGTTTTGGCTGGCTACAAGCACCCGAACACCATTGACTGGACGCCCTACATTACCAAGGGCTACATAGAAAATTGTGACACGACAGTGCCGATGGAAGAGTTGAAGCGCCTTTCTGAGCGCTTGACAACCTTGCCTGAAGGCTTTGTCTTGCATTCCCGTGTCAAGAAGATCGTTGAAGATCGCGCTGCAATGGGTGAAGGCAAACTGCCGGTTGATTGGGGGATGGCTGAAAATCTGGCATACGCTTCCCTGTTGGTCTCTGGCTATGGTGTGCGTATCTCCGGTGAAGACGTTGGTCGCGGTACTTTCTTCCATCGTCATGCGGCATTCCATGATCAAAACCGCGCCAGCTGGGACGAAGGCACTTACCATCCGCTAAAGAATTTGCAGGAAAAGCAGGCTGGCTTCCAGTGTTTCGACTCAGTACTTTCGGAAGAGGCGGTTCTGGCATTTGATTACGGTTACGCCACAGCAAACCCCTATGAAATGGTGGTCTGGGAAGGACAGTTTGGCGACTTCGCCAACGGTGCCCAAGTGGTTATCGATCAGTTCATAGCCTCCGGTGAAGC
>JAQTZQ010000048.1 GCA_028687645.1 Rhodocyclaceae bacterium
CGCAAAGGCAGCGGCTACGCCTACTGCTATCGGGTGTATTACCCTGCACCCGGCAAGCAAGCCGAAACACTGGTCGGACGCGAGGACGACATAGCAGCCCGCGAAGCAATGCAGGCTCAAATGGATTTTTCTGAATGGTCTCAGGCTCAGGTCGTCGCCCTGCGCAAGCTGGGATTTCAGGTTGCCGACAAACAAACGGCGCGCGTTCTTGTCGAGTTACATAACCTCGGAGCCTTCGATGCAGGGTTGGTGCTTGTCGGCACGCTGAGCTACATGGCCTGGCTCAACGAACTCGGCGCCATCGCTGTCACGGCACGAACACAGGATATTGACCTTGCCCGGCGACAATGCCTCAAACTGGCAGCCCCGATTTCCTTTCTCGGCACCCTGCAAGCGACCGGTTTGCCCTTTGTTGAAGTGCCTGGCATGCCGTCAAGCAGGCCATCGACCTCGGTCAAACTCCCCGGCGTCCAAGCCTTGCGTGTTGATGTACTGGCGCCCGGCCAGCCGATTGGCACCATCATTCAAATTCCCGAACTCGATTGGGCGGCACAAGGCGTTCCCCATTACGAGTATCTGCTTGAAGCGCCAGAGCCCGGCGCACTGCTTGCTGGAGGACACTGCATTCCCGTGCGTCTGCCGCAAGCCGCGCGCTTTGTCTGGCACAAGCTTTATTCCAGCACCCAGCGCAGCGGTTTTCCCGAAAAAGCGGCCAAGGACCGGCAGCAAGCCCTGACCCTTGCCGCCGTACTGATCGAACATGACCCGGCGGCATTAAAACAAGCCTGGCAGTCCGCCCCAAGTGCAATGAGCACGACGATAATTCCCTTGCATGAAAGCCTGCTCGCCCGCCTCGACGCACATCCCGCGCTACGCGACACCCTCAATGACTGCCTGAGAGCGACCCCATGACCCCCGAACAACTTACCGACTACGCCCTGCAATTTGACAACCCGCCGCTACTCGTCGTTGGTTCTTTTGCTTGAAGTGGAAGCAAAAATTGCCCACTTTTCGCCGTCGACCGTAACAAATCTACTTTGGCCTAAAATCTAGCGTCTTTATCCCGAGCTGAATCATGAAAATCGCCCAAAACATTACCGAGCTAGTCGGCAACACGCCGCTGGTTAAAATCAATCGTCTGACGGCTGGCTGCGTGGCCGAGGTGGTTGCCAAGCTGGAGTATTTCAACCCCGGTCATAGCGTCAAGGATCGTATCGCCGTGGCGATGCTGGATGCGGCGCAGGCGACCGGAAAAATTGGCCCCGAGACGGTGGTTTTGGAGCCGACTTCCGGCAATACCGGCATTGGCCTCGCCATGGCTTGTGCGGCGCGCGGGATCAAATGTGCTTTCACCATGCCGGAAACCATGAGCCGCGAGCGCAAGTTGCTACTCAAGGCTTACGGCGCTGAGCTGATTTTGACGCCGGGCCCGGAGGGCATGACGGGGGCGATTAACAAGGCGAACGCGTTGGCAGCGAGCGACGCGCACTATTTCATCCCGCAACAATTTGAAAACCCGGCCAACCCGGCGATTCATCGCGTGACGACGGCCGAGGAAATCTGGGCTGATAGCGATGGCAAAGTCGCTGTTTTTGTCGCTGGCGTCGGTACCGGCGGCACCATTTCTGGTGTTGGTGCGGCGCTCAAAGCCAAAAACCCCGGCGTCAGGATTGTTGCGGTGGAGCCGGATGCTTCGCCGGTATTGTCCGGCGGCAACAAAGGCCCGCACCCGATTCAAGGCATTGGCGCGGGTTTCGTGCCGGCAGTGCTGAATACGCAGATTTACGACGAAGTGATTCGTGTGACCAATGTCGATGCCTTCTCTGTGGCCCGCCGGATGGCGACCGATGAGGGCTTGCTGGTCGGCATTTCGTCGGGCGCCGCCACCTGGGCTGCACTAGAATTGGCCAAGCGCCCGGAAAATGCCGGCAAATTGATCGTCGTACTTATCCCGTCCTGCGGCGAGCGCTATCTTTCAACGCCTTTGTACGAGCATCTGGAATTTTGAGTCAGTTTGATCAGCTCATTGATCGCCGCGCCAGCGATGCGCTCAAGTGGCGCAAATATGGTGAGCGCGACATCCTGCCGCTGTGGATCGCCGACATGGATTTTGCCGCGCCGCCGCCGGTCATCGCGGCTTTGCAGCAGCGCATCGCGCACGGTGTTTTTGGCTACGGCGGGCCGTGGCCGTCGCTCACGGAGTCAGTACTTGCTCACCTTGAAAGTGAATACAGTTGGGCGGTTGATCCAGAATGGCTGGTCTGGTTGCCGGGCTTGGTCACCGGCCTGAATGTCGCTTGCCGGGCGGTTGAAGGCGATGTCCTGACGGCGACGCCGATCTACCCGCCCTTCCTCTCCGCGCCGCATTTGTCCGGTCGGCAACTCAGCCGCTTTGCCTTGCAGGAAGTCGGCGGCCATTGGCAATGGGACAAAATCGCCCGAAAAAACGCGTTGACCGTAACAAGTCGCCTTTTCCTGCTCTGCCATCCGCACAACCCGGTCGGGCGCTGCTGGAGCCGTGAGGAGCTGCTCGATCTCGCCAGTTTTGCTGAAGAAAACGACCTGATCGTTTGTTCCGACGAAATCCATTGCGGCCTGATTCTCGACGCCGACAAGCGCCACATTCCTTTCGCCAGCCTGTCGCCCGAGGCGGCCAAACGCAGCATTACGTTGATGGCGCCGTCCAAAACCTACAACATTCCCGGCCTCGGCTGTAGTTTTGCCATCATTCCTGATGCTCAACTACGCCAGCGTTTCGAGCGCGTTATGCTGGGCATCGTGCCGCATGTCAATGTGCTGGGCCTGGCTGCTTGCGAAGCGGCGTATCGGGATTGCGCGGACTGGCATCGCGAATTGATCATGTATCTACGGGCAAATCGTGATTTGGTATTTCGTACGGTAAACGCCGAAAAAGGCATCAAAATGGGCCATCTGGAAGCCACTTATCTAGCCTGGATTGACGTTCGGGAATTAGCACTGAGCCATCCTCTCGCCCATTTTGAGGCGCACGGGCTGGGTTTGTCGGATGGCGCAGATTTTGGTTTGCCCGGCTATCTGCGTCTGAATTTCGGTTGCCCACGCACTACGCTGGAAGAAGCCTTGCGCCGTTTTGTCGCCGGCTGTCGCAACCGATGAGCGCTTATCACCTTAGTCTTTGGGCGCTGGCTGTGGCGCTGATCAGTCAATCGGCGGCCACGGGTTGGGCGACCGAAGTGGTTTTACGTAAATATGTGGCAAAGGGTTTGCGCTACGCCTGGATGGCGATGGCGGTGGCTGCCATGTTGGCGGCGCTCTACCACGGCTACACCCTTGAGTTGGCCCTGCGCACCGGGCTGTACGATCTGCGTCAAGCGGTGTTGAGCGCGGTGATTGCGTTGCTCTTTGCCCTTGGTATCTACGGTTTCAGGCGCGAATCGGACTAAATTCCGGCCTGAATGCGCCGTTTTCGGTGATGATCCAGTCTACGCGCTGATCGTGAATTTCAGGCCGGATGGTGTCTAATCGATTGATTTCAAAGCCGACACCCACGACCAACGGACGTGGCGACAGTGCTGCCAAGGTACGGTCGAAAAAGCCGCCGCCATAGCCCAGGCGGTAGCCTTGCGCGTCAAAGCCATTGAGCGGGAGCAAGATCAGATCGGGCTGGACGAAATCACCGCTGGCCGGCGTCGGGATGCCGTAACGGTCTTCTATCATCGGGGTTTGCGCTGTCCACAAGCGAAAAGCCAGCGGTGTTGCCGGTGCGCTGACGACCGGTAATGCCGCCAGCGAGCCCTGCGCCACCCATGGCGCGAGCACCGCCCGGATATCCGGCTCATGCCTGATCGGCCAGCAAAAGGCGACAATTTTGGGTGGCGCCAGTGCCTTGAGTAGATGCCCAACCATGCGTGCCGAGGCTGCCGCGTGTGTTGTCGGGCTGAGCGCCGCCCGCCGCGCCAGCATTTCACGCCGCATGGTCTGTCGCTCGCTCGTGTTATCCTCGATTCGCTCTGTCATCACTGAAATCTAGCATGAAGTTATCCGTCCTGATTACCTGTCTTTTTGTTTCATTGCCTCTGTTTGCAGAGGATCGCCGCGATACCCATTTTCTCCATGCGCGTGAGGCTTTTCGCGCTGGTGACCGCAACAAGCTGGAGCGCAACGCCGCATTGATCGGTGATCATGAACTGGCGCCCTATGTTGAAAACTACCAACTGCGGATGAATATGGATCAAGGCGATAGCGTCGCGCTGCGTAATTTCTTCGAGCGTTACGAAACCAGTTACGTCGTTGAAAAGCTGCGTGCCGACTGGATCCGCTGGCTGGGCAAGCGTCAGATGTGGACGGAGATTGATGCAGAATTTCCGAAAATGATCGCCCCTGATGTCCACGTCACCTGCTTCGCTCAGCAGGCACGTCTGGCCCGTAACGATAAAACCGTTCTCGATGAAATTGAAAGAACCTGGTTGACCCAGCTTGACCCGCCAGAAGCCTGTCAGCCGGTGCTCGAAGCCCTGATCTGGGAAAAGCGTCTTCTGGCAGATGATGTCTGGGCGCGTGCGCGCCGCCAATTTGAAGCCAATCATACCGGTGCGGCCAAGCAAACCTTGTCCTATCTGCCGCCCAGCCAGACGCCCGAGGTGCGCGCCGTGGACGCTGTAATCAAGAGTGGTATGGGCTACCTGGCACGTCAGCCGGGGCAGTGGAATGCTACGCGTCAGGGGCGCGAACTGGCCGCTTTTGCCATTCAGCGCCTTGCCCGCAATGACTCTTATGTGGCAGTCGCTGAGCTGGAAAAAATCCAGTCACGCCTCAAGGCCTCAGAAAGGCAATGGGCCTGGTCACAGATTGCCTTGCAAGGCGCCAAACGCCACCAGCCGGAAGTTCTTACCTGGTACGCCAACGCTGCCGATGCGGCGCTTTCGGATGATGGTTATCAGTGGAAGGTACGCGCCGCCTTGCGTCAGCAAGAGTGGGGCGTGGTCCATAAAACTATCGAGGCCATGCCCCCTGCCCTCGCCGCCAAGCCGGAGTGGGTATATTGGCTGGGCCGGGCCTTCAAGGCCGGCGGGCGGACCACGGATGCCGATGCCTTGTTCGAGAAAATTGCCGGTCAGGCCAATTTTTACGGCAATCTGGCTGATGAAGAGCTTGGCCGCACGGTTATGCCGCCGCCCAAAGCGCTGGCGCCGAGTCGTGATGAACACACTGCTACCCAACTAAATCCGGGCATCAAGCGCGCCATGGCTTTTTTCCGCCTCGAAATGCGCACCGAAGGCGTCCGTGAATGGAACTGGTCCTTGCGTGGCATGAGTGACCGCGAACTGCTAGCGGCAGCTGATCTGGCCAAGCGCAACCAGATTTGGGATCGCGCCATCAACACCGCCGACATGACTCGTAACGAGCACGACTACAGCCTGCGCTTTCTTTCGCCTTACGGCGATCAGGTGCGCCCCGCAGCGCAAAATCAGGCGCTCGATGATGCCTGGGTGTACGGCCTGATGCGTCAGGAGAGCCGCTTTATCACGGGTGCCCGGTCAAATGTGGGGGCCTCCGGTTTGATGCAGTTGATGCCGGCAACTGCCAAATGGGTTGCAAAAAAAATCGGTCTGCGTGATTACAACCATGGTCAGGTGAACAACACCGAAATTAACGTGCTGCTGGGCACCAGCTACATGCGGCTAGTGATGGAAAATCTCGATAACCATCCGGTGCTGGCTTCAGCGGCCTATAACGCCGGGCCGGGGCGGGCTAAAAAATGGCGTGCTGACCGGCCACTCGAAGGGGCGATTTACGCCGAAACCATCCCTTTCGCAGAAACGCGTGATTACGTCAAAAAAGTCATGAGTAATTCGGTTTATTACACGGCTTTATTCACTGGCCAGCCGGATTCCTTGAAAAATCGCCTGGGTGTCGTTGCCCCGCGTTCAATCGAGCCCCCTAAAATCCAGGATTTGCCCTAGTATCACAAATCTTTACATTGTTAAGCAGTCTGGCGTTCAAACGTGCCCATTTCAGCAGATTTACCAATCAATGAAGCGAGTGCCGAAGCGGCTGCAATTCTTCGCGATTGTCGTGCACTCTACTTAAAGGAGCTCGGCCAACTCTTGCGCGAAGCGGAGCCGGTGTCTGACCTCGCCGCGCAAACCTTTGTGCATAGCGCCGCCGCCTACTTTGACGAAATGGTTGCGGTCGCCCGTCGGGGTGGTTTTGGTGACGCCAACGGGCTGACTGCCTCACGGATTTCTTTGGTCAAGGAAAACGACCTGGAGCTGGAAATTCGCCTCGGTGAATTTTCAGCCAAATTGCTGGAGTCCACCGGCGGCGATCTGTGGCGCGTTTATTTGCGCTTTGTGACCTTGCTCAAACGACCGGATCTGGATAAATCGGATAACCCGGTGGGGCCCAAAGGTATTGCCAGCGGCCTGGCGCAAATGTGTGCCGAGATCGGCGAGGGGCACGATAAAACCCTGGCGCGTATTGATCGGCTGCAAAGCTATTTCGCCAAAAATCTGCCGGTGCTGTACACCAATCTGAATGGATTGTTTGAGCAGCGTCATATCTCCGCTGCCCAGCCATCAATTGTTTCCGCCCCAGCGGTGCCCGCAGGCAGGGTGGTTGCACCGCCTGTGGCCAATGCTGTGGCTGCCCTGCAGCAAAACCTCATGGCACAAATGCCGGCTGGCAGTGAGCCAATTGTGGCTGGCGGGGCGGGCGGTAGCCTATTCTCGCAAGCCATGTTCGACCGTCTTTTGTCGCGTCTTGATGAGTTGGAAAAGCTTGGCCGCTCACCCGCAGCTCCGGCTGCTGTTGGGGGCTCAGCTTCTCTGGAGGATCTGATTCCCGGTTTGTTTGACCGCGTTCCCGATGTTGCTGAGCCTGAGTTTCCCCAGCACACTATCCGCGCCGCCACACTGGGTATTCCCAGTGCGGCCCCGGAGGCCGCCGCCATTGATACGCTGGCGCTCATTTTTGAAGCTGTGTTTGAGATGCCGGATTTGCCGGATGTCCTCAAGTCCGCGCTGTCCAGTCTGCAAATTCCCTTGCTCAAGTCAGCGATGATCGATGCTTCTTTCTTCGCCAATGAAAATCATCCCGCCAGAATCCTGATCGATCGCATGGCGCGCCTCGCTTTGGGCGTACCATCCGATGCTTCGTCAAAACACCCGGTTTGTGTGCAGATACTCAATATCTCCGCTCGTGTCCGCAGTGAGTTTGCACAGGATTTGTCGGTTTTCGAGCGTTATGTGGCCAAACTGGATGCTTTGATCAGCGAGCGTGACCAAGAAATTACGCAATCTGCGCAGGCCTGGCTGCCTTTACTGGCGCGCATGGATCAGCGAACAGAGGCTGAAAAACGCTGCCAGGAAGTGATCGTGGATTTCTGCGCGCGCGGCGTGCCGCAAGGGGTTGCCGATTTTTTGCGCAAAATCTGGTTACGTGTGTTGCTCAAGGTTTGGGTCGAGCATGGCGAGGAGAGCGTGATCTGGCAGGAAGAGAATATGGTGATCGACAATCTTCTGTGGAGCTTCCAGCCCAAAGTCGAGGCCGATGACCGCAAGCGTCTGTCGCGCATGCTGCCGGCGATATTGCAGCGCCTGAATCGCGGCATGGAACTGCTTAATGTGCCTGAGGCAGAGCGTACGGAGTTTCTCGATATCTGTTTCTCTTTGCAAACAGCCGCCTTGCGGGGAGTTACTTCGCAGCCGTCAGCGACTGCGCCGGCCTCCTCGTTGCCAACGCTTGATACCAGCCTGCTGGCGGCGCCTGGCGCCCAGCCCGAGGCGGGGGAGCTCAAAGCGGGTGAATTGTGCTTGAAAACGATTGACATTCCTGGTGAGTCGGTCTTGCTGGGGCGCTTACGCCCCCTGCCAATCAAGTCTGGCGAGTGGTTGGCGTTCAAAACGCTGGATGGCGTGGCCTTGCTGGGCCGGCTTTGTCATGTCAGCACGGAGAGTGGCAAGCTGTTGTTGTGTAACCCTGACTGGGGCTACGCGGTGGCCGTACATCCGGCAGTGATTGAAAGACAGTTGCGCGAAAAACAGGCCGCGCGCTGTTCGACGCTTTCTCTGTTCAATAATGCTGCCGAAAAAGCGCTAAATCGCCCACCAGCAAGCTGATATTTGTCAGGCATCGGCGTTGCTGTGCGCTAAAGCCGGCTGAATTGCCTTAAAATTCGCATCTATTGAATACTGTTTTCGGGGTTTTCCATGGCTATCAAAAAAGTATTGCTGCTCGGTGGCGGCGGTTATGTCGGCACCTATATTGCCAATCGTTTGGCGCAACTTGATATTGAGCTAACGATCCCGACGCGTCGTCGTGAGCGCTCCAAGGCGCTGATTATTCAGCCGAATATTGAAATGCCGGAAGCCAATATTCATTGCGAAAAGACGCTGCTTGAATTGATGCAGGGTCAGGATGCGGTGATCAACCTGGTGGGTGTGCTGCACAGCCGCGATGTCCAGTTCCCGTACAGCAAGGATTTTGGCGCGGCGCATGTCGAGCTGCCGAAAAAGATTGTTGCCGCCTGCAAAGCTGCTGGGGTGCGTCGTTTGGTGCACATGAGCGCGCTCGGCGCTGATCCCAAGGCACCTTCCGAGTATCTGGCGTCCAAAGGTGAGGGCGAGGCGATTGTCAAAGCGGCGCAAGGCGATCTGGATGTCACCATCTTCCGTCCCTCCGTCATTTTCGGGCTGAACGATGCTTTTCTCAATATGTTCGCTTCGGTGCTGCGTCTCACGCCCATCTTCCCGCTCGGTTTCGGTCATGCCCGCTTCCAGCCAGTGTGGGCGGCTGATGTGGCCGATGCTTTTGTTGAAAGCCTGAGCGATGCCTCGACGATTGGTCAGACCTACGATCTGGTTGGCCCCAAGGTGTACACCCTGCGCGAATTGGTGGACTACACCAAGGAGCTGGTGGGCAGCAATGCCACCATTATTCCGCTGCCCGAAGGGCTTGCTTATCTTCAGGCCGGCCTGATGTGGCTGGCACCCAAGCCGATGATGTCGCCGGACAATCTGCGCTCAATGCAGGTCGACAATATTGCCGGTGCCAACGCCAAAATGCCACCAAACTGGAAGCCGACAGCACTGGAAGCAATTGCACCGACCTATATCGCCCATAACACGCCCAAGGGCAAGCTCGATACCTTCCGTTATCGCGCGGGCAGGTAAGCGCGTGAACCGCCGATGAAAATTTACATCGTCGGCGGCGCTGTCCGCGATCAACTCCTTGGACGACCCTGCGACGACCGCGATTATGTGGTCGTCGGCAGTACGCCCGAAGCCATGCAGGCTTTGGGTTACCGGCCAGTAGGCCGCGATTTTCCGGTTTTTCTCCACCCCAAAACGCAGGAAGAATATGCCCTGGCACGCACCGAGCGCAAAACCGCGCCGGGCTACCATGGCTTCGCCTTTCACGCAGCCCCCGAGGTAACGCTGGAAGAAGACTTGGCGCGCCGTGATTTGACGATCAACGCGATGGCGCAAGGCGAGGATGGCGTGATCGTTGATCCTTATCACGGTCAACGCGATTTACAGGGCAAAATTTTGCGCCACGTTGGCCCGGCTTTTATTGAAGACCCGGTGCGCATTTTGCGCTTGGCGCGTTTTGCCGCCCGCTTTGCCGATTTTTCAGTTGCCCCGGAAACCCTGATGTTGATGCGCGAGATGGTCGCCGGCGGCGAAGTCGATCATCTGGTGCCTGAACGCGTCTGGCAGGAGTTGGCCAAAGGACTAATGGAGCGCAAACCCTCGCGCATGATCGAGGTGTTGCGCGAATGCGGTGCGCTGGCCCGCCTTCTGCCCGAGCTGAACGCCTTGTTCGGCGTGCCGCAACGCGCCGATTACCATCCGGAAATCGACACCGGTATTCACACCCTGATGGTGCTCGACCAATCCGCTCGCCGTCAGTTTGATTTGCCGGTGCGCTTTGCCGCCTTGCTGCACGATCTCGGCAAGGGCACGACCCCGGCAGATATTTTGCCGCGTCACATCGGCCATGAAGAACGCAGTGTCAAGCTGGCAGAAAAAGTCTGCGCTCGCTTTAAAGTGCCGGTCGAGTGTCGCGATCTGGCTATTTTGATGGCGCGCTATCACGGCAACATTCACCGTGTTGCCGACTTGCGCGCCGCAACCATCGTTGGCTTGTTCGAGAAAACTGACGCCTTGCGGCGCCCGGCGCGGTTTCAGCAGTTACTCGATGCCTGCCTGTGCGACTTTACTGGCCGCCTCGGCTGGGAAGATAGACCGTATGAAAGCCCTCAACGCCTGCTGGCGGCACTTGTTACGGTCAACGCCGTAAATGGCGGGAAAATTGCGGCTGAATGCACCAATCCGGGGGCGATTCCCGAGCGGATTCGCGCTGCGCGCATCCGCGCCGTCAAGGCGGTGCTAAATGAGGCGGGAGATGAGCCAGAGCAGCAAAGTGAACAAAAGGGTGCTGGTTAGCGGAAAAGCGTAGGTTTTACCGCGAAAACGAAAGGCAATGTCGCCGGGTAGCTTTCCAAAACGAACAAATCGGGCAATATGTGGCGCGGCGATACCGAGCACAAAGAGCGCAATGACCAGGGTCAGAATCCATTTGAACATAATGCCTTGCGCTACGGGTCAAAGCCGCATTTAATCACGCTTCACTAGAAGCGCAGAGAACCATGATAAAAACAGAAAAAGTAGGCGGACTGGAAGTCTTTTCTTGCTTGCCCGCACGTAAAACCAATCGCCCCCCCTTGCTTTTTGTCCACGGCGCTTTCGCCGGTGGCTGGATGTGGACCGAAACCTTCATGCCGGTTTTTGCCAAAGTCGGCTACCCCTGTTACGCCGTGTCTTTACGCGGCCATGGCGGCAGCGAGGGGCACGAGCAGATCAACTTTCTCTCGGTCAACGACTATGTCGACGACGTGGTCAAGGTGGTGGATTGGTTGGGCGAACTGCCCGTCCTGATCGGTCATTCGATGGGCGGTTTTGTCGTCCAGAAGTATCTCGAACACCATCATGCAGCCGGCGTTGCCCTGGTTTGTTCGGTTCCGCCGCAAGGTCTGGTGGCGGCGCAGTTTCATCTGATGTTCCAGAAACCTCATCTGTTTGCCGACCTCAACAACATCATGAGCGGCGACGGCGCCGATATCGCCACCTTGCGTGAAGCCTTGTTTGCCGGTGAGGTGGATGAGTCGATGTTGCAAATCTGGCTGACCCGCATGCAAACCGAGTCACATCGCGCATTGTGGGATATGTCGATGTTCAATCTGCCCAATCTGCACCGGATGAATCGCCCGCCGATGCTGATTCTGGGGGCTGAGAAAGATGTGCTGGTGCCGGCATTCCTGGTGCAGACAACCGGCCATACCTACAATCTGCCGGTGCACATTTTCCGCGATATGGGCCATGCCGTGACCCACGAAAAAGAATGGCCGCTAGTCGCGGCCACAATCGGCGAATGGCTGGAAAGCCTTACGCCTTGACGTCCACGCTATTGCCCAGGTTGGGCGGGTTCGAGGCCGCTTGCGGCAAGGCCTGAATCAACTGGGCGGCGGACTGAGCTTGAATGTCCAAAGCTTTTTTCAGCACTAGCGTACCGACGGCATCTCCTGACTTGGCTTGAGAAAGCGCCGTACTTAAGCTGCTGATGTTTGCAATATCCATCTTGTTTCCACTCCAATTTCGATACACTATGCCTTTAGTGTAGTCCGAAATTTAAAATAGGCAATGAGCGAAGCAAACAAAGACCAATCGGCAAACGCCATTCGGGATGCGATTCGCGAGAAGCGCGAACGCAAGCCACTGGTTGTTGGTGATATTGAGGCGCTGGAAGCCTCCTTGCTAGCCGATATTGAGACATTTGATCTGGACGCCGCCGAGCGTCGTGCGCGCCTTGATCAATCGGTGGCGACAACGGGTGGAATGATTGACCATCCACTTGAATTTCCGGAGATTGTGCCGAATCCTGCCCCTTGTTTACCCAAGATGGCAGTTGTGGAAACGCCGGCTCAGGCGCTACCTCCCGAGCCACAGAGTGGCGGTTTGTTGGGGATGCTGAGACAGCAAGCGGAGCAGCATCGGCTTGAGGCGCGGGTCCATTCGATTGAGCGCTCGGCGAGTAACAAGTTGCTTGATGAGGCGCTCAAATATATTTTTTTCTATCTGCATGATTTAGTGCAGCAACTGAACACCCTGAAGCCGGAGATTCCACGTACCTATCCGCTGGCAGAAAAACTGGTGCTCTCTGATCTGGTCTGGCAGGAAGGTTTTGCTGACTACCGAACGCAGTCGCAAAGTGCTGGCGCGATGATGGAATTGGTCACGTTCTCTTATCAGTTGGCGGCGAGCAAACCTCTGATAGTTGAGCGCGATGGCCCCGTAGTCGAGCGTTTTCGCAGCATGCTTTTTGATTTCGGCTTGAAATATACCTGCAAGGAATTCAAAAACGAGCGGCGCTATGTTGAGCGTGCCGAGTTTCAGATCGCTAGCCAACTGAGCGTGAGTGTTCGTTGGCGTGCCGATTTTGAGCGGGGTGTTCTGGTTTTTGAAACGCGAAATTTTGAACGTTTGGGCGTTGCATTATTCAACGTCAAACCTGGGGCAGTCGATTTTGCACTGCTCGATGAATTAGGCAAACTGGTGCTTGGACAAAGCAGTCAGTTCCGCGAACTGGCCAAGCGCTAACCCGGTAACTAATTCGCAGCCGGATTGGACGCTCGGGTTCGCGGTCAGTAATTCGCGCAAAAGAAAAGGCCGGCAAGTTTGCACTCGCCGGCCTTTTCTGATTGCTGATTTTTACTGAGCCTGCTGAATCCCGGCAATCGCCCAACCCTTGCTGCCATCTTGCGGCTTGGTCATGTGCCAGATTTCGTCGAAGGGCTGTGCTGCTGCGCCGCGCTCTTCGCTGATCAATCCATGGAAGCGAACACTGACGATATAACGGTTGGCTTCTTCGCTCACGTCGAGGACTTCGGCTTCCAGTTGAGCGACATCGGTTTCCTGCGCGGCACCTTTGCGCTCATCGATGCCCATCTTGATCTCGGCGAACATTTCCGGCGTGGTGAATTCACGGATGTCATCTAGGTTGCCGGCATCGTTGGCGGCTTGCAGGCGGATGAAATTGACCTTGGCGTTGCGGACAAAACCAGCGCTGTCAAAATCGGCAGGGATGTTGTTGCTGGTTGCATTTTGTGCCGGTGCATAGGCAGAGCCGCCGGCCGGGTTAAAGTCAGGCTTGGGCGGTGCAGCGCGCTCAAAGTTGCTGGCGTTAGCACCGGCTCCCGCGTACTGCAGACCGCCTTGTTGTGCCGCCGCCGCTCTTTTGCGCATAACAAAGCCGATTACCATGACGACAGCCATGATCAGCAGGCCGATCATCATCATGTTGGCCAGGCCTTCACCAAAACCTAAATGCGAGGCCAGTGCAGCCAAGCCCAAGCCGGCAGCGAGACCGGCGAGCGGACCCATCCAGGAGCGTTTGGGCTGGGCGGCAGGTGCGGCGGCCCCAGTCGGCGATGGCGTTGCCTTTTGTGCTTGGCTGGGGGCTACTGATTGGCGCTGCATGCCGGCGGATGAACCACCACCAAGGCGCTTGGCTTCGGCGTCACCGATCGACAGCGTGAAGCCGAGGACCAGTGCGGCGGCCATAAGAGCAAAATTCTTCATAAATGTCTCCGTAAGAGTGGATGTAACCGGGCGCAGGATACTTGTTGGTGGCTGTTTATAAAACCAGATAAAAACTTAATTTGTTTTCGTAAAAACCGGATTGTCAGTCGGGCTTAGCAACTGCGCCACTGCTGCCGGATTGGAAGGGAAGTATATATGGAGGTAGGACGCGGTGGTGCGCCGATGCCGATAAATCGGTTCCCCCTCGCGACCATCCGGGGATTGGGCGCTAGTAAGTGGTTTCAGCGGCGTCTCGCTCTGTGAATAATGGAAGGTATGAGCACTGACGCGTCCTTCTGGCAGTTCGGCAAGTTGCGTGCCGAGGGCGGCCAGGCGTTTTTGCATCACCGCCTTGCCCGGCAGGATGCCGGCGAAATTGTGGGTGATGCCGGATTTGTCGACGATCTGATCAAACAAGCTCATCATGCCGCCGCATTCGGCGAAGAGGGGCTTGTTCGCGGCAACGTGAATTTTGAGCGATTGCCAGAGTGTCTGGTTTTTGCACAGCACTTCGGCGTGCAACTCCGGATAGCCACCGGGCAGCCAGACGGCGTCGCATTCGGGCAATCCATCACCGGCTATGGGCGAGAAAAAAAGCAGTTCGGCACCCAATGCGCTCAGCGTTTCGAGATTGGCGGGGTAAATGAAACCGTAGGCGGCATCACGGGCAATGGCGATGCGTTTGCCGGCGAGCAGTGGGCGTATCGTTGGCGCGGGAGCGCTTGAAAAAATGACCAACTTTGGCAGGTTGACCGTGGCAGAGTCCGCTAAAGCATCGGCTAATTTGTCGAGACGCGCGGCGAGATCGTCAATTTCGCTAGCCTGCATTAAACCAAGGTGGCGTTCAGGCAGGCTGTCGCTACTTTTAGGTAGAGCGCCAAACCAGCCCATGCCGGCGGGCAGGCTTTCGCGCAGCATTTCCGTATGGCGTGTGCTGCCGACACGATTGGCCAGGACGCCGGCAAAGGGCAGATTGGGGCGGTAAGTTGCCAGGCCATGGGCGACCGCACCGAAGGTTTGAGCCATTGCGCCGGCATCAATCAAGGCCATGACCGGAATGTTGAAGCGTTCGGCAATGTCGGCTGCTGAAGGCGTGCCATCGAACAAGCCCATGACGCCTTCGATCAGGATCAGGTCGGAGTCTTCTGCGGCACGGGCCAGGCGCCAGCGCGCATCTTCTTCTCCGCACATGCCGAGATCAAGATTCTGGCACGGTCGACCGCTGGCGAAGGCGTGAATTTGTGGGTCGAGAAAGTCAGGCCCGCATTTGAAGACGGTCACGCGCCGACCTTGCCGCCTGTGCAGCCAGGCCAGCGCAGCGGTAACGGTGGTTTTGCCTTGCCCGGAGGCGGGGGCAGCGATCAACAGGGCGGGGCAACTGGGCATTACCACTCCAGCCCGGGCATGGCTTTGATGCCGGTCTGGAAGGCGTGCTTTTCCATGCCCATGTCGGTGACGGTATCTGCCGCCGCGCGCAAATTTTCCGGTGCTGCACGGCCGGTGATAATGACGTGTTGCATGGCCGGACGTGAGTTGATTGTCGCCAGTACGCTGTCCAGATCAAGCCAGCCGTATTTGAAAGCGTAGGTCATTTCGTCGAGGACGACGAGGCCGATTTCTGGATTCGCCAGATGACCGCAGGCGATGGACCAGGCGTGCTGGGCAGCCTTGGCGTCGCGTTCCTTGTCCTGCGTTTCCCAGGTAAAACCTTCGCCGCCAACGTGCCAGGCAACATTGGGCAGATCGCGGAAGAAGGCTTCTTCTCCCGTATCTGAGCGCCCTTTGACGAACTGCACGACGCCAGCTTTCATGCCGTGTCCCAGCGCACGGGCGACAACGCCAAATGCGGCGCTCGATTTGCCCTTGCCGTTACCGGTATTGACCACCAGCACGCCGCGTTCTTCATCAGCGGCGTTGATCTTGCTGTCGATGACAGCCTTCTTTTTTTGCATGCGTTCTTCGTGTGAAATCATTTGAAACCTATTCTGGGATGAAACAGCGCCGGTTGCCGTCTTCGATCTGACGTAACGGGTAGCCGTAAAGTTCGGAGAGATTTTTTGCCGTCAAAATGGCGTCGACCGTACCAATCTCGGTACGGCCATCGCCATGAATCAGCAGGGCGCGGTCACAGAAGCGGTGAGCCAGCGCCGGATCATGGAGGACCATGACAACACCCGCCCCGCAGTCGCGAGCCGCACCGGCGAACAATTCGAGGACGGCGATCTGGTGATTGAGGTCGAGATGGGAAAGTGGTTCGTCGAGCAGATACAGCGGTGCCGCCTGAGTCAGCAAGGTCGCAATTGACAGACGCTGGCGCTCGCCGCCGGACAGCGTGTGAATCTGGCGTTGTTCCATGCCCTGCAAGCCGACGGCTTTCAGCGCACTGCGTGCGATATCAGCGTCGCGGGTACTTTCCCAGTCCCAGCGCCCGAGGTGCGGGTGGCGGCCAGTGAGCGCGGTTTCCAGGACGCTGGAACCGAACGGGTCGGACTGAAATTGCCCCAGCCAGGCGCGCCGCGTGGCTGCGAGGCGCGGGGCGATCAACTGGCTGTCTTCGCCGCCGAACAATACGCAACCGGCAGCAGGTTCGCGCAGGCCAGCCAGGGTTGAGAGCAGGGTTGATTTGCCGGCACCGTTGCGGCCAAGAATGGCAAGTCGCTCGCCTGTGTTCAGCGTCAAATCCAGAGGATTGACGACGCGACGCCCGCCGATATCGACCGCCAGTTGCCGGGTTTCGAGCAGCGCCGGGGTCATTTTGGCTGCCTCGAAAGCAGGAACAAAAAGACTGGCACGCCGATCAATGCCGTCAGCACGCCAACCGGTAATTGCTGCGGGGCAATCAGGGTGCGCGCCAGCGTGTCGGCCAGCACCAGCAGGGAGCCGCCAGCCAGTACCGAGGCCGGCAGCAGCAGGCGCTGGTCATTGCCGGTCGCCAGACGAACCAGATGTGGCACGATCAAGCCGACAAATCCGATAGAACCCGCCGTTGTCACCGAGGCTGCCGTGGCAAGCGAAGCGAGCAAAAAAATTGCATAGCGCAGGCGGTTGACCGCAACACCCAAGGCCTGGGCCTGCATCATGCCGCGCGCCAACAGATTGAGTTCGCGCGCAAAGGGCATGGCCAGCACCAAGGCGACGCCCAGCGCAATCAGCGGCGGCCACCATTGGGCGCTTTGGCCGAGATCGCCCATCAACCAGAACAACATGCCGCGTAACTTGGTTTCCGGCGCAATCGACAGCATCAGCGCGACCAGCGCGCCACAGCCGGCGGCGAAGATGATTCCGGTCAGCAGCAAGCGGGTTTGCGTCCAACTGCCATCACCATGGGCCAGACCAAAAACCAGAAACATGGCACCTAGCGCCCCCAAAAATGCCAGGCCATCAATGCCCAACACCGGCAGGCCGATCAGCATGGCAAACATGGCACCGACCCCAGCGCCGCCGGAAATTCCGAGCACATACGGGTCAGCCAGCGGGTTGCGCAGCAGCACCTGCATCAGGGCGCCAGCCAGTGCCAGCAAGCCACCGCAGGCAAAGCCGGCTATCGCCCGTGGCAAGCGCAACTGCAAAACAATATCGCCAGCACTGCCTTGCTGACCGAGAAGTGCGGCCAGTACATCAGCCGGTGCAACCTTGAAACTGCCCACCATCAACGCCAGCCCGAAGCTCGCCAGTGCCAGCAGGCAAAGGCTGGCGAGAATCAGAAAAGCGCGACGGCGGGAGGGCATTGCTTACTTCGGACTGTAACGCACACCGATAAAGACGTTGGCACCCGGCGTCGCGAAGTCATTCACCAAGGTGTAGTCCTTATCAAAAATATTGTTGGCGCGGGCAAATACTGACCAATCCGCAGCAAAACGGTAAGCCGCCGTGAGGTTGACGATGCCGTAACCGGCCAACGCCTGGGTATTGGCTGCATCGTTGTAGCGTTGGCCACTGACTTGTACTTCTCCGCCCAAATTGAAGGCACCAAAATAGCGACTGACAGCAATTTTGGCAATCTGCCGGGCGCGGTAGCGCAATACCTTGTTGGTCAGGGTGTCTTCCGGGTCTTGCAAATCGATGCTTCCTGAGAGTTTGTAGTCACCCAGCTGGCTGTTGTAAGCCAGCGTCCAGCCACGCAGTCTAGCCTTGGCGACGTTGGCCGGCATCCAAAAACCGCTGGCATTGGGTGCCCACTCGATCAGGTTGTCGACCTCATTGCGGTAATAGGTCAGCGAAGCATGCTGGGTTGCAGTTTCAAAATGAATCGAGCCCTCTATGTTCTCCGAGGTTTCTGGTTTGAGATCCGGGTTGCCGGCGCCCGGCCAGTACATATCATTGAAGGTCGGTGCCTTGAAGCCGGTGCCGTAAGAAACATTGCCGCGCCAGTTGTCGGTAAATTGGTAACCATAGGCCAGCAATCCGGTCGTTTCGTCGCCAAATTGTGAGTTATCGTCATTGCGCACATTGACTTGCAGGCGATGCCCTGCAAATTGCCCCGTCCAGCCGGCCAGAGCAGAATTGATACTACGATCCTTCAGTGCGTAATCCACGCTGCCAGATACTGCTTGCTCGACACGTTCAACGGCTAGCAAGGCGCTACCAAGCGGCAGGTTTATATCGTTCTGCCATTGAAACTGCGTTTGCTCGGAACGAATGGTCGAGGTTTTGCTGTTGTCCGCAAATTGCCGGCCATCATCGCTGCTCTTGCCAATCTTGACGGTACTGGTCCAAATCTCGGTCAGGCGATTGCGACTGAAAACATTGGCGCCGTAAATGGTTTGTTCCTGCTTGTAATCCTTGGCCTTGGGGCTGGAATCGTAGCGGTTCCAGCCGTCGGAATAGAGATAATTAACGCCGAATTCATGGCCTTTGGCCGGTGAATAAGACAGGCTGCCGGAGCTGCTGGTGTTCTGGAAGCCATCCTTGTCGGCGTTGTAGTAAAAACTCTTGGAGTTGTTCACCGCCGAATACGAATCGCTGCGCTTTTCTGCCAACTGAAAGCTGTAGCGCCAGCCGCCATTGCTGCCCGAGAGACCTGCCGACAGCGCCGAGGTATTCCAGGTGCCGTAACCGGCTTCGGCAAACATTTGTAACGGGCCATTGCCACGTTTGGTAAAAATCTGGATGACGCCGCCAATGGCGTCCGAACCGTAAAGCGAGGAGCAGGAGCCACGGATGATTTCGATACGGTCAACTTGCTCCAGCGGGATAAAGCCCCAGGATGCTGCACCCGTGGTGGTCGAGCCGAGGCGCATGCCGTCGACCAGAACTAACGCATGGGTGCTGCTGGTGCCGCGAATAAAAATATTCGAGTCGGTGCCCGGGCCGCCCTTCTGGTTGATCTCGATACCCGGCTGGCGCGACAGTAACTGGTTAATGGTGGCTGCCGGCCCGGCTTTGCGGATTTCTTCGGCTTCGATCACCGTGACATCTGAAAGCACTTCGCTGGCGCGTTGGGCCTGGCGACTGGCGGTAACGATCACCGGATCGAGTACTGCCAGTTGCAAGGTTTCAGCGGCAACAGCGGTGATCGGTATGAGCGACAGGATGGCCGCCAAAGGTTTTAAACGTGGATACATGATTTCCCCTTCCCGGCGGGCGTCCCCGCGTGCCGGAATGACATTGAAAAGGAAATGCCGGGGGAGAAAAGCAGGTTACGAGAACCGGCGCCACAACCCCGTGGCACTTCCGCATTTTGTCTCAGGCCGGTATCCGGGCTCGCAAGTCTTGACGTATCGCCTTCCCAGGATCGCTCCCAGTGGCCTTGTGATACGCCCGCACTTGCTTACCGTTGCGGGGGCAGCAGCGGCATGGTCTCATTGGAGACGCACCGCTTTCCCGTTTAACTGCGCTTGGAGAAACCTTGCGCAGCACCTGACACGGCGCGGATTCTACAGCGCCTCATGCTGCGCCGCACCACAAATATGCTTTGAATTTTCCATAAAGCACTTTGAGAATAGAGGCTTAGTCCTTGACCAAGCTAGGTTTTTCCCACTATAGTTCGCGCCATGCAAAGCGAACTCGAAGCACTTGAAGCCAAGATTGAACAGGTCGTCGCCCTGGTTCACCAGTTGCGTGCCGAGAACGAAGTGCTCAAAAACCAGAATGCCGCTGCCGAATCCGAACGCCTGCATTTGCGCCAAACCATGACCACCGCTCGCGAGCGCCTGGAGGGCTTGGTCGACAAACTTCCCGAGGGTGCTTGAGATGAGTGGCGAACCTAATTTTCTCGATGTCAAGATCATGGGGCGCGAGTACCGCGTCGCCTGTTCGCTGGAAGAGCGCGATGCGCTCTTGGGTGCGGTCGAACTGGTCGACAATAAAATGCGCGAAATCGCCCAGCGTACCAAGAACACCATCGCCGAGCGGGTTGCCGTCATGGCCGCGCTGAACATCGCGCATGAGCATCTTTCAGGCCCGTCTGTGGCGCCTCAAAAAGATCTTCTCGAAGCTATTGATACTTCTGCCGCGAAGCGTATTATCGAATCCATGGGAGCACGGATTGACTCCGTGCTGGCGCCCCAGCAGCAACTGGACATCTGACTCGTGTTGCTGGAGCGCTTCCGCCGATCGTCCCCTGCGGTGTTTGTTTAGACCATATATTCCTTGAACCAATGCTAATTGGCATCGGTTGCTGACCAGATAAGCCGCTGTTGTGCGCACCCTTCGTCGGGCGTGCCTGATGCGGAAGGAATGCAGCCACTCTGGACCCAGGTTCAGGATGCCGGTCTGACGGCACTCGCGGGGGCTTTTTTTTGCCCATCACGATGATGAAACTACTTTCTTGTTTAGTCTTTTTCTTCGCACTGGGTGCCTGTGCGCCGATCAGTGCGGTGCCCGACGAATCTTTGCTGAATACCTATTGGCGCACCTTGGAGATTGATGGCAAGGCGGTTGAGGTGGTGGCTAATCGTAACGAGCCTCACCTTGTGCTGAGTGCTGAAAACCGGGCGCATGGTTCCGATGGCTGCAACCGTTTCAATGGCACTTATGACCAGGCCAAAGGCTTGCGCCTCGGGCGCATGGCGTCGACGATGATGGCTTGCATGCCGTCCGTTGATGCGCAGGCACGCGCATTTTTAGTGGCATTGACGGCGACGCAGAGTTATCGGATAGCGGGAAAACGGCTGGAATTGCGCGATGCAGATGGTCGCCTCCGTCTCCGCCTGGAAGCGACCGCCTTCAAGTAATCACTATTTTTTTAGTGGATCAAATTTATCGACAATTTTCTGGTAGCTACCATCGTTTTTCATCGCAGCAAGTGCGGCTGAAAGTCGCTGAATTTGTTCATCCTTCATGTAGGAATTACAGGCTAGATAATTGGGTGACTTTTCAAATGTGAAAATGTGCTCAATGTCTGTCGTATTGGTTTTTGCGGCGATCTTCATGGCGGAATAATAGCCAGTGACCCAGATATCGATCTTGCCCGGTTCGTTCTTGTCTGCGCTTAGTAGCGGTGGATTGAGCGCATCGTCAGGAACACGGTTCAGGGCGTAGGCGATTCCGTTGTCCATCAGGTAGGTTGCCTTGGCATCGCCATCAAGCACGCCCACGCGAACGTAACGCAAGTCGCCGAGATTGGCTGGCTTTTGTTTCATGCCTTTTTTGCCAAAGGCCGCCCAGCGGTTGTCGACCAGCGGCCCAACCCATTTAAACAGGCGCTCGCGGTTTTCTAAACGTGCAGTGCTATAAACGCAGGTACTGCGATCACGCTGGGCTCGCTCGTAGGCATCTTTCCACGACATAACTTCGTGTTCTGCCTTGATGTTGGCGCGTTTGGCTATTTCCGAAACTACCTCGACGGCCATACCTTTTAATTGCTTGTCTTCCATATATTGAAATGGGTAGGACTCTTCGGTGACAAATCGTACCGTTTGTCCCCAAGTTCCCGTTGTGGCGACAAGGGCTGCGACTGCCAGTGAAATGCGTAAGGATGGGGATGGATTCATGCGGTTTCTCCTCATTGCTGATTGGTGACTGGTTCTGACATTATGCTGCCATGAAACCACGGGCGCATAGGCGCTACCATCCAAATGATTTTTTTGAGGATTTTTGGGCATGAATCTGCTGTTCTGGGCTGTACCGTATCTCTTACTTGGTGCTTTCGCCGGCGTTTCCGCCGGGATGCTGGGGATAGGCGGGGGTGTGATCATGGTGCCGATCCTGACCATGTTGTTTTCAGCGCAGGGTGGTGTGCCCCCCGGCGAAGTTTTGCACATGGCGCTGGGCACTTCGATGGCCGCGATTATCTTCACCGCAATCGCCAGTTTGCGCGCCCACCATCGCCATGGTGCGGTGCTTTGGGATGTCGTTAAAACTATCACACCGGGTATTTTGATCGGCACCGCGATTGGTACGCTGGTCGCTGCCAATGTGCCGGTTCGCCCACTGGCGGCTTTTTTTGCGCTGTTCGTCTGCGTGGTTGCCGTGCAGATGGGATTGAATCTGAAACCCAAGCCCTCGCGCGAGTTGCCTGGCGCCGTCGGTCTTGGCTTTGTCGGCTTGGGGATAGGCGTGTTGTCTGCGTTGGTGGCGATCGGCGGTGGTTCGCTGACCGTGCCTTTCCTCTCATGGTGCAACGTTCAGGTGCAAAAGGCGATTGGCACTTCGGCAGCGGTTGGCCTGCCGATTGCGCTGGGCGGCACCGCCGGCTATATCTTCAATGGCTGGCAGACGCCGGGTTTACCAGCGGGTAGCCTGGGCTTTGTCTATTTGCCGGCAATGGCGGTTCTGGTCGTTGCCAGCATGCTCACCGCACCTTACGGGGCGCGACTTGCCCATCGTTTGCCGGTGACCACGTTGAAACGGGTTTTTGCCATTTTGCTGGTGATACTCGCGGTCAAAATGGTCTGGGGCTTGTTCAGCACGCCTTGAAGTTGGGTTTGCGTTTTTCGAGGAAGGCAGCCAGACCTTCCTGGTAATCCTCGGTGTCCAGAAAAGCGAATGAGGCGATTTTTTCGTCGTCGCTCAGCGGTTTTCCATTAAGCAAACGACCTATCCATTGTTTGTGCCAGCCGGCGACCAGCGGTGCACCGTTGCAGATGCGTTGGGCGGTGGCGTAGGCTTCTTCTTCCGTTTTGGCATCGCCCACCACGCGCGTGACCAAGCCTTTGGCGTAAGCCTCGGCGGAGCTCAGGATGCGGCCTTCGAGCAGAATTTCCTTCATTACCGCCGGGCCGGCAAGGCGGAGCAGGCCTTCCATTTCGCCGGGATACATCGAAAACCCCAGGCGATTGATCGGGGCGCCAAAGCGGGCGCTTTCGCCGCAAATCCGGAAATCACAAACCCCCGCGATTTCGAGTCCGCCACCGATGCAGGCGCCTTGAATCAGCGCAACGGTGGGGTGCGGGCAATGGTCGATGCTTTGCAGCGCCATGGCAACCTGGCCGTGATAGTGCAGGGCTTGCTGGAGCGTGGCGCGGTCGGTGACGAATTCTTCGAGGTCGCCGCCGGCGGCAAAAGCCTCCTCGCCGGCACCGCGCAGGACAACGCAGCGAATGTTACGGTCAACGCTGATTTTTGCCATATTTTCAGTGAGTTGCTGCCACATGCCGAGGTTGATAGCGTTTAGCTTGCCGGGGTTGTTGAGTGTCAGGGTGGCGATTTGGCCAGTGCAGGAATAGTCGATGGTGCTCATGATTTGGCTTGTATAACCTTATAGGGAATATGGAAAAGAGTGGTTCAGATCAAAATTCATGGGTCTTGTATAAGATAAAATACTGCCGCTATTTTGCCGTAATTATTAATTAAGAACAGGAGTGTGCCATGAGCAGTGCAATGTATGAGCGAATGCGCGCCAACCCAAAATTCCAGGAGCTCGTCGCAAGACGGGGGCGTTTTGCCTGGACGTTGGCATTTATTGTTTTGAGCATGTTTTATGGTTTTGTGATGGTCGTGGCGTTTAGCCCTGCCTCGCTCGGCAAGCCGATTTCTGAGGGGTCGTTTATAACCGTGGGGGTTGTTGTCGAACTCTTCATGTTTATCTTTTTCTGGTCGCTGACAGCAGTTTACGTCCGGCGTGCCAACACCGAATTTGACGCCTTGACGCAAGAAATCGTCAAGGAAGCCTGGAAGGACAACAAATAATGCGCCGCCTGACACAACTCACTACCGCGCTTGGCCTCTTCGCCCTTGCCGCCGCAGCTTATGCCGGCGGCCCGCTGGAAGGCGTTACGGAAAAGCAGGCGACCAACTGGCACGCCATCATCATGTTCTGCCTCTTCGTCTGCATGACGATGGGCATTACTTACTGGGCTTCCAGCCGCACCAAATCGACTGCGGATTTCTACACGGCTGGCGGTGGCATCACCGGCTTCCAGAACGGCTTGGCGATTGCTGGTGACTACATGTCGGCTGCCACCTTGCTTGGTTTGACCGCGATGGTCTACGGCTCTGGCTACGATGGCTATATCTACATGCTCTGCTTCTTCGCTGGCTGGCCGATCATCCTCTTCCTGATGGCTGAACGCCTGCGCAATCTCGGCAAGTTTACCTTCTCAGACATCACTGCCTATCGTCTGGATCAGGGCAAAGTGCGCACCATGGCCGCGATTTCGTCGCTGGTCGTCGTTTGCTTCTACCTGATTGCGCAGATGGTCGGTGCTGGTCAGTTGATCAAGCTGCTTTTCGGTCTGGAATACAACATCGCAATCTTTGCGGTGGGTATCCTGATGATGGTTTATGTGACCTTCGGCGGCATGGTTGCCACGACCTGGGTGCAGATCATCAAGGCCTGTATGCTGCTCGCCGGTGGTACGCTGGTCATGGTGCTGGCCTTCAGTCAGTTCAACTTCTCCTTCTCGACGCTGGTTGAAAAAGCCACTTCCCTGCATAAACTGGGGCCCAAGCTGATGTCTCCGGGCAGCCTGCTGGCCGATCCGGTGACCGCCATTTCCTTGGGCCTTGGCCTGATGTTCGGTACCGCTGGCTTGCCGCATATCCTTATGCGTTTCTTTACCGTGACCGATGCCAAGGAAGCGCGTAAATCCGTGCTTTATGCGTCAGGTTTTGTTGCCTACTTCTTCAACGTTATTTTCCTGATGGGTCTTTGCGGCATCATTATTGTCGGTCAGAACCCGGAATTTTTCGAAGGCGGTACGGTTGGCGGCAAGATGATCGGTGGCGGCAACATGGTTGCCATGCACTTGTCCAAGGCCGTTGGCGGCGACATGCTGCTCGGCTTCCTGGCAGCGGTCGCATTTGCGACCATTTTGGCCGTAGTCTCCGGACTGGCGCTGGCAGGTGCTTCGGCAATATCGCACGACCTCTACGCGCGCGTGATCAAAAAAGGAACGGCGACGGAAGCGGCTGAAATTCGCGTTTCCAAAATTGCCACCATCTGCCTTGGCTTCGTCGCCATTGTTCTCGGAATCTTGTTCGAGAAGCAGAACATCGCCTTTATGGTCGGTCTGGCTTTTGGTGTTGCAGCGGCAGCCAACTTCCCGGT
>JAQTZQ010000218.1 GCA_028687645.1 Rhodocyclaceae bacterium
CAACCAGCCTTGTCCTTGGCGGCAGCAGCCGGGGTCCAGTAGCCGGTGCGCCAGCACAGGCCGAAGCCGCTCTTGGCGACGACGTCACGCTGGTCGATTACATAAACGCGTTCCTGCGCCTGAGCGACGGTGGCACCAAAGCCAAGGCCAGCCAGAAGAGCCAGAACTAAAGATTTCTTGGCGATGTTTTTGATCATTGTTTTCCCTCGTTGAAGAAAATTAGTAAACTTTTAATTCGCACCCAGCCTAATTAAGCGGCAGTTATTTACGAACTTCCAGCCTATTTTGCCATAGAGCACTTATTGATTCCAAGTCATTTTGGCTGTTTGATAAGAGTCTTTTGTGGTCTACGCAACACTTTCCAGCGACCCATACATGAGTTACTGATTCACGTCCCACAACATTGATCAGATGGGATACCGGGTCGTAGCAAGGACGGCTGTTGAGGTCGGCGAGACTGACGGCGCACAGGTCGGCAGATTTTCCTTGGGTGATTGAGCCGGTTTCATCACCCAGGCCTAGTGCGATGGCACCGTTCAGTGTCGCCATGCGCAGTACTTCACCTGCGGGCAAGGCACTGGCGTCGCCGCTCAGGCCTTTGGCCAATAGCGAGGCGAGGCGCATTTCGCTAAATAAATCGAGGCGGTTATTACTGGCTGCACTATCGGTGCCGAGACCGACGTTGATGCCTAGTTGTCTCATTCTTGCCACAGGTGCGAATCCACTCGCAAGTTTGAGGTTGGACGAGGGGCAGTGGGCGATGTTGCAGCCGGTTGCGGCCAGTTGCGCCAGATCCGCATCGCTAAGATGCACAGCGTGCACGCCAATAAAATTCGGGCCGAGTAGAGCGAGTTTTTGCAGTCGCTCAAGCGGACGTTGTTGATGCTGATTCAGGCTATCTTCAATCTCCTGACGGGTTTCATGGATGTGGCAGTGAATCGGTAAATTTAATTGTGCTGAAAGCGTAACGATGCGTTCAAAAGTTTTGTCCGCCACGGTGTAAGGAGCGTGAGGAGCCAGGCAGAAATGAATGAGTGGATTGTTGATGTATTGCTCACGAACGGTCAGGCCTTTATTCAGATAGTCATCGGCGTCGCTGGCGTAGGCGCTGGGGAATTCAAGGGCAGTAATACCGAGCACGGCGCGCATGCCGAATTCAAGTGCGGCACTGGCGGTGGCTTCTGGAAAGAAATACATGTCGTTGAAACAGGTAATGCCGCCCTTGAGCATCTCGGCGCAGGCCAGTCGTGTTCCGTCATGGACGAATTGTGTTGAAACATGTGCCGCTTCCGCTGGCCAGATATGATTTTGCAGCCAATCCATGAGCGGCAGATCGTCGGCCATGCCGCGCATGAGCGACATGGCGGCATGGGTGTGCAGATTGATCAGGCCAGGAATAAGAATGTGTTCATCGAGGATGACGTGTTTGTCGGCTTTGTATTTTTTGCGCGCATCGCCGACGGGGAGCAGGGCGATGATGCGGCCACGGTGTACCGCGACGGCGTGGTTTTTAAGCACAATATCCGGGTCGACCGCAGCAATCCATTGAGATTCGATGAGGAGGTCGATGCTTTCGAGAGTGTTTGTCATGGAAAACGGCGTCTGTTCAATAGTAGTGGCGTGTTAAAATAGCAAATTAAGCTCGATTCAACTAATAAGGCATCGCGCTAGCGGTGCGATTGTGAGACATGAACCAATTCGCCAAAGAAACACTGCCGATCAGCCTCGAAGACGAGATGCGGCGTTCTTATCTTGATTACGCGATGAGCGTGATCGTCGGACGTGCCCTGCCAGACGCTCGCGACGGCCTGAAACCGGTACATCGCCGGGTTTTGTACGCGATGCACGAACTCTCCAACGACTGGAACAAGGCTTACAAAAAATCGGCACGTATTGTCGGCGATGTGATTGGTAAATACCACCCGCACGGCGATACAGCGGTCTATGACACCATTGTCCGGATGGCGCAAAATTTTTCCTTGCGCTACATGCTGGTTGACGGCCAGGGAAACTTTGGTTCGGTTGACGGCGATAGTGCGGCAGCGATGCGTTATACCGAAGTGCGTATGGCTAAAATTGGCCATCAGATGCTCGAAGACCTCGATAAGGAAACTGTCGATTTTGGTCCGAACTATGATGGCTCTGAGCATGAGCCGCTGGTCATGCCGGCCCGCATTCCCAATCTATTGATCAACGGTTCTTCAGGTATTGCGGTTGGTATGGCGACCAATATTCCGCCGCACAACCTGAATGAGGTGATCGCCGGCTGTTTGGCCCTGCTGGAAAACCCGGCCATTAGCATTGATGAGCTGATTGACTACATCCCCGCGCCTGACTTCCCGACGGCGGCACTGATTTACGGCGTGATGGGCGTGCGTGAGGGTTATAAGACCGGTCGCGGCCGCGTCATCATGCGAGGCCGCACGCACTTCGAGGATATGGATAAAGCCGGTGGTCGCCAGGCATTGATTATTGACGAAATCCCGTACCAGGTTAACAAGAAAACCTTGATCGAGAAGGTCGCCGAGCTGGTTAACGAGAAGAAAATCGAGGGCATTTCCGATATCCGTGACGAGTCGGATAAATCCGGTATGCGTATCGTCATCGAGTTGAAGCGTGGCGAAGTCGGTGAGGTTATCCTCAATAACCTGTACAAGCAGACCCAGTTGCAGGACACCTTCGGCATGAACATGGTGGCGCTGGTTGATGGTCAGCCGCGCCTGCTGAACTTGAAGCAGATGCTCGATTGCTTCCTCTCGCATCGCCGCGAGGTGGTCACCCGGCGCACAGTGTTTGAGTTGAAAAAAGCACGCGATCGCGGCCATATCCTTGAAGGTCTGGCAGTGGCTCTGTCTAATGTGGATGACATCATCACCTTGATCAAAGCTGCGCCGACACCGGCTGATGCCAAGCGTGGCTTGATGGAGCGCACCTGGCGTAGCGCCGTGGTTGAGGAAATGCTGGTTCGTGCCGCATCCGATGCTTCACGGCCAGAGGGGTTGGCACCGGAATTTGGTCTTTCGACTCAGGGTTATCGGCTTTCCGATGCCCAGGCGCAGGCGATTCTGGAGCTGCGCTTGCAGCGCTTGACGGGGCTTGAGCAGGACAAAATTGTCAGTGAGTACAAGGATGTGATGGTCAAAATTCTTGATCTGCTCGATATTTTGGCCAAGCCGGAGCGCATTACTGAAATCATCGTCGGCGAACTAACTGCAATTCGTGACCAGTTTGGTGACGATCGCCGCTCGGAAATTGTCCTGCACACGCAGGAACTCGGGATCGAAGACTTTATTACGCCGCAGGATATGGTGGTGACGCTATCGCACGGCGGTTACATCAAGGCGCAACCGCTTGCTGATTACCGCGCTCAGAAGCGTGGCGGGCGTGGCAAGCAGGCGGCGGCGATCAAGGACGAGGATTTTGTCGATAAGCTATTTACCGCCAATACCCATGATTTCATCCTGTGCTTCTCCAACCGTGGTCGCTGCTATTGGTTGAAAGTTTATGAAGCACCACAGGGTAGCCGAGCCAGTCGCGGCAAGCCGATCGTCAATCTCTTTCCGCTCGAAGAGGGAGAGCGCATCAACGCCGTGTTGCCGGTCAAGGAGTTCTCCGATGACCAATACATTTTCATGGCAACGGTGATGGGCACGGTCAAGAAGACACCGCTGTCTGATTTCTCTAATCCGCGTAAGGCCGGCATCATTGCTGTGGCGCTGGATGAGGGGGATATTCTGGTTGGGGTTGAGTTGACCAATGGCAATAGCGATATCGTGCTGGTCTCCGATGCCGGTAAGGCCGTTTGGTTTGACGAGGAGGATGTTCGCCCCATGGGTCGTGGCGCGCGTGGTGTGCGTGGCATGAAACTGCAGGAGGGGCAGTCGGTGATTTCCTTGCTGGTGGCTGAGAGCGAGCAGCAGACGGTACTGGTGGCGACTGAAAATGGTTACGGTAAACGCACCATTTTGGGTGATTTCCGTCACTCCGGTCGGGGCACTCAAGGCGTGCGTGCCATTGCCGATAGCGAGCGCAATGGCAATATTGTGGGTGCCAAGCTGGTTAATGATGATGATGAAATCATGCTGATCACCACCGGTGGTGTATTGATTCGTACCCGGGTTTCAGAGATTCGCGGCATGGGTCGGGCAACGCAGGGCGTGACGTTGATTTCGTTGGACGCTGGTGAAAAATTGGCAGGGCTGGAGAAGGTTGCCGAATCTGTGGTTGAGGTGGGTGCCGAAGTGGAAGGCGAGGCGCCAGAAGCTGCGCCGGATACCCCCGAGGCAGAAGGTGGTAATGACGAAGGAGGCGCTGTCTGATGAGTCGAGTCTGGAATTTCAGCGCCGGTCCGGCTGCTCTGCCAGAAGAAGTTTTGCTGCAAGCGCAGGAGGAGTTGCTTGATTGGCATGGCGCCGGCTGTGGCGTGATGGAAATGAGCCATCGCGGCAAGGAATTCACCCGCATCATCGAGCAGACCGAAGCTGACTTGCGTGAACTGATGGGTATTCCTGCCAGCTATAAAGTGCTGTTTTTGCAAGGTGGTGCAACGCAGCAGTTTGCGCAGATTCCGCTGAATCTTTTGGCTGGGCGTTCGGCGGATTACATCGTCACTGGCGCCTGGTCGGAAAAGGCGCTCAAAGAGGCGCAGCGTATTTCGCCACTGGTACGTTGTGCAGCCAATACCAAAATCAGCAATTTCACCCGCTTGCCACTGGCTGATGAAATCAAGTTAGACCCGTTTGCCGCCTACCTGCATGTGTGCACCAACGAAACCGTTCACGGTATTGAAATCCCCGCTCAGCGCATAGCCGATACGGGTGTGCCGCTGGTCGCCGATATGTCCTCGCACATCCTGTCACGACCGGTGCCGGTTGAAAAATTTGGCCTGATTTACGCCGGCGCGCAAAAAAATATCGGCCCATCCGGACTGACGCTGGTTATCGTCCATCAGGATTTGCTCGGCATGGCGCCGCTTAATATCCCGACGGTGATGGATTACGCGGTGATGGCCGAAAACGGTTCGATGCTCAACACCCCACCAACCTACGGCATCTACATTGCCGGTCTGGTCTTCCAATGGCTCAAGCGCCAAGGGGGACTGGAGGGAATTGATACGGTCAACGCTGAAAAAGCCCGGATTTTGTATGAATCTATCGATCAGTCTGGTGGCTTTTATCACAACCCGGTGGCTGTCGATTGCCGCTCGCGGATGAACGTGCCATTCACTTTGGCCGCCCCGGCGCTGGATTCAGTGTTTTTAACTGAGTCCAAGGCCGCAGGCCTGATGTCGCTCAAAGGCCACAAGTCGGTCGGCGGCATGCGCGCTTCAATCTACAACGCGGTTCCTCTCGCTGGCGTTCAGGCGCTGGTCGATTTCATGAACGATTTCGCCCAACGTAAGGGTTGATGCCCATGAGTGATGATCTTCAGCAGGCCCTGGCCGGCGTGCGCACCGATATTGATCGCATCGACGGTGAGTTGCTCAAGCTATTGAACGAGCGCGCCCGCTGCGCTCAGCGCGTTGGCGAGATCAAGGCTACGCATGGCGAGGCGGGTCATATTTACCGCCCGGAACGCGAGGCGCAAGTCTTGCGGCGTTTGCAGGAAGCCAACCCAGGCC
>JAQTZQ010000219.1 GCA_028687645.1 Rhodocyclaceae bacterium
ACGACGACTGGCAGGCCGGTTTCTTCCATCAGCAGACGGTCGAGGTCGCGCAACAGAGCGCCACCACCGGTCAGCACCATGCCACGTTCGGCAATGTCGGCACCGAGTTCGGGCGGGGTTTTTTCCAAGGCTGATTTGACGGCAGAAACGATCTGGTTGAGCGGATCGGTCAGGGCTTCAAGAATTTCATTGGAAGAAATGGTGAATTTGCGCGGAATGCCCTCGGCCTTGTTGATGCCGGAAACTTCCATTTCTTTCACCTCGGCACCCGGAAAGGCGGAACCGATGGTCTTCTTGATATTTTCAGCCGTATTTTCACCGATCATCATGCCGTAATTGCGGCTGATATAGTTGATGATCGCATCGTCGAGCTTGTCGCCGCCAACGCGTACCGAGCCGGCGTAAACCATGCCGCCGAGGGAAATGACGCCAACTTCCGTCGTACCGCCACCAATATCGACGACCATCGAACCGGTAGCGTCGGAAACCGGAAGACCGGCACCGATTGCGGCAGCCATCGGCTCCTCGATCAGATAAACCTGGCTGGCGCCGGCACCGATTGCTGATTCACGAATTGCCCGACGTTCCACCTGGGTTGAACCGGAGGGGACGCAAATGATGATGCGCGGACTCGGGCTGAATAGCTTGGAGTCGTGCACTTTTTTGATGAACTGCTTGAGCATTTGCTCGGTGACCGTGAAGTCGGCAATCACGCCGTCCTTCATCGGGCGAATGACAGTGATGCTGCCGGGGGCTTTGCCCAGCATCTCTTTGGCCTCTTTGCCGACGGCCTGGATGGATTTTTTGGCGTTGGGCCCGCCTTCAAGGCGGATGGAAACGACGGACGGTTCATCGAGCACAATACCGCGTCCGCGCACATAGATGAGCGTATTGGCGGTGCCGAGGTCGATGGCGAGGTCGTTGGAGAAATATTTACTGAAGAAACCGAACATGTATGCTCCGCTGGGGGGTGCGGTAGGGAAAACTTTTATGATACCTTATAACGCTTTCCATTTTAAGGTTTTGTGCACCGCAATAAAACCTTTTTGAGACCTATGTCGCTAACTTTAGAACAGGTTCAACGCATCGCCCATCTTGCGCGTATCGAAGTGAGCGAGGCTGAAGCTCTGACCACCCAGAGCCACCTCAACGGGATTTTCCAGTTGATCGAACAGATGCAGGCCGTTGATACGAGGGGCGTAGAGCCGATGGCGCACGCTCAGGATCTGAGTCAGCGCCTGCGTCAGGACGCGGTAACCGAGCCTGACGGACGGGCTGCATTCCAGGCCGTGGCGCCGGAAGTCGAGGCCGGTCTTTATCTTGTGCCGAAGGTGATCGAATGATCAACGCCAGCCTGAAAACCTTGTCGCTGGCGCTGGCCAGCAAGAAAATTTCCAGCGTCGAGTTGACGCAGCTTTTTCTTGACCGCATTGAGCGGCTGAATCCGACGTTGAACGCCTTTGTTACGGTCGACGCCGAAAAGAGCCTGAATTTTGCACGCGCAGCGGATGCCCGCATTGCTGCCGGGAATGCGGGTTTGCTGACCGGCATTCCAATTGCCCAAAAAGACATATTTTGTGCCGAGGGCTGGCTGACCACCTGCGGCTCGAAAATGCTCGCCAATTTCGTTTCGCCCTACGACGCGACGGTAATTCGCAAAATGCACAGCGAAGCCGGCATGGTTTCTCTGGGCAAAACGAATATGGATGAATTTGCCATGGGCTCGTCGAACGAAACTTCGTTCTTCGGCCCGGTGCGCAATCCGTGGGATACCGAACGCGTGCCAGGTGGTTCCTCTGGTGGCTCGGCGGCGGCGGTTGCTGCTCGTCTGGCGCCAGCAGCAACCGGCACCGATACCGGCGGTTCGATTCGCCAACCTGCTGCGCTGTGCAATTTGACTGGTTTGAAGCCGACCTACGGTGTGGTTTCCCGTTACGGCATGATCGCCTTTGCTTCTTCGCTCGACCAGGGCGGCCCGATGGCTGCCAGCGCTGAAGACTGCGCCTTGTTGCTCAACACCATGGTCGGTTTTGACGAGCGTGATTCAACGTCGCTTGAGCGTCCTGCTGAGGATTACACGCTCAATCTGGAAAAGCCGCTCAACGGCCTGCGCATTGGTCTGCCCAAAGAGTTTTTTGGCGAAGGTTGCGATGCCGGGGTAATGGCTGCCGTGCGTGCCGCGATTGCCGAATACGAAAAACTCGGGGCCACGACGGTAGAGGTCTCGCTGCCCAACTCGCATCTCTCTGTGCCGGCGTATTACGTCATCGCACCGGCTGAGGCGAGCTCGAATCTGAGTCGTTTTGATGGTGTGCGCTACGGCTTCCGTGCCGAGGATTACGGCAATCTTGACGACATGTACATGAAAAGCCGCGCTCAGGGTTTTGGCGCTGAGGTCAAACGGCGCATCATGATCGGTGCCTATGTCCTGTCGCATGGCTATTACGATGCCTACTACCTGCAAGCGCAGCGCATTCGCCGCCTGATCGCCAACGATTTTGTCGAAGCGTTCAAGGTGTGCGACGTCATCATGGGCCCGACTTCGCCATCAACCGCCTTCAAGTTGGGCGAAAAGGCGGCTGATCCGGTGCAGATGTATCTCTCTGACATCTATACCATCGCGGTCAATCTCGCTGGCTTGCCAGGTATGTCGGTGCCCTGCGGTTTTGCCGGTGGTCTGCCGGTGGGCTTGCAGTTGATCGGAAATTACTTTGCCGAGGCGCAATTGCTCAATGCTGCGCATCGCTATCAACTGGCAACGGATTGGCATCAGC
Organism: Rhodocyclaceae bacterium; assembly: GCA_028687645.1. Lineage (GTDB taxonomy): Bacteria > Pseudomonadota > Gammaproteobacteria > Burkholderiales > Rhodocyclaceae > Azonexus. The sequence goes on from JAQTZQ010000219.1 coordinate 2,775, forward strand.
AACGCCCGGGTGGACTGGCGTAAAGCATGCGCTGGTTCTGGATGGTTTTGCCGGTGCTGCTTGTGGCATCCTGCGCCGAGGTGCCAAAAAAGGCGCCTGAGCCGGAGGTGACGCCAAAGCCGGAAAAGCCCGTCGTTGGCGTGCCGCCCAAAATGAAATCGGATACGCTCAAGTATCTCTCCAAGCGCCGTATCTCGCCCCAGGTTACCCGTCCGCTCAATGTTCGTTCGCGCTGTTCGCACAAGGATGAAATCGGCACCATGACCAGGCTCGATTTGCTGGTCAATGAGGCAGAAGTAAAAACGTTTTCAGCGCAGGTGACGATGAAGGAATACGGCACCTGTCGTTTCAGTCTCAGTGATTTCGAGCAGGCGCAAAAAATGCCGCAAGCTTTGCTACGGCACAAAAAGGATAGTGCTTGCACGGTACGAATGTGGGAAGAAGGTGCCAAAGTAACCATCGCCTTCACGGGTTGCGCCAATTCCTGCGAAGGTGATGCTTTCAGCTATCTCTGGCCGATCATGGTCGAGGCCAAATCAGGGCGCTGTTTTTGAACGGATGACAATATGACTCAATGGGAAGTGGTAATCGGCATCGAGACACACGCGCAATTGGCGACAGTCTCAAAAATATTTTCGGGTGCATCAACCGCCTTTGGTGCCGAGCCCAATACACAGGCTTGCGCGGTCGACCTGGCTTTGCCCGGTGTTTTGCCGGTTCTGAATAAAAAAGCAGTGGAGTGTGCGATGCGCTTTGGCCTGGCGATTGGCGCCGAAGTCGCCGCCAAATCGGTTTTTGCGCGCAAAAATTACTTTTATCCCGATCTGCCCAAGGGGTATCAGATCAGCCAGATGGATTTGCCCGTTGTCGTTGGCGGTGAGATTCCCGTCATGGTCGGGCAGGGCGACAAGGCTTACGAAAAAGTGGTTCATTTGACCCGCGCGCACCTTGAAGAAGATGCCGGCAAATCCCTGCATGAAGATTTTCATGGCAAATCTGGCATCGACCTCAATCGCGCCGGCACGCCCTTGCTCGAAATCGTTACCGAGCCGGACATGCGCTCGTCGGACGAGGCGGTCGCCTACGCCAAGGCGCTGCATGCGTTGGTGCAATGGATCGGCATTTGTGACGGCAATATGCAGGAAGGCTCTTTCCGCTGCGATGCCAACGTTTCGGTCCGCCCGAAAGGGCAGGTTGAATTTGGCACGCGGCGCGAGATCAAAAACCTAAATTCTTTCCGCTTTCTCAAGGAGGCCATTGATTTTGAAGTGCAATGGCAGATCAATGAAATTGAGGAAGGGCGCAAGATTCAACAGGCGACGGTGCTTTTCGATCCCGATAACGGTGAAACCCGAGTCATGCGCACCAAGGAAGATGCGCACGATTACCGCTATTTTCCCGATCCGGATTTGTTACCGCTAATCATTTCCGCCGATTGGCTGGCTCGCGTCAAAGGTGAGCTACCCGAATTGCCGACGCAAAAACGCGAGCGTTTCATCAGCGAACTGGGTTTGTCGACTTACGATGCAACGACGCTGACTGCAAGCCAAGAAATGGCCGATTATTTCGAGTCGACCGTAACCATTGCCGGCAAAGCCAACGCCAAGCCTTGCGCCAACTGGGTGATGGTCGATTTGACCGCCCGTTTGAACAAAGAGGGCAAAGAACTGGCAGATTCTCCGGTCTCTGCCGCTCAGTTGGCGGGTTTGATCCAGCGTATCGCCGACAACACCATCTCCAACAACATCGCCAAGAAGGTTTTTGAGGTCTTGTGGAATGGCGAGGGCGCGACGGCGGACGAGGTGATCGACAAACAGGGCCTGAAGCAGATTACCGATAGTGGTGCTATCGAGTCGTTGGTGGATGAGGTGCTGGCGGCCAATCCCGGCAATGTGGCGGAATTCAAGGCAGGCAAGGAAAAGGCCTTTAACGCGCTGGTCGGTCAGGTGATGAAGGCCGCCAAAGGCAAGGCCAACCCGCAACAGGTCAACGATTTGCTGCGGCTGAAATTGTCAGCCTGATTCTGCTTCAGCGTGTGCCGGCAGGGGCTGGCCGACCGGCGATCTCAATGTATCGTCGGCGGTCAGCTTCATATTTATTTTTGACCGTTTCGAAATCACGCCGCTTCAGCTTGAGATTGTCCTCCAGCAATTTGATGCTGTAATCTGCTTCGCGTAGTCCTCTGGCAATCTCTGCGGGGACTGATTTCTTTTTATAAAATTCGGCTTCTCGCTCGTATTTTTTTCGCTGTTCGCGAATCACTTCAATTTGTGCGTTATCCGCTGCGATAGCAGTTTGCAGATTGGTTTCAGCCTGTTTTTGCGCAACTTCAATATCCTTGACGCTGCTGTAGGTGTCCAGCAGCGCCTGATCTTTGCGTCGCTGAATGCGAGCAATGGCCTCTTGTTCCTGGCGCTGTTTTTCCTGAACAGCGATTTCCGCCTTTTGCTCCGCTGTCAAAGGCGGGGCAACTTCCCTCAACACATTACCGCTCACATCAAGAACCTTGTAAGCCTTGCCTCGACAGGATTCTGGGAGGGTGTCACCGCAGGTTCTCCGCCCATTGGCATCCGGGCAGCAATAAAATTCGCTCGCCCCCTGCGCCGAAAAAGCGGCGAGAATTAATGACAGCGCAGCGAGTGGCTTAGCCAGCAACGCCATATTCAGCCCGGTAGTGCTCAACTGCGGCACGGTGGTTTGCGAATTCTGGGTGGTGGGCGATAAAAGCCAGTAAATCGCCGAGGCCGGCGACGGCAATGACAGGAATCCCGTAGTCACGCTGAACTTCTTGCACCGCAGAGAGTTCTCCCAGGCCGCGCTCCTGGCGATCCA
>JAQTZQ010000049.1 GCA_028687645.1 Rhodocyclaceae bacterium
AGCTGACGAAAAACGTCAAACGCTACATCACCCGTTTATTTCAGCAAACCGACTGGACTGATGCCGGCCAAGGCTGGGAAGGACAGAACGGCGAACTCGCACTCACCGGCTGGCGCAGCAAGCGCCGTGTGGTTGTGCTGCGCCGCGCAATTAAAGGCGAAATGGCACTCGCCGCTCAAGATGATAGCGGTCAACAGGTGCTGGCTTTCATCGAAGCAGATCGCAAGGCCGGCAAAGAAATCACGGGTTATGAGTATGCCGTACTGGTGACCAACACTGACTATGAGCTATTGAGCCTGGGCCAGCTCTATCGTGACCGGGGTTTGGGGCGCAGTGGAACGGAAAACCTGGTTAGGCGTTTGTCATCGTTAATGTTTTGGTTTTACAGTTAGAAAACCTCGCCATCCCATCGAATTATGGGCTTCCGGTTTGTGCCCATTTCTGCCTGATGATGTTTTCAAAGGCGATGGCGGCTTACTGATCGTAAAGCGGCCGACCGAGGATCACTGGCGACTGAGTTCTGTTCGGCCACTGCCGCCATTGGACACCTGCTGATTGAGAGGCCGCAGTAGTTCGGATTGCCGCCGCTCAATCAGATTTTAAAAAAATCTTGGCCCAATAAAACTGAGCGGCTGCTTATCGAAAACCTCTACTCACCCTTTGTGCCCTCTGCGGCCATTCGTCGCTGCAACCATTAAACGGCAAGTTTTTGATTACAGCGGCCGTTCCAGACGACTACTGATTGACAAGTCCTCCTTGGCCATTGCCGCCGTTCGACTCGCCAGTAGGATCAGTCAGCAATGGAGCTGATAACTGACGTTCAATTAATGAAAGTTTGCACAGAACAGCACCTTCTCGCTTCAGCCAACCCAGGCTTACGAGCCGCAGGCCTTTCATTGTCACGTTCAGAACAGACTGCCTGCCGAGCGCTGCTAATCGGCGCAACAGATAAGTGCCGCTGTCAGCACTAATTCAATGCGATATTGCGGAGAGGACAGTTTCGCTTGCAGGCAGGCTCTGACTGGAGCGCTGTCTTCTGGCAACCAGTCTTCCCAGACAACATTCATGGCATCGTAGTCAGCCATATCAGCCAGATAAATTGTCACCATCAGCAGTCGCGACTTGTCGCTGTGAGCCTCAATCAATTGCTGCTCAACCCTGGCCAACAGGTTTTCTGTCTGCGCGGTGATGTCAGCATCAAGGTTGGCTGGTACTTCGACCAGGTAAACGGTGCTGTTGTGAGCGACCATATGCGAGTAACGGCGTGTGGTGCCGTAGCGCTGGATATTCATGTGGACTCCTAAAATATTGAAGCTCATGCAGGACAGCCATGAGCTTCACGGATATCACCCCTGAAGCAATTGCCCAAGGCCGGTCGCAAAACAGCTTGCATCAAGCCTTTTTGACAAACTCCGATTTCAACTGCATGGCACCGATGCCATCGATCTTGCAGTCGATATCGTGGTCGCCGTCGATCAGACGAATATTTTTCACCTTGGTGCCGACCTTGACGACGGACGAAGAGCCCTTGATCTTCAAGTCCTTGATCACGGTCACGCTGTCGCCGTCTTGCAGCACATTGCCGTGCGCGTCCTTCCAGACTTTTGCTGCTTCGGCATTGGCTGCACCGGCGTCCTTGCTCCATTCGTGGGCGCATTCAGGACAAATGTACTGGCTGCCGTCTTCGTAGGTGAATTCGGAATTGCACTGCGGACACTTGGGTAGTTGGCTCATCTCTTAAAACTCCATTTTGAAAAATATTGGCTAGCGCGAATCATCAATCTGCAATTCCCAGCAAATCGAGAATGCCGCTGATAAAGGAAAGCGGGTGAGTGGGGCAGCCCGGGATGTAAAGCGCCGGTTTGAATTTATCGAGAAAGGTGCGATCCACTTCGTTGCATTCAGCAAAAATGCCGCCAGAAATCGCGCAAGCACCTACCGCAATCACCAACTTGGGTTCGGGAATGGCATCCCACGCAATTTGCAAGGCGTCCGCCATATTCCGGCTGATCGGGCCGGAAAGTACCAAACCATCGGCGTGTCGGGGCGAAGCAACCATGTCGATCCCGTAGCGGCCCAAATCGAAATTGACGTTGCTCAGCGCGTTGATTTCCATCTCACAGCCGTTGCAGCCACCCGCCGAAACAGAGCGCAGTTTGAGTGAGCGACCAAAGCGCTTGTGCAGTGCTTCGGAGACCTTGATCGGGTCAATGTCTGGGTGCGCGGAGCTGATGGTCAGGGCATCACGGTCAGTGCTGGCTAGTTTGAAATCGTTGTTGAAGCTGAGTTTTTCACTTGGGCAAACCGGTTCGCAGTCACCACACAAAACACAGCGCCCCATGTCGATTCGTACGGGATCGAGGGTAATGGCACGACTGGGGCATGCCGCCAGGCAAGCGTTGCAGCCGTTGGCACAGGCAGCCTCGCTGATCACCGGCTTGCCACGGAAACCGATGGGATTGGCGGCGCGCAGATCCGGGATGTACTGGCTGCCTTGGGATTTTCGGACGAGAATGGATTTGATCATGGCGATGGCTAAAGATCGTTGCCGCAGTAGGAAAGGTCGAAACTCTTGTTGCAGATGGGGAAGTCCGAGATGTCGTTGTCACGGAGGGCCATGGCCAGACCAAACCAGTTAGGAAGCGACGGGTCTTGCACCTTGTAGTGCAGGAGTTGTCCTTGCGATGAGGTTTCGAGTACCTGAACGACCGGCCCTCTTGTGCCTTCAATCAAGGAAAGGCAGAGCGTCTCAGGGGCCAGGGGCTTGCCGAGGGCGTCCGGAGCGGCACTGCCGCTTAAGTCGAGCGCAGTATCTTCCAGTACCTTCAGAAGCCATTGCACTGAGGCATCGGCTTCACGCATGCGCTGCTTCATCCGCGCCCAGCAATCGCCGGACGATTCAGTAATCAGCTCAGCGGGAAAACGCTCATAAACCCGGCCCGGTAACTGTACGCGCGTGTCGATCTCGACACCACTGGCCCGCGCCACAACGCCAACCAAGCCCAACTCTTGAGCAGTCTTTGTGCTGACGATGCCAGTACCGTGAAACCTGGCTTTCACGCTGAGACTGGCCAGCATGAGTTCATTAATTTCGGTGAAGTCACGGGCAAACGCCGTCAGCGTTTGTATCAGATCCTGGCGCAGTACCTCGGTCAATCCACGGGCTCGTCCGGGTCGTAACCAGCCACGCCCGAAACGGTTGCCGCAAACCCGCTGGGTGGCGTTGATGATAGCCGTGCGCAACCGGCCGTAAGTTCCCCCGCCCTGCAAGAAGGCAACATCCGTCGCCAACCCGTTCAGGGTGGCGACATGCATGGCGATACGTTCCATTTCCAGGGCGATGCCGCGTAGCAAATCTGTTTCCAGGCTGACCGGCAAGTTGGACAGTGCCTCAACGGCGGCGCAGTAGCCCCAGGTGTAAGCCACACTCGAATCCCCACAAATGGACTCCACGGTCGAGGCCAAAGCCATGGGAGGCCGACGGAGCAGCAAGGCTTCTACGCCACGATGCTGGTAGCCCAACTGAATTTCAAGATGGTGGACCTTCTCACCCAGGCACATGAAGCGGAAGTGTCCCGGTTCAATCACGCCAGCGTGAATCGGTCCGACGCCGACTTCATGGACCTCACGGCCACGCACCTTGAAAAATGGGTAGTCCGTCATCCGTTGCTGGCGTTCGCCCTCGAAGCGGACCGGCTTTAGCCAGGGGTGACCATCGGGCTGCAGGCCGGTTTGCTCCCACAGTTCGCGCTCAAAAATTTGCGCCACAGGATAGGTGTGGGTCAGTGACGGGTAATGCTTCCCATCTTCCGCCTGCCCTCTGAATACCTTCAATTCACCAGCGGCCGTCTGAAATACGGCTGTGACAATCGTTCCCCAATGGCGATTGCTTTTCTCGTGACGGCCAAAAAGCGTGATCAGGTGATCCCCAGCATCCAGGCTGTCGGCACAGCGGTGGGAAAACTCGTACGACGACTTGGGTGGGGATGAACGCAAGTCCGCGATCAATACCGCTTTACTTGTTTTCATCAAATGCCCCCAATCGATTGCGCTACGGCGCGCAGTAACTGGGTGACGGGTTCCGGCGTATAGGTTCCCAGCATGCTCAATACCCCGACAAACCCGACTTTCGGGATGATGGCGACCATCGATTCCTTCACGGGTGGCATCGCCTGAGTCGGTGTTCCCCAAAGCATGGGAAACACCGTGCGGCCCGTTGCCACAAAAATGACGGTCAGCATCACGCACATCAACGTGAAAGCCATCAAATTCCCCGCTTGCACAATGCCCGACAAAATCAGCATTTCTGCCAGGAAACTGGCGAATGGCGGGAAACCCAACAGGGCAAAAATCCCCCCGGCGAACAACAGGCCGGCAAATGGCAAGACGCGAATAACCCCGTTGAGTGCAGCCACTTCGTTCGTGCCATAAACTGCGCGCATCCGGCCGGCAGTGATGAACAACAAGGACTTCACGAAAGCATTGCTGACGATATAGAGCACCACGCCATACGCGGCGGTTTTGCCGACGGACAAGCCCAGGGCAATTACCCCGGACGAGCTGATGCAGGCGTAGGCAATTAGTCGCTTGTAGTTGCGGGCGGCCATGATTTGCACGGCAGCAACGATCAGGGAGACATAACCCATGACCAGCAGTTCTTGCGAAACAAAACTCGCATCGAAGCCGTGGAATATTTGAAACACGCGGAACATCGCGACCACACTGATATTGAACTGCACCGCCGCCAGGAGTGCGCTGGTACTGGTCGGTGCCGCTTCATAGGTTTCCGGTAGCCAGCTATAGAGCGGTGCCAGGCCCAGTTTGCCGCCCAGGCCGAAGAGCATGAAGGCTAGCCCCAGCCGCTGCCAGCCATCCTTGGCGGTGGTCAGTGACGCGCCGAGCTGATCCACCTGAAAGCTGATCTCGACACCGCGCAGCCCTGCCGATTGGACCAGGCACATGAAGCCCAGAAAAGTGATGGCCAGCGTCATCGACGAATAGAGCATGTAGCGCCAGGCCACTGATTTCGATGTGCCGAACTCGCCACAGACCATCATCAGTGCGGCACACGCCGTGCTCACTTCGATCAAGGCCCAGAGCAAGATCAGATGGTTGGCCAGCACCCCGATGTCCAGCACCAGCATGAAAATCAGGGTCAGGGCGGCGCGTGTGCGAATGTCCTGGGTCAGCTCGGGCGAGTTGCGCTCCCGGGAAAGCATGTAGACGCTGATACCCAGAAACACCGTGTTGATGACCAGTACGAACAATAACGAAGTTGGGTCAAGCACCAGATAACGGTGGGCAAAGTATCGCGGTAGATCGGCCAGGCTATGTGTCATGAAGACTGACACCGAGATCAGCCAGCTAACCAGGGCAAAACCGACCAAGGCCGGGGCAATCCAGCCTCCACCGCCAATCAGCGGGCGGGAGGGCACGGCGATGTTGGGCATGGTTGCGGTGTTAATTTCGCTCATGGCACTTGTCTCGATGGTTCATCACGGCTGGCGGCATCTTCGCGAACGAGCCAACTGCCTACGGCCACCGTGAGGATGTAGACGCCACTGACGGCCAGATGGACGGGTAATGGCCAGGGTTCGGGCAGCAAGGACTCAAACAAGGCCAAAGCGTTTTCCATGAACAACACGGCTACCAATTGGGCGCTGGGCTCGTGGTTAGTGGCGAGAATCAAAAATGCAATCATGGCGGTCGCTGCGGCGACCCCCAGGGTCAATGCCCGTACATCGCCCCGGGCGCCTTCGCCGAACTTGAAGGCAAGAATGATCAAGGTAATGGCCACGCCCCAGGCAAAAAGATTGGATGGCATCAGGCTCATCCTGGCCTGACGGTTTTTGTGCAGTGCGCGACGCAGCAGATAGGGAACCAACAAGGCGCGAACCAGCACCACTTCCAGTCCGGCCAGAATGACGTGCAGTGAAAATCCCTCATCGTCGAAAAGGGTAATCCAGAGCAAGGTCAGCGCCTGCAAACTTAACCAGGTGGGCGCGGCCGATATTCGGCTGAAGAAGACCGGAATAACGGTAGCGGTCAAACACAAGATCAAAGCCAAAGTCATACGCCGCTCGCTCCCAAACCGATGACCAGCATGCTGCCCAACGCGGCCACCGAGGCAGTCAACAAATAGGCAGGAACCCAGCGCATCGGGAGGCGAGCACTGAGCGATTCAATGCAGCCGACCACGATTGCAACTGTCAGCATCAGTGCCAGCGAGACAAGAACGCCAGCCACGGGATCGGTTAACGGATTGAAAGGGTTGATCAGAGCAGCAATCAGACCGGCGTACAGGGTCATCTTCAGCGCGGCCGCGTATTGCATGGCAGCCAGTTCCGGCCCGCTATGATCGAGGATCATGACCTCGTGGATCATCGTCAATTCTAGGTGAGTCGTCGGGTCATCCACCGGTATCCGGGCCGCTTCCGCCTGCAACAGAATCAGCAGTGCTATCGTCAGCGGCACAACGATGATCGCGTAATGCGGCGTGTTGTGCAGATGGCCGATGAGGTCGGCAAAACTGGTCATGCCGGTTGCCGCACTTGCCGTCCCTATCAGCAGAAACAACGCCGGTTCTGCAAAGGTGGCAAACGAGGCTTCCCGTGCTGCGCCCATCCCTTCAAACGGGCTGCCAACATCCATCGCTGAAATCATCAGGACGATACGCGCCAGACCCAGCGTATAAGCCACCACCACGAAATCATGCGAAAACTGGAGCGGTGCAAACTGCCCGAGCAGGGGAATCATGCTGGCTGCCAGCAAGCCGCAAATCAGGACGACGTAGGCGCCGGCCCGGAACAAGGGGCTGGCAGTGATGCTCACCACGGGACGTTTGCCCAGCAAACGCCACAGATCGTAGGCTGACTGGAGCAGCCGTGGACCTTTGCGCCCCACCCACCAGGATTTAGTTCGGTTGACCAGTCCGACCAGCAAAATCGGCATACTCAAAACGATAGCCCAATGTATCAACGCCAAGCTGATATTCATGGAAGAACCCCTTCTGCCAGCAGTACCAGTGCGGCAATCACCACGAGAGCAGCCAGGCCTGCCGAAAACGCCAGGCGCGGGTCGTCTTCCTGCATTTTTCGCGAGAGGTCGGTCGCCGTTTCATCGCCATGGCTAATCACCGAATACAACCGCCGTTCGACTGAATCCACGCAATCCGTGATGACATAGCTGTCATCGGGAAAGTATCCGGCGGGTGCTTTTTTTCGTTTGATCAACACCATGATGCTCTTGAAATGTGCGGCGAAGTCAGTTGAAAAGCTGGCACCGGTGTATTGCATGCGTGGCGTTGGCGCCCCATAGCCACAACCCCAGGTGGCATTGAGCATCGGCTGTGGCGCTTTTTGGGACTTGAGGCGCCACCAGATGACCAGACCGATGCTGAGTACCAGTGCGCCCGAGATCAGGCCGATCCGGGTCATGATTTCCATGGTCGATTGCAGGTTGACCGTAGCAACCCCGTTCGGCATGGCTCGCATCAACAAGGCAGTGGGTCCGGCAACCATGGCTAAACCGAGTACAGGCACCACACCCAGCACAATCGTGCCCACGGCATGAATGCCCATCGGCAGCAGCATCCAGCGACTGGCTTCACGGCCTTCCGGCAGGCTTGAGTCACGTAAATTGCCGAGAAAAATCACCCCGAATGCCCGCGTAATGCTGAGCGCCGAAACCGCCCCGACAAAGGCCAGCGCCGCAGCGACTAGGCCTAGTGTCAACTTCGCCCAGACACCGATGCTTTCGCCGGTGAACAAGCCCGAGTAAATCATGAACTCGCTGGCAAAGCCGTTAAAGGGCGGCAAGGCAGAAATGGCAATGCCACCAACGATGAAACAGAGGGCAGTAATGGGCATCAGTTTGAATAGACCGCCCAGACGCTCCAGATCGACAACATGCTTGACCTGATAAACGCAGCCGGCGGCATAAAACAACTGACATTTGAAAAATGCGTGATTGAGCACGTGCAGCAAACCGCCGCCAAAGCCGAGGGCGACCAGGCCTGGGCTATCCCAGTTCATTCCAAGGCAGCCGATGCCGAAGCCGATACCGGCGATACCGACGTTTTCGGTTGAGGAGTAACCAAGCAGCCGTTTCAGGTCGCGCTGACCGACCGTATACAGGCCACCGACCAGCGCCGAGATGACCGAGAAAACGATCAGGAACCACCCCATCCACTCATCCGGCTTGCCGAGAAGAAGGATGAAGCGGACCAGCGCATACAAGCCCGCTTTGTGAATAACGCCGGACATCAGTGCCGAAACGTGGGCCGGGGCGGCGGCGTGGGCCCGAGGCAGCCAGGAGTGAAAAGGGAAAAAAGCCGATTTCAGGCCAAAACTGGTGACCAGCAACAGAAAGACCGTATTCCGCAGGGTGCCTGGGTTATGGCTCATCCAGTCGCCAAAATCGTCGAGAAACCAGGAGTGGGTGCGGGTGTAGAGAATCATCACTGCCGCCACCAGGAAAATCAGCCCGATGTGGGTGGATACCAGATAGTTGAAGCCGGCGAAACGGACTTTCTCGTTGGGGTAGTCCCAGATGACCAACAACCATGCAGCCAGGGCAGCGATTTCCCAGCCGAACAGGAAGGTCACCGTATGTTCGCCGGTATAGACCAGCAAAAACGAGACGGAAATCATGTTCAGCAGGGCAAAATGAACCCCCAGATGACGCGGCGTGCTGAAATATTTGTCCATGTAGCCGACGGCATAGACGCCACCCAGGAAGGTCATCGGCAACGACCAACTGAGAAAAAATGCCCCCAGTGCGTCGAGCCGAAAATGCAGGTCGCCAATCGGATAAGCCCAGGGCATCTCGCCGGTGATGTCCGGCCCACCCAACAGCACGGGGATGACCACAGACCACGCCACCAACGTGGCAACGGCCTGCGAAACAAGGCCAATCCCGGCTCGGGTTGAATTCCTGATTGGGAGCAGGCAGAACCCCGCACCCAGCATCAATATCAGAACCGCAAGAATGAGTTGATTCATTGGGGCTGCTTTCGACGGATCGCTTTTTTGATTTCCATGAGCACGCCCTGCGAGCCGTCTTCGAGCATGTCCAGGACAAGATCAAACGTATGCCCCAGGCTGTAGTAGGGGTCGGGCACTTCGTCGTCCTCGAACTTGGCCGAGTAATCCATGAAAAGCTTGATCTTTGCTTGCTGCTCAAGCGACGCCATTCGAAGCAACTTGTCCTGATTGGTTTTGTCCATGGCCAGGATCAGATCGAAGTCTTCAAGATCCTGATAGACCACTTTGCGAGCCCGGTGCCGGGAAAGGTCATAGCCGCGTGAGGCTGCAGCCTGCTTGGTGCGTGGATCTGCACCTTCTCCAAGGTGATAGGCATGCGTACCGGCTGAATCAATTTCGACTTTATTACCTAATCGCTTTGACTCAACTAACTGCTTCAGCACTGCCGCAGCCGTTGGCGAGCGACAGATGTTGCTCATGCAAACTAGCAATACACGGAAAACGATGTTGGGCGTTTTCATCTGGAAGAACTAGCGGTTTGCCGACCACCATCTATCTCATAGGTGGAAACGAACGATGGAATTGAGGGAAACCATTTCAGTGCATTGCCATCTGCGGCCTGCTTGCCAAAGATCTGGCTTGGGTCGCCACCGCAAAATACAATCTTCGTGGATTGCCGGATGCCTTGCTCCATCGCTGCGGTGCAAATGTGTTTCTCATCCTCAGTCATTTTCTTTGCAAGGATTGAAAGAACCATGACCTGCCCGGACCCTCTAGACATTTCGGTGTTGAGAATTTTCATGGCCCGCTCCGTTGACCGCCCCAGCACTCGAAAAATAGCGAGCGTTTTAACAGGGACAGGTTTATGAATTTCGTCTCCCGCTCCGCCCATTTCACAGTAGCGAACGGTGATGCGAGAAATTAACTCCATCAGAAACCCCCTTTCCTGAGCATTTTCTAAACCAATTACTCCGAGTCGTCGGCGCGCTGCGTTCCACGAATCAGCCAATCCGGCAGTTCAATATTGCCGGCGTTATCGACCATGTATTGACGGACTAAACGCCTGACAACCTGCGAAGGCGTGAGGTCTTGTTGCGCGCAAATTTCGTCAAACAGCACTTTTTTTCTCGGGTCAATCAGGACTGTCAAACGTGCAGTTCTGTTTTCCATAACGGCATTTGCTCCACATGTTAATCAAATGATAATTGCTATATCACGCTATCTGCCTATAATTCTAATCCCATACAGACGCTATTCGCACTAATAATTTATAGCATGTGTGTTTGATTAACATGCTGTGCACCAAGCGGCCCTGACCACTCATGAACAGGAAAGAAAGATCGTGATTGAACAGACAAGAAGTCAGGTGAGCGCTATCGAAATGGCCGCTTGGTTAACCGCCAAAAATCCGCTTGTCAGCAGCATTCATCATCAAATTATTGTGGCGGGGGTCTTGGAGCGCGATGGGCGCTATCTCGTTATTGAAGAGATGGCAGAAGGACGCCGGGTCATCAACCAACCAGCCGGACGCCTGGAAAAGGATGAGTCCGCATCTGACGGCGCCATGCGAGAAACCCTCGAAGAGTCAGGCTATCTGTTCATGGCAGAGGCGCTGGTAGGTCTGTACCACTGGTTTCATCCAGAAAAAAACACGCTTTACTTGCGCATGGCGTTCACCGGGCGTCTTATTGATCAGGGCGAGGTTAAATCCCTTGATCCTGAAATTTTGGCTGTTCGCTGGATGACCATCCCTGAACTCGAAGCTGAGAGTGATCGTTTGCGCAGTCCGTTTGTTCTCCAATGCATTCGCGACCACGCGAATGGAATACGTTTCCCCCTAGATGTTGTTCGGTACTTCCCGAATGACAACGCACAATCTTGACAGTGATTGTGCCCTCTCTCGTGGAGCACGGAGTCCCCTCCCGACTCCTGGCACACAGGCTCTTCACGAGTTCCATGGCGGTCACCTCCTTGCGTACGGTGACCGCCATTTTTTTGCAGAGTGATCATGAATAACAAACAGCCCCCCAGCCAAGCCGATCTGAGATCCTCGGCCCTTGACTATCACCGGATGCCCAGCCCGGGAAAAATCGCCGTTGTTCCAACCAAGCAACTAACCAATCAATATGATCTGGCTTTGGCGTATTCGCCCGGGGTGGCAGCGGCCTGCGAAGAAATTGTCGCCGACCCCAGAGAAGTGTCCACCTTGACGGCCAGAGCCAATCTGGTTGGCGTGGTGACCAATGGAACCGCTGTCCTGGGCTTGGGGGCAATCGGCCCGCTGGCAGCCAAGCCGGTTATGGAGGGCAAAGGCGTCCTGTTCAAGAAATTCGCCAATATTGATGTTTTTGATCTGGAAATTGATGAGCGTGATCCGGATAAATTCATCGACATGGTGGCTGCACTGGAGCCAACCTTCGGCGGCATCAATCTGGAAGACATCAAGGCGCCGGAATGCTTCTACATCGAGAAAAAACTCCGGGAGCGCATGAAAATCCCAGTGTTTCACGATGATCAGCATGGCACGGCCATTGTTGTTGGCGCCGCGATCCTCAACGGTCTTCACCTTCTGGGCAAAGACCTCAAGCAAGTCAAAGTCGTTACATCCGGGGCCGGAGCTGCGGCGCTGGCCTGCCTGGACCTCCTCGTCATGCTGGGCATCCCCGTTGAAAACATCTGGGTGACTGACATCAAGGGCTTGGTATTTGAAGGTCGAGTCGAGGAAATGGATGTGATCAAGGCGCGCTACGCCAAACGGACGACGGCACGCACCCTTGGTGAAGCAATTGAAGATGCAGACGTTTTTCTCGGTTTGTCTGCTGGCGGCGTATTGAAACCGGAGATGGTTGCGAGGATGGCAGCCAATCCCATGGTGATGGCGTTAGCGAATCCGACTCCGGAAATCATGCCGGAGCAGGTCAAGGCCGTACGTGATGACGCGATCATCTGCACGGGTCGTTCGGACTACCCGAATCAGGTTAACAATGTTCTGTGCTTCCCCTTCATTTTCCGTGGTGCCCTCGATGTGGGGGCCAGCACGATCACCGAAGAAATGAAGATTGCCGCCGTCAAGGCCATTTCCGCACTGGCTAGGGCTGAGCAGTCTGACCTGGTTGCCTCGGCCAATGGTCAAAAAGTTGGTGGCTTTGGTCCCGAGCACCTGATCCCCAATCCATTTGATCCGCGACTGATCGTCAAGATTGCGCCTGCAGTTGCTCGGGCTGCAATGGACTCTGGTGTGGCCACCCGTCCAATCATGGATTGGGATGCCTATTTGGCAAAACTCGACGCTTTTGTTTACCACTCCGGTCTGATCATGAAGCCGGTGTTTTCTGCGGCACAGGCTGCGCCCAAGCGAATTGCGTTTGCTGAAGGGGAGGAAGACCGGGTGCTACGTGCCGTTCAGGTCATTCTCGATGAGGGATTGGCCCGCCCAGTTCTGATCGGCCGGCGTGAAGTTATCGCGGCGCGTGTAGCCAGTGCTGGATTGCGCTTCGATATTCACAAGGATGTTGAGATTCTTACGCCGGAGGAGAACCCCAATTTCGAGTCATATTGGAATGAGTATTACCGTTTGTCCATGCGCCATGGGATTTCTCCTGAATATGCACAACGCGAGGCTCGCCGTCGGACAACCCTGATTGGGGCATTGGCTGTTCGCTTGGGGCATGCCGATGGATTGATTTGTGGCACGGTTGGGCAGACAGAGATTCATCGGAAATTTGTTTCACAAGTAATTGGCTTGGCGAGCAACGCCACAGGATTTTATGCACTTAATATATTGATGCTGCCAGGACGAACGGTTTTTATTGGGGATACCTACGTCAACTATGACCCAAGCGCCGACCAATTGGTTGAAATGGTGCAATTGGCTGTTCCGGAAATTCAACGTTTCGGGATGACTCCAAAGGTTGCCTTGGTTTCTCATTCTTCGTTTGGCAGCGATGACTCACCATCTTCTCGAAAAATGCGATCTGTCCTGGAAAAACTTAATGTTTTGATGCCAGAACTCGAAGTTGAGGGAGAAATGCATTGTGATGCAGCATTTGATGAACGTATTCGCCAGCAAGTATTTCCCAATTCAAGGTTAAAGGGCCAACCGAATTTGCTGGTCATGCCTAACCTGGATGCCGCCAATATCACCTACAACGGCCTCAAGGTTGCGGCTGGTGACAACTTGACAATTGGCCCTATATTGCTTGGTACATCGCGTCCGGCTCATATTTTGACCTCAACAGCCACCGTCCGGCGTATCGTCAATCTGACTGCACTTACTGTGGTTGAGGCAGGTGGCAAATAACCATCCAGCAACTCGACACAAAGCTAGAGAACAGTACAAAGCTTTGAAGAAAGCAGATAAAGCCAAACAACTTGCGATTACTGACGCGCTGACTAAAAACCAGAGCAGCGTTGTTTCTGAGCCAATCGAGGATGAGGTAAAGCAGAACCAAGCTAATGCTGAACTGGCACCGGCAAAAGAAATGGCTAATTCGGAAGAGATGCCTTGACCACTGCTCAGAACAATATTTTGTCGATTCCAAGCCCATTTGCTTTTGAAAATGGGGTGGTCAAGGTTTTGGAACCCCCAGAGGCTGATCAGCGTACCCTGATCAATCGTCTGCTGGGTGGACAATACGAAAAGCCCTATGTCGTGGATGATGGGTATTCACGTTCGCTCTATTTTTCGTTTGCCTTCGTGCAAAGCGCCATGAGGGTAAGCAAACCAAACTCGCTGGAACTGGCCTATACGCGGAAAATGATGAGTTTTCTGCTCTTTCAGCCGAATCCGAAAAGCATTCTGATGCTTGGTTTGGGCGGTGGGTCACTGGCCAAGTTTTGCTACCAGCATTTGCCGGATACAAAAATCACGGTTGTTGAAATCAATCCGCATGTTCTCGCCTTCAGGAATGAATTCAAAATTCCAGAAAATAGTGAGCGTTTCCAGATCGTGTTGGGTGATGCGGCCGAATACGTCGCTTCTTGCCAGACGGATTACGATGTGATCGCGACTGACGCTTTCGATAAATATGGATTTTCGAGTTCAGTATGCAATCGGGAGTTTTACGAGAACTTGCGCCGTTTGCTTGTCGAGAATGGACTGATCGTTTCAAACATGGCGGGGTTGAGGGAAGAGAAAATGGCTCATCTGAAAATGCTCAGTGATATTTTCGGTGAACGAACCCTCGCCATACCAGTTGTCTGTGATGGGAACCATGTTGCACTTGCATTCAACCAAACGGACTTTAAACCTTGCTGGCAGACTGTCCATGATCGAGCCAAGTTATTGGCCGAAAGCATCGGCCTCGATTTTGAAAAATTTGCCCGGAAATTCGAGCGGAGCAAAAAGCTGGATTACGTTAAGCGATCATTTCTTTCGTCTATCGGGTTATCAAGCGATGCTTAAAAATTCTTGCCCATATGCATTGAAAACCTCACCAGAATCAATGGTATGACCCGTAATAGCCAAAAAATCCGTTTTCTTCGGCGGCATATCCCCGAATTTGAGTGTGAGCCTGGTTGCCATGATTGCTGCGGACCAATAACCGCTTCCAGTGAAGAGATGGCCAGACTTCCTATGGTGAGCGAAGAAAAGCGATCAACTGCCTTGGATGCACTGAATTGCCCATATCTGGGTGAAAAAGGTTGCACAACCTACGCAGAACGCCCGCTAATATGCCGATTGTTTGGGACAACTCCAAGACTGGCATGCCCGAATGGTAAGCGCCCTGACGAGATGATTGACGCTCGTATTGAACAGCAGGTGCATGGATATTTCACAGAAGCGCGGCATGTCCTGCTCTGACCGGATGCTATCTGGGAGCATACGGACAGTGAAATAGTGATGATGGAAGATGGAAGTCGCTGTCAAGGATTTACTGAGGGCTGTAAATTGGAATGGAGGACTGGGTTGAGGGTACACCTCAAGGGCCGCATATTATTGGACAGCTGTCGTTGAGGCGAGCTGGCGTTACCGGCGGCTTTGGCCGATGACTGACCTGATTCCGCAAACAATCGGCGGCCGGTTCAAGATCTGTTACCTGCCGTTGGCGCAGCTTGAATTCTCGGAGCGGCTACATCCGCTTCTGGCCGGAAGCACTTATAGGAAGCTGCTTCTTGATAGCGGCCAGTGGAAAATTCAGAGTTTGGCGAACGTCAGCTTACTGGCGTAAACACCAACTCACCCTATCGGCCAACTGCGGTCATACGGCTTTTCCTGATAGCCGCCTGAACGACCGCTGTACTCGGAGACCTGCCGGACGGCCTACGCGAACTAATCGGCCAGTGCGGACCTTGGACGCCCGGCTAAACTCGGTCGGCAATCCATCGGTTACCTATCGCTCAGATCAGCAGCAAATTGCACTCACTTGAAGCTTCTTTGGGTGACACCGATACCGTTGCAACATTTCGAGATGCAGACAACGATCCGTGGGTCACACTCCGCGCACCAAATTCATTACCTGCCCCAAGTCCAGTGATTGCGCCTTCTGTTCGATCTGCGGTAGATATTGTTGCTGCAACTCCTTGGCTGGGGTCAGCAGGCTCTGGAATGTATCCTGCAACAACGCGGTACTCATAGTCCGGCCACCGGCGTAATAACGCTTCGCCACCTGACCGAGCGCATAGGTCGTGGCGAACGAGAACGCCATGCCGGTGGCAGCGCGACCGATCTTCCCGAAGGTCTTTCCTGCCGCCTTGCCCAGCAAGCCGCCCAGCAGCTTTCGGCCGAACTGCTCTAGATACTGCGAGGTCAGCCCGACTCCAGCGGCGGCGATGAACTCCTTGATGTGCCCTTGATCCAGTTCGACCCCGTGAGCCTTACCTATGCCATACACCATGCGGATTTGGAGCGGAATAATCGCCATCGATGCCCAGGACGGGGGTAACAGTTCGAGTGCTCCGTTAAGCAGGGCGCTGTTGAGGATTGTCTTGTCCAGTTCAGCATCCAGGGGGCCGACTTGTTCCAACGGCTTCACAGGCAAGTCGGCGGCGGAAACAATCGGATCTATCGCCTGTTCGATTGCACTGGATTGGCCAGCGTCGAGATTCAGGGAACGCTTGAGTTCGTCAAGGAAGGCGCGTTCGGCCGGACTCATGCGCCCGTCAGCCTCGCAGACGCAAACTGCCATTTCGTAGGCGAACTGGCGCTGCCCGATATCGGAAAGTGTGCCTGCCGCCGTGTCCAGCGGCAGGCGTTTGAGCAGGACGTCTTGATACAGGCGGGCCATATCTAGGCCAGGGGTGCCTTCGGATAGTGATTCCGCAATGCGTTTTACCTCTTCGCGTTCACGATCGTCCTTTACGCCATCGGCAAAGGCTGCGTGCAGGCATAGGGCGAGAATGGCACGTTGTTCGTTGAGTGTCATGTGATTATCCTGGGGAAGTTCAGAAGCGGAGGCGGTCGCCAGCGAGGGCAGGCTTACCTGACCCGATCAAGTGCCTGATCATCCATTGAACATGGATCATCTATCGGCTCCAGATGGGAAGTGATATGGCAGTTGGGGATCGCTGTCCTCAGGTCACGCTCAATTCGCTCAATCCAGTCATGGGCCTCCTGAACTGACCATTTTCCTGGCACTAGCGCATGGAAACTGATGAACGACCGTCGTCCAGCCTGTCGTGTCCGCAAGGCGTGATAGGCGATGCCCTGTTCGATGTAGCGATCGAAGACTTCGGTAATGAGGCGCTTTTGCTCTGGCGGCAAAGCAGCGTCCATAAGCCCGGAAGCTGAGCGATGCATCAACTGCCATCCCGTCCAGACAATGTTCGCGGCAACAAGCAAGGCAATCGTCGGATCCAGCCAGTTCCAGCCTGACATCGCCACAAGCCCCACCCCGAGGATGACACCGACGGAGGTCCAGACATCGGTCATCAGATGGTGGGCATCGGCTTCCAATGTGATGGACTGGTGCTCGCGGCCGGCCTTCAATAACAAGCGTGCCACGAGCAGGTTTACGACAGAGGCCACCACTGAAACAAACAATCCAATACCGACAGCGTCGAGTGACTGGGGATTTAAGAATCGCCCGATTGCCGTATAGCCTATGCTGACGGCTGCCAGGACAATCAGGAAACCCTCGAAGGCACTGGAGAAATACTCGGCCTTACCGTGTCCGTACGGGTGATCCTCGTCGGCAGGTTGTTCCGCCAGCCAGAGCATCCACAGCGCCATGATTGCGCCCGCGAGATTGACAAAGGACTCGATGGCATCCGAAAGCAGGCCGACCGAGCCCGTGAGTTTCCATGCCACCCCCTTGAGCAGGATGGTCGCAATTGCAGCGCCAATGGAAATCCACGCATAGCGTTGCAGACTGGGTACGCCAGAGTCAGTCATCATCATTTTTTCTGCCGTGCTTTCTTTTTCCCTCACGCTCCCTTCCTGGCATTCGGATATCGTGTTCGTCGGCATTCTTGTGGCACTCTACGCAGTTATCGAAGTCGCGGATGCCCTCCTTGATGTGCTTGCGGCGAATGTTGTCTTGGGTATGTTCATGGCAACCGTAGCAGGTATATCGGCTGTAGTCGTTGCGGACATGGCAGGTCGCGCACTTAACGTTGTGGTCGCGATCCAGTTCGAAATACTTCGTGTGATCGAAGGTGGCAGGCGTCCATTTGTCCAGGCTATGGCATTGACTGCAATTGCCTGTGATCTGCTGGTGGAGACTGTCCTTGGGTGACTTGTGGCAACCCTGGCATTCGTCGCGGGTCGCCTTCTCCAGCAAGCGGTGGTTGAACTGCCCGGTCGGCCGGAAACGTTTCACCCCGGCATGATCGCTATGGCAGGCGATACAGTCCGAACTGATGAGTTTCTGATGGAACGGTGTCGAAGTCAGGGGTTTCTGGACGGGCAACCCTGCAGAGGTGAGTTTCCCTATCTCATCGGGCTTGTGACAGATGACGCAGCGTTCTGATTCGGCACCGGTGAAGGCGGCGTGACAGGCAAAGCAGTCCGACTCCAGTTTTGCATGGCCGGGAATCAACTTGCCGGGACCCACCATCAGGTGTGGATAGGCGAAAGCCAGAATGGACAACACAATCAGGTTGGTGGCCAGGATCCACTTCAGTGTGCGGCTCATACCCAGCCCCAGAACAGGAAGATGCTGATGATGTGACCCAGTGCCAGAACGGCGAAGACGATGAAGATCGGGATGTGGACCTTGCGCCACTTGGTCATGGCATCCAGGGTGACCGCATCCCAGAACACTGCCCGCTCGATGTCCTCTTTTGACAACCCCCGCAGTTGGTAGTGGTCACGCTTTCCCAGGACATGCTCACGCGAACGGCCGAGAAGTAATTTGCCCACCATGCCGCTGATGACATTCACACCCATCGCCACCGTGGCCAGCCAGGGCAGGATGGCGTTGAAATGAATGCCGGCATGCAGCAAGACCATCAGAGAACCCAGCCAGGTACCGACTTCGTGCATGCTGAGCCAGGATTTCATGTTGCCCGACGTGATCATCTTGCGCTTGCGCAACGAATAGATCAGGGAACCGATGATGAGCAATGTGCCCGGAATGCCCAGGTAGCGCCCGATCCAGACCAGATTGAAGCGATGCAGCAGATAGTCGCCCACCAAGGTCGCCACACCGAGCAGGCCAACCAGCAAAGTAAAGGGAAGGATATGATTGCGCCAGAGGTTGTTGGTCATCTAGGCCTCCAGAGTCACGCTGGTCTTCGGGGTGCAACTGCAGAGCAGGCAGCTACCTGGTTCGGGATCAAAGTCTGGCGCATGGCCGTAAGCCACTTCGCCTGTTTTGATCGTGGTTTGGCAACATCCGCAACTTCCGGCCCGGCAACTGGACTCGACCTTTACCCCATTGGCCTCGGCAAAATCCAGCAAACTCCCCATGCCCAGCTGCCAAGGAATCTGTTTGTCCGACTTGGCAAAGGTGACGACGATATCGCTTTGTATTGCCGCCACAGGTAAAACGGCTGTCAGGTTTGCCGAACGCTTGATCGATGCCGGGCCAAAGGCTTCGTAGTGGATGCGACTCTCCGGCACGCCCCAGCCTTCCAGGCCCAGGACGAGACTTTCCATCATCGGCGTGGGACCGCAGATGTAGAAGTGGTAGGGTTTGAGGGGGAGCTCCGTCCTGAATAGCGCGACATCCACGCGCCCATGGTGGTGGTAGTTACGCCCAAGTTGATCATCCGGCAAGGGATCACTGAAGCATAGCCGCAGATGGAAGTTCGGGTAAGTCGCGGCAAGCGCTTCGAGATGGGACCGCTTGATGGGTTCGCTGCTGTTACGCAAGCCGTAATAGAGCCAGACTTCCCGGCCAGGTTGCTCGGCCACACACCAGTTGAGCATGGACAGCACGGGGGTAATCCCGATGCCGCCACCGATCAAGACGACTGGTGCATCACCGCGGTCGATATGGAAGTGGCCGCCAGGCGCGCGGACTTGCAGTTGGTCACCCACCTGAACGTGGTCATGAAAGTAGTTCGACGAGCGGCCCGGGGGGTAAGCACCACCGGCAGGTGCGGGTACGCGCTTGATGGAGACGCGGTAATACCCCGCGCGGGGTGCTTCGGACAAGGAGTAGCAGCGAGTGATCTGCTCTGTCTTGCCATCGGGCGCGGGTATGTCGAGACGGAATGTCAGGAACTGGCCGGGTTTGAATGATGGAAGCGGTTGCTTGTCTTCCGGTACCAGGTAAAACGAGCAGATGGATTGGGCACCGTCTTCAATTTCCTTGCGATCGACCCGGAAACCCCTGAAACCACTCCACGCCGCGACAGATGCCGGCTCGGATGCCGAAGGCATAGGTTCTTTACCGGGAACGGCCATTCCCCCATCAGCCCCCATGCCCGTGCGCAGCGCCTGATACTCGCCCCAATGCCGCCAGAAGCTGATACCGAGCCACAAAGCGATTTGCAGCGTGATACCCAATACGATCCAGAGCAGCAGGGAGGCAGAGGTCATTTCAGGTGGCGTCATTATTCTGGCAGTCTTTCACGTTCAGCTTAAGGAACCCTTAATCAACGTCCGCTTCAATCATCTTCGTGCTCGCGCCCCTTGGAGCGACGATCACGTCGATCGTCCTTGGGCAAGGGCTTGTCACCCCACGCCGCTCGATACGCCTCGGCAGAAGTGAAACGGCATTTCTTGTTTGCTCCAACTTTGCTCAGCAACAAGGTATTCGGTTTGGCTGGAATGCCAATATGCGCCTGAATCTGTTCCCTGATTTGATCGCAGGATTCCGCTTGGTCCTCAGGGGTGGCGGCATGTACGGTCGTCATGGACAAGGCAAGCAGGATGATCGAGATGGTTTTCATGATTTCATTTCCTTTGGTTAGATCGGCAAGGGTTTCACCGCATTTCAAAAGCTTCTTGGTGGAATCTGAACCGGCCTCGCCCGATACGCCCGAGTTCATGCTTGAGCTTTTCTGCCAAGCCTTGTGGCCCGCAGAACCAGATTTCGGACCGGCGTGAGCCGGTCTGCGCAGCAGCCACATCGGCAGCGCTCAATGTTTCGCCCTGTTGGGCGCCATGAATGTGCAGACGTACGCCAGGCAACGCGACGCAGCTTGCCTCGAGGCGAGCGACAAAGGGATCATTGGTTCGATCACGGGTGCAGTAATGGAAATCCGCAGAAACCTGGTTCGGCGTCTGCTGTAATGAATCTAGCCAGGCCAGGAAAGGCGTCACTCCGATCCCGCCGGCAATCCAGATTTGTTGGGCGCTCGAATCCTGCCGGGCCACGTCGAAGCGACCATAAGGCCCCTCAACCTTGACGGCATGACCGACCTCCAGTCGCTTACCCAAGGTGCGGGTGTAATCACCGAGCGCCTTGATCTGAAAACTGATGCTTCGATCACCCCGATCAGCACTGGCGATCGTGAATGGGTGAGCCCCCTCCTTTTCGTCGAAGGTAATGAATGCGAACTGACCAGGGCGATGACCTCGCCAGTTATTGTCGAGTTGGCACTTGACGGTAAGCACATCCGGGGAAGGTTGCTCGATGGCCGTCACTGTCCCGCTGGCGCGGCGTGCTCTCCCGATGCGACCCACCAGCGAGTACAGCGCGCCATAAATTCCGGCAGCGCCAAGCAACGCGATGAGAATGCCGACTGGTTGAGTCCAGTAATCTGTCGGAGCGAGCATAGCTGCATGCAGCGCCAGCATCAGATAAAGCACAGGCATTGCCTGATGCACTACCCGCCAGGTTTTATAGGGAAACCGCTTCCATAAGGTGATGACCAGCATCGCCAGCACAAGATAAAACGCCCACTCCCCCATGTCCTTCGCTAGGTCGCGCATCACTTCCAGGAAGCCGGTGAATTGCTCCTTTGGTATGCGGCCTTCGCGTCCGACCATCGCTTTCAGAATGTCTCCGACGATTTCCTCTACCAGCCAATGCACTACGGCGAAGCTCACCGCGAAAATGCCGGCCCATTTATGGGTCCGATAGACTCGATCCATACCGCCCAGCGGGGTTTCGAGCCAAGCGGGACGTGTGGACAAAAACATCGCCAGCGACATCAAAGCGATCGATAGCAGGCCACTCAGATAGAGCGCTTCCTGCCGGATTACCCATGGCAGAGTGCCGCCATTGCTTCCACCTGTGGCAAGCACATCCATTCCCCAGGCGACGGTAACGATGGCGAGAAGCAAGCCGAGCAAGATTTTCATGTCAGAACTCCTGATGGATCATTTTCCAGCGGCGGGTTGAGGGTTTCCCGGTTGGGGCAAGTCATCACGGCAGCGTCGTTCGTTGCAGTCAGCCGAATTGCGCTGATTGTTTTTTGCATAGCCACCGTCGTATTTGTCACGCTTGATGTCACGCTGCCGCTGATCGATGACCTCGCCCGTTTGGGCATGCACATACAGCTTGATCCGCCGGCCCGCCTGGTCGGTGGCCTTGACCTCATAGCTGCCGCTTTCACGTTCGATCTTCTCGATATTTCGATAGCCGGCGGATTCCAATCTGGCGTGCACTTCGGGAATCGATAGCCATCTCGCTTTGTCGGTATTGGCAGAGCGAACATCCTGGGCATGACTCGAAATGGAGAAGAAAACAGTGGCAAACAATGCCGTGATGGTTAATGGTCGCATGGTGAAATCCTCCTGCTCAGGAAAGTGTCTGAAATGGTCATTCTTCGTAATAGCCTTGCTCTGCTGCGGTATGGCAGGCGACACAGTTCGCTTTGGTGCGCACCTCCTTGTGACACCACTCCCAATCAGGCACTTTGCGATGTTCGCTCACCCATTTGGGCAGTTCAGTGATGCGCTGTGGGGCGGCACCTGGCGTAACGCCTTTGAGCAATTTGCTGCTGTAGCGCTGGCCACCTGCATCACCGGCATTGGCAACGAGATAGCTCGTAATCTTCTCGGCGGTGGCCGGATCGAGGCTGGCGTTGTCGCCGAAATGCTTGTCCAGTTCGCCCATCATGCGTTGCCAGGATCGCGCCGGGAGCATCGAGGGGGCAAAGGCCAGGTGGCAACTACCGCATTCCTCCTTGACGATCGGATCGGCCACCGGGGCAAAGAAATGGCGGTCACCGGCCTGGGCACGGGCTAATACAAGGGCAGAAAAAGCCAAGGTCACGAGGCCGATGGCAAGCGGACGATAGGGAATGCGCACGGGAGTCTCCTTTGAATGGGATTACTGACCGATCACGAAGGTGAGCCAGTCACCTTTCTCTTGCGGGGTACATTCGCGCCCCAATACTTCGGTGCAATTGCGCTTGAACCACTTTTCGACCTTGGCCGGATCGGTATAACGCGTTGGCGTCACGGACACGGCGACCGGTTCGATGGTCTTGCCGGTCAGGGCCCGTCCGGCACTCCGGGTGTCCTTGCCGTGACAGGTGGTGCAGGAAGGTGTGTCAGGCTTTCCGCCGGAAGAACTCTGCGTATGCAAGGCCTGGCCGCGTGCCGCTGAAAAGCTTGTTACCTTGGCGGCTGCCGCATACTGGGCCAGCAGGTCTTCGCGAGGACTGGCAATGGTGGAGGTACTGAGTATCATGGCAACAATTCCTGAGGTGACGACCAACATATTCTTCATGCGTTTCTCCTGGCGGTTATCGGACTGTGGATCGCACTTTGCGCCACCCCGTCTGAATGAATGCTGAATCGCTTGTTCATCCTACGTTCAGGTTCAAAGGGCTAAAAGATCCGGCTGGAAGACTGCGGAGTTGAAGATGTTGTCGAGAATCACCACCCAATGGCGTCGTACCCTGGCTAGTCTTGTTATGCTGATGACGCTGGCGTTGCCGGGGTCGGGAGTCAGCTTCGCAGCGGACAAGCCCGACCATGACCGTGCCCGTCAAGCCGTTGAGGCTGGAGATGTTCTGCCTTTACGCACGATTCTTGATCGACTCGAACACGAGTATCCCGGCCAGGTCATGGAGGTTGAACTTGACCGCGAAAAAGGTGAGTGGGTTTATGAAATCAAGTTATTGCGCAAGGGAGGCATCTTGATGAAGTTGAAGGTCCTGGCTCGAGACGGCACCATCCTCGGCATCAAGGAAAAGCATGACAAGCCGCATCGCCAAGGGGAATCTCGCTGATGCGCATTCTGGTTGTCGAAGACGAACCGACTCTGGCAGCACAACTTGCTGAAGGCATCAAGTCGGTCGGCTATGTCGTGGATGTCGCACACAACGGGGTTGATGGTCACTTTATGGGGGAGACTCAACCTTACGACGCTATCGTTCTCGACATCGGTCTGCCGCAGATGGATGGCATCACGGTTCTGAAGAAATGGCGTGCGTCAGGGCGCACCTTGCCGGTACTGATCCTGACGGCACGCGACACCTGGCGAGAGAAAGTGGCTGGCATCGATGCCGGTGCGGATGACTATCTGACCAAGCCCTTTCATATGGAAGAACTGCTGGCCAGACTTCGTGCCTTGATCCGCCGTGCCGGCGGCCATGCCAGTACCGAGTTTGTTTGCGGTCCGCTAACGCTGGATACCCGCAGCAGCCGTGCCAGCGTGGATGGAACTGCCCTGACGCTGACGAGCCATGAATACCGGGTTCTCGCTTACCTGATGCACCATCCAGGTGAAATCGTCTCCCGTGCGGAGTTGACCGAACATATTTACGCGCAGGATTTCGATCGTGATTCGAATACGGTCGAGGTATTCATCGCGCGCTTGCGCAAGAAGTTACCGCCGGGCCTGATCGAAACCGTGCGGGGGCTGGGCTACCGACTCAACAAAGCGCAATGAAAATTGCATTCCTGCGTAACTCCCTACGCATACGCCTTTTGGCGGGGACACTTGTCTGGATCGTCATTTCGATTCTGGTTGCGGGCTGGGGGCTTGGCCAACTCTTTCATCAGCATGTCGAAGCCCAGTTCGATGTGGAGCTAAAGAATCATCTGGATCAGCTAACAGCCCAACTAATTCTCGATGAGCAGAACCAGGCCCAAGTTCGATTGCTTCCGAGCGACCCGCGCCTCAACAAACCCCTGTCCGGTCTGTATTGGCAGATCGATCGCATCACCGCTGCGGTTGAGCGACCCGTTAAGGCTGTGTTGCGTTCCCGCTCACTATGGGATGAGACGCTGGTTGTGCCGGCCGATGCTCCGGCGGACGGGGAAATTTATCAGCATCGGATTGAAGGCCCCCATGGCGTTGCTCTAAGAGTGGTGGAACGTACTGTCACCATTGACACACATTCCCTGATGTTGATGGTTGCGGCCAATGAAAGTCTGATGACAGCACCTATCGCAGACTTCAAAGGCCATCTTTGGTTGGCATTGGGCATACTGGGAATGGGATTGACGTTCGCTGCCTCAATGCAAGTATTTGTCGGGCTTG
>JAQTZQ010000050.1 GCA_028687645.1 Rhodocyclaceae bacterium
GGCGTAGAATTCAAGGCTGGGCGAATACAGGTAGGCATTTTTTACGAATTGGTTTCTCGATAACTCCAATTTTATCAAATACTTATCGCGTTATTCGCCCTATTTGTGCAAGATCCGGGCTAAGGGCTTGAGTTAAGGCTTTTCAGCCGGCTCGGCGAACCAGTTTTCCTTGGGGATCACGATATTGCTCTTCGGCTGCAAAGCGAAGTGCGGCGACATGATCTGTACGCCGTGGGTGTTGAATTCATCCTGAATGTGGCCGTGTAACTCCGACAGAATGAAAACCCGCCGCAGCGGGCGGTCGAGCTGAACAAACAACTCATACTCGACATAAAAATCCTGCAAAGCCTTTTGCGCGACGAAAGGTTTGGGGGTATTGCGCACCCCTTGCGTGCGGCTTGCCGCATTGATCAGCATCGCCTCAACCTGACGCCACGGCGTGTCGTAACCGATCGTCACGGTCGTCGACACCATCGCCCCCTCATCGGCGCCACTGGTGAAATTTTTGATCGGATTGCCGACCAGGACGGCATTCGGGATGGTTACTTCTTCGTTGCGCATATTGATGATCTTGGTCGACAGCACACCGGTTTCCTTGACCACGCCCGTCACCTCACCAATGCAGACAAAGTCACCGACCTTGAGCGCGCGCGAGTAAATCAGCACCAGCCCACTCATCATCTGCGTCACGATCCCGGCGGAACCGAGCGTCAGCATGAAGCCAAACATCACCGACAAGCCCTTGAAGGATTCGCTCTCGGCGAGCGGCAAATACGGGTAAGCCACCGCCACACCAAAGCCCCAGATCAGCACGCTGACAATACGCCGCGTCGCCCCGGCGGTGTCTTTGTGAACACCGAGAATATGGGAGCTTCCCTGCTCAATGTTATTGAACATATTGCCCACGACATCATTAACCGCCTTGGTCAGGAACAAAATGATGGCCACGGTAACCATGCCGGGAATGGCAGAAACCGCCCCGGAACCCAGCTCGTGCAGCAACTCGAAGAGGAAGCCGGATAGCTTCTCGGCGAATGGCTGGGTCAGCGGGAAGCTGCCCAGCACCGTCATGCCCCAAAGATAGGCTACCGTCAGCCAGAGAAAGAGCATGACCAACTGCGTCAGGCGGAAGATCAGCAGCCAAAGTTGTGCAGCCCAGCGCCAGCGCGAGTCATCTCGCGCTTCACCTAGCCGCTGTTGCAAACGATTGAGCAACAAATTACTTGATCGACGAATAATCCAGAGCAAACCGAGGGCTATAGCGGAGGCAATCGCTGCTTTGAGCAAGCCCTTGAGCAAAGTATCAGTCGATGTCGATGCCAGATAGACGGCAATCGCCTCCTTGAGGCGCTGCTCGACGAGATCGGCCTGTTGCTCCAGATTTTGGCGGCTCTCACGGTCAAGATCAGCCTCGTAAAAAACAAAAACCTGCCGATCGCCAAGTAAAAAAAGATAGCCCTTTTGCCCGTCGACCGTAACAAATGTCTTGCTGATCGGCTTGGCTAGCGTCACATCGTCGAGCAAGCGTAGCCGCTCACCAATCCGTTCCACCCGTTCCGCCGGCGAGATTGAGGTGCCCGCCGAACGCAAGGTGACGACTTCACGATTGGCAAATTTAAGCACCGCCTCGGGCATTGTCTGTGTTTTGGCAGAAACACCAAAAGCTGCCGCCAAGCTCGCAACCACCATCAAAACATGAATAATGTGCCGCAACATTTGTCTCGCCCTTTCTATTTTCGTCTAAGCGACGTCGATTCCAACCTTGCCCTCAGCCAACTCGCCAATCACCGAAACATGGGTAAATCCCTGCTGCAAAAATATCGAAAGTACTTCGGTCATCGTATCCGGCGCACATGAAACCAGCAGGCCGCCCGAGGTTTGCGGATCAGTCAGCAA
Source organism: Rhodocyclaceae bacterium (assembly GCA_028687645.1). Taxonomy (GTDB): domain Bacteria; phylum Pseudomonadota; class Gammaproteobacteria; order Burkholderiales; family Rhodocyclaceae; genus Azonexus. The sequence continues at coordinate 1,897 of JAQTZQ010000050.1, forward strand.
AGCGCGCTCAGCATCGCCCAAACCATCAGCCAGCTTGACGCCGTGCTCAAGACTCTGCCAGTTGCGCCCGGAAGCGCCCGTCACATAGCCGGCTGCGGCCAGTTCGCGCGCGCGGGGGAGCAAAGGCAAATCGCCAAAGTGCAACGACGCCCGCAAATTACTGCCCTTGCACACTTCCATCAAATGCCCAAGCAAGCCAAAACCAGTCACATCGGTCACCGCATGAACCCCGTCCAGACAAGCCAGCACCGGCCCCGGCGTGTTGAGTTGGGTGGTGCTCTGGATCATCGTCTCGTAGTCCGACTCGTGCAGTTGATCCTTTTTCAGCGCCGCGCTGTACACCCCAACGCCCAGCGCCTTGCCGAGGATCAGCTTGTCGCCGGCCTTGGCCGCCGAATTGCGGCGCAAATGCGTCGGGCTGACCAGGCCAATCGCCACCAGACCGTAGATCGGTTCGACGGAATCGATGGTATGCCCGCCAGCAATTGGAATCCCGGCAGCACGGCAAACTGCCTCACCGCCAGCGAGAATTTTGGCTATGGTTTCCAGCGGCAGCACATTGACCGGCATACCGACCAGTGCCAGCGCAAATAGCGGCGTGCCGCCCATGGCATAAACGTCGGAAATGGCATTGGTCGCGGCAATACGGCCAAAATCGTAAGGGTCGTCGACAATCGGCATGAAAAAATCCGTCGTCGCGACAATCGCCTGCTGCGGATTGATTTGATACACCGCCGCGTCATCGCTGCTTTCAGTGCCGACCAGCAATTGTGGCGGAATGATGCCGCCAGCGGAACCGGCCAATATTTTTTGCAACACATCCGGGGCAATCTTGCAGCCACAGCCGCCGCCATGCGAAAGCTGCGTCAGTCGGATGTTTTTTTCAGGACCAGCCATGATCAAGTTTCCAGATTATTCAGCGTCAAAACCGGCGTCTTCAATGGCTTCGACCAGCGCGGCCCGGGTCACCGTCTGGGCGTCAAACGCCACCCGCGCCTCTGCTGCTTCAAGTGAAACTTCGGCACTTGAAACGCCGGCCAGCGCACTCAGCACGCCGGTTATGTTTTTGACGCAACCCTGACAGCTCATGCCGCCGACTTTAATCACTGTATTTTCCATGCCCTACTCCTTGACCAAAAATGGCTGTTCGCGCAGCAAATCAGCCAGTTGTTCAGCCGGTACCGCGCGGCTGAAATAAAAACCCTGCGCCATATCGCAGCCCATTTTACGCAACAAGGCCAGTTGATCCGCCGTTTCCACGCCCTCCGCCAACACCTTGAGGCGCAAATTGTGGCCCATCAATACAATGGTCGATGCAATCGCCTGATCATCAGCCTCATCTACCATATCCCGCACAAAAGAGCGGTCAATCTTCAGCTTGCCGACCGGAAAACGGCGCAAATAGGCCAAAGATGAATAGCCGGTACCAAAATCATCAAGGGCCAACCCAACCCCCATACGGTTAATCGCCGACAAAGTGCCAAGATTAATCTCCGCATCGTGCATCACGGTACGCTCGGTCAATTCCAGTTCAAGATCTTTGGCCTCCAGGCCTGAAGCCGCCAGCGCACCGGCCAGCTCTTCCACAAAGCCGGACTGGCGAAACTGTACCGGCGCGACATTGACCGCCATCGTCACTGCCGGCAAGCCCGCCGCCTGCCAGACCATCGCCTGGCGACAGGCTTCGCACAACACCCAATCACCTAGCGGGTTGATCAGGCCGGTATCCTCGGCGACCGATATGAAACGATCCGGCATGATCAAGCCAAGATCTGGATGCTGCCAGCGAATCAAGGCCTCGACCCCGGTGATACGCCCGGTTTGCAGGCTGATCAGCGGCTGATAGTGGAGGATAAACTCGCCACTATTCAAGCCACGCCGCAGACTGCTTTCCATCAGTAGATCCTCAAGCGTCGCTACATTCATTTCGCTGGAATAAAACTGGAAGGCGTTACGCCCCAATTCCTTGGCTTTGTACATCGCCGTATCGGCATTACGCAGCAGCGCTTCAAGGTCCTTGCCATCTCGCGGATAAAGGCTAATACCCAGCGACGGTGTCACGGTCAGATCATGGCCGGCGACCGAAAACGGCGTCGCGCAAACCTCCAGAAGGCGCCGGGCAACCTCAGCAGCGGCGGCTGACTGAATTCCCGGCAAGGCAAAAATGAATTCGTCGCCGCCCAGTCGCGCGAGCGTATCAACCTTGCGAATTGCCGTCACCAGACGCTCGGCAACCGCACATAGCAAATCATCACCGACACTATGACCGAGTGAATCATTGATACGCTTAAAGTGATCCAGATCGAGAAAAATGAGTGCCAGGTCAGACTCTTCACGCTCTGCAACCGCCACCATTTGCGCAAAGCGGTCGCGCAGCAAACGGCGATTGGGCAAACCGGTGAGCGGATCAAATTCTGCCAGTTCGCGAATTTTTTGCTCAGCAGCTTTCTGTTCAGAGATATCAATCAAGGTTCCAACCGACGCCGGCAAACCGTTGATCGTCGTTGGCATGCCCAGGACGCGCGCCGGAAAAGTTGACCCATCCTTGCGTAACGCAGTGACTTCGTAGGCATGACCCGCTTCACCCGCAGCCCGCCGCCGAACTTGATCAAGCAGCATTTCGCGCTGCTCAGGAATCACCAGATCAGTTGGGCTCAGCCGCCCAAGCAATTCTTCATTCGTGTAACCATAAGCGGACAAAAAATACTGATTCACGTATTGAAGGCCGGCATTTTGAAGGACGAAAATACCTACTTGTGCGACTTCCATCATCCGACGGAATTGAGCTTCGGTTTCTTTGAGTGCCGCCTCTGCCGCTGCGCGCTGCGAGACATCAACAGTAACGCCAGCCACGGCCAAGGGCGCCCCATCAGGGCCAACGTCAATCGTCATCGAATCGTGGTAATACCTGATCTGGCCATCGGCACAGCGCAGGCGATATTCAACTGAACAGGGCACCCGCTGTCCAGGGTTAGCGCGGGCCAGTTCGCCAATGTGACTGATTGCCGCTTCATATTCGCCCGGCAACATGCGCTGCGCTACCAGTTCAATTCCTGCTACACACAAGTCTTCATGTCGCAAGCCAAAAAGCGTAGCGGCAGCCGACGAGAGAAACTCGTAGCGGCCAGTACACAGATTGAGGTGGTAGACGATATGCTCGATGCTATCGAGCAAGTTGTCATAACTCGGAGTTTTACCGTTCTCGGCCAGATTAACCTCGGTGTCTCAACGGCGCAAAGGCCGCCAACGCTTCAATAATAGCGAATTTGAGACCACCGATACTGAACTCATTGCCATCGCCGCTCCGGCGAAGACGGGATTAAGCAGGCCAAAAGCCGCCAAAGGGATACCCAACACATTGTAGATAAAGGCAAAAAACAGGTTTTGGCGTATTTTACTGAGCGTGGCGCGAGACAGCTCAATGGCATCAACTACACTGTTCAAATCGCTGCGGATCAGCGTCAGATCAGCCGCTTCGACGGCAGCATCCGATCCGGCACCGATGGCAAAACTGACATCCGCCGCCGCCAAGGCCGGCGCATCGTTAATGCCGTCGCCAACCATGGCAACCAGACCACCGGCAGATTTGAGTTCTGCCACTGCTGCGGCCTTGTCACCGGGCAAAATGCCGGCTTTGAATTCGTCGATACCGGCCTGCTGGGCAATCGTCGCCGCCGTCGCGGCGTTGTCGCCAGTCAGCATCACCACGCGGATGCCTTTGGCCCGCAAGCGTGCAACGGCCTCGCGCGAGGTCGGGCGCAAGGCGTCGGCAATCGCGATAAAGGCCAGCAAAGTCTCGCCCTCGGCTAGAACCACCACCGTTTTACCCGCTCGCTGCAGGGTCAAAATGCGTTCATCAGCTGCCGCCCCCAGCCAGTCCGGCGAACCCAAACGCAAACTGCGACCCGCCACTTCGCCACTGACGCCATGCCCGGCCAACGCCTGAAAATTAGCCACATTTTGTCGGTCGACCGTAACAATCCTGGCCAGGATCGCGCGTGCCAGCGGGTGCTCGGAACCTTGCTCCAAAGCTGCCGCCAGACTCAGCGCCTCAGCTTCCGGCAGGCCCAGCGCAATCACATCCGTCACCTGCGGCAGGCCTTGCGTCAGCGTACCGGTTTTATCCACCGCCAAAATAGTAATCCGTTCGGCGCGCTCCAGTGCCTCGGCATTGCGCACCAGAATCCCCGCCCGCGCACCCTGCCCGGTGCCGACCATGATCGCCGTCGGCGTCGCCAGCCCGAGCGCACAGGGGCAGGCAATAACCAGCACCGCCACCGCGTTGATCAAGGCGACGGCCAATTGACCGGAATAAAACCACCAACCCACAAACGTCAGCAAGGCAATGGCGCAGACCACCGGCACAAATACCGCTGAAATTTTATCCGCCAAGCGTTGCACCGGCGCTTTTGAGCCTTGCGCTTCACCCACCAGCCGGATGATCCCGGCCAGCAGTGTTTGTTCACCCACACCCGTCGCCCGGCAACGCAGCGCGCCCTGGCCATTAGCTGTCGCCGCAAACACTTTGTCACCAGCCTTTTTGCCCACCGGCATACTTTCGCCAGTCAGCATTGCTTCGTTGATGCTGGAGTCGCCGTCGACCACTTCGCCATCGACCGGCACACTTTCGCCCGCCCGCACCATGAAAATATCGCCTGGCATCAAGGCATCGACCGGCACTTCAACCCACTGCCCATCGCGCTCAACGCGCGCGGTTTTGGGCTGCAAGCGAATCAAGGACTCAATCGCTTCCGAGGTGCGCGCCTTGGCACTGGCCTCCAGCAACTTACCGAGCAGCACCAGCGTTATGACCGCCGCACCACCTTCAAAATAGACGTGCTGATCCAGCCCCAGCACCGTCACCACCGCCGAAAAACCCCAGGCCATGCTGGTGCCCAGCGCGACCAGCACATCCATATTGGCCCCGCCGCCACGCAGCGCTTTCCAGCCGCCATCGTAAAAACGCCAGCCGATCCAGAACTGCACCGGTGTCGCCAGCGCCAGTTGCAACCAGCGCGGCAATTCATTTTCGTGGCCATGCTCACCGAACATGAAGGCCATCTGCCCAACCAGCGGCAGGGTTAAAGCAACGGCAATCCAGAAGCGGCGGATTTCATTACGGTAAACGCGCTTTTTCTCGGCTTTTTCTCGCTCACGCGTCTGGCTATCCACTACCGTGGCGACAAAACCAGCCTTACCCACTGCCTCAATGACAGCCGCTTCATCAGCCGCACCCGAGAGACGAATCCGTGCCCGCTCGGCGGCCAGATTGACATTGGCCTCCATCCCCGGCTTGCGATTCAACACCTTTTCCAGCCGCGCTGAACAGGCGGCGCAGGTCATGCCGCCGATGGCAAATTCAACAACACGCCCTGATTCAGCTTCGCTCATTTAACGAGCAATACCGGAAAAGCCGCCAGATGCAGAACCCGCATGGCCACCGAACCCATCACCATACTGGCCAGCACCCCACGCCCGCTGGCCCCCATGATGATCAGATCGCAATGCAGCTCGCCGGCCATTTTGGCGATCACCTCAGCCGGCTGACCGACATGAATATGGGTCGTATGAAAGCGCCCGGCTGCATCCAGTTTGGCCTGCGCGGCCTGCAAATGCGCCTGACTTTCCTCGCGGTAATAATCGTGCAGGTTTTCCTTGCCGATATGCGCTTGTACCCGACCAATCGGAATCGGCGGCTGAACGTGCAGGACATGGATTTCCGGCATCTCGCTAAACCAGGCGGTATGCGCCAGCAAATGATCGACTGCACGCAGCGAGCAATCTGAGCCATCCACCGCTAAAAGAATTTTCATGGTCATCGTGTTATTCCTCGTGTCTTACTCTTAAAGCCAGCGCAGCAAGCGCATCACACCCAGCAATCCGTAAAGGCCAAAGCCCAGAACCAGCAGGCCGGAAGCGATACGCACCGCCGGCAAGCGGACAAATTCGTTAAGCCGAGCCAACAAAATGCCGGCGAGCAGCAAATTGGGCAAGGTGCCCAAGCCAAAACTCAGCATCATCAAGGCCCCGCGTTCGGCAGATCCGGCGGTCAAGGCGGTGGTTAAGGCACTATAAACCAGCCCGCAAGGCAACCACCCCCACAGCAGACCCAGAGGAACGGCCTGACCCAAAGTTCGCGCCGGAATAAAGCGCCGGGTCAGTGGCTGAATGTGGCGCCACAGCTTTTGGCCAACGCGTTCGGTGAAAGCCAGCGCGCGGGTCACGCCCAACAGGTAAAAACCCAGCGCTACCAACATCAGGTTGGCGAGCAAATACAGCATCAGCCGAATCGGCGCCTGACCGTCCAGCGTCATACTGGCCGCCCCCAACGCACCCGCCACCGCGCCAGCCATCGAATAGGAAATAATCCGCCCGGCGTTATACGCCAGGTGCATCGACCAACGCGCCGGCGCGCCGAGCGACAAAGCGCCGACTATCCCGCCACACATGCCGACACAATGCGTGCCGCCAAGCAGGCCAACGAGAAACAGGGCGAGAAAGCCGGAATCAGAAATCATGCAGGCTCAACACGGGCAAATGAGCAGTTTAACCCGCTCAAGCGCCCGCCAAGCTTAGCGACTCAGATCACCTTGGAGTAACGCGTGCGTTCGCGCGCCGCGCGCAGATAGCGGTCGAAGACCATGGAAATGACGCGCACCAGCATGCGGCCCGGCGGCAAAACGGAAATCCACTCGCTATCCACCTTGAGCAGACCGGCCGCTTCCATTTCCTTCATATCTTCCAGCTCGGCTGCGAAGTAGGTTTTGAAATCAATCAGATGCGCGCTTTCGATACTCTCGATCGACAACTCGAAATGGCACATCAGCGCCTGAATGATCGAACGCCGCAGAATATCGTCGGCATTCAGTTCGATGCCACGGAAAACCGGCAGCATCTGCGCATCCAGACGGTCGTAATACTCGTCCAGGGTTTTGACATTCTGGTTGTAGGTCGGCCCAACCTTGCTGATCGACGAAATACCAAACGACAGCATGTCGCAATCAGCATAGGTCGAATAACCCTGGAAATTGCGATGCAGACGGCCCTGACGCTGCGCAATGGCCATTTCGTCATCCGGCTTGGCAAAGTGATCCATGCCGATAAACACATAACCCGCGTCGGTCAATTTCTTGATCGCCAGCGCCAAAATTTGTAGCTTGGTTTCCCCAGACGGCAAGTCCGGCTCGGAAATCCGCCGCTGCGGTTTGAACAGGCTGGGCATATGGGCGTAGTTGTAGATCGACAGGCGATCCGGATCCATCGCCAGAACTCGCTCCAGGGTGCGATTAAAGCCCATCACGCTCTGATAAGGCAGCCCGTAGATCAGGTCAACCGACACTGATTTAAAGCCACTGGCACGCGCTGCCTTGATAACGTTGTAGGTTTCTTCTTCGCTTTGCACGCGATTGATCGCGACTTGCACGCGCTCGTCAAAATCCTGCACGCCAACGCTCATCCGGTTGAAACCCAATTCACCCAGCAAGGCGACGGTCTCGGCATCAACCTTGCGCGGGTCGACTTCAATTGAATATTCACCGCCATCAAGCAATTTGAAGTGCTTGCGCGTCTCAGTCATCAACTGGCGCATTTCATCATGCGACAGGAAGGTCGGCGTACCGCCACCCCAATGCAGCTGAATCACTTCATGCTCGCCATCCACACCTTCCAGACTGGCGGCCTGCAAATCCAGTTCCTTGGCGAGGTATTTCAGATACTTGGCGCTGCGCCCATGGTCCTTGGTGATGATTTTGTTGCAGGCGCAGTAATAGCAAATGGTGTTACAGAAAGGGATGTGGAAGTACAATGAGAGCGGATTGGTGATGCCGCCGATATTGCGCTTACCCAGCCAGAGTTTGGCGGCATCGGAATCGAAGGCTTCGACAAAACGATCCGCTGTCGGATAGGACGTGTAACGCGGACCATTCACGTCAAAACGACGAATGATTGCAGGATCAAAAATCAGGTTATCTTTTGCGTAATTCATTGAACTCACTTGCATGCATTAACGTCGAATCGCCAAGTTACTGGGTTTTTCGCGCTTGGGGTTCGGCTGGTTTGATGATGAATACGCCGAGGTTGTTGAGAATTATGTCGATAGGTCCCTGGAATCAGGTTGACCTGGATCAAGCATAACGAAAAGTGATGATGCCACAGCAGAACACTAGCCAAGACCTTAATCTCTCACTCGTCAAGAGTGCTTGCTCGAATTGCAATCTGCGCGAGCTTTGCCTGCCTTTCGGGCTCAGTGAAGCAGAGATGGGACGACTTGATGAACTGGTCAGTTCCCGACGACGCCTCAAAAAAGGCGATAATTTGTATCGTGCGGGCACTAGATTCGATGCGATTTTTGCCATCCGCAGCGGTTTTTTCAAGACTGATGTGCTTTTGGAAGATGGACGCGAACAGGTCACCGGCTTTCAGATGAGCGGAGAATTGCTCGGTCTTGACGGCATCAGCACCGAATTTCACACCTGCAACGCCGTGGCTCTTGAAGACAGCGAGATCTGCGCCATTCCCTTCACCCGCCTGGAAAATCTCTCGCGCGAAATCAAGACGCTGCAACATCATTTTCACAAGGTAATGAGCCGGGAAATCGTTCGCGATCATGGCGTCATGATGCTGCTCGGCACCATGCGCGCCGAAGAACGCCTGGCTGCTTTCCTGCTCAATCTGTCACAGCGCTTTACGGCGCGCGGTTACTCGCATGCTGATTTTTTCCTGCGCATGACGCGTGAAGAAATTGGCAGCTATCTCGGGCTCAAGCTGGAAACCGTCTCGCGTGCCTTTTCACGTTTTCAGGAAGACGGCCACATTGCCGTTCAGCAAAAACATGTTCGTATTCTCAATGTCGCCGGGCTTAAAGCCCTGATGAACAATCAGAGAAGATAGGGCGAGCGGGTCAGCGCCACGCTGACGATGTAAACATAGGAAAGCACTGCCAGCACAAGGAAAGCGATCCTCGCCTCTCGAGTTTTCCCCCGCTTCAGTGCCATCGTGCCGCAGCCGATGTATGCCAGCAAGCCAAACAGCTTGGCCGTCAGCCAGCCTTGCTCAAACGGATATTGCGCACTCAGGTAAGCCATGACAATAGCGCTACTGAGCAGGATGGTATCAACCACATGTGGAAAAATCCTGACCAGAGGCACCTTGAGATAGGGCGACTCGCGCAACATCCACCAGGCTCGCAGACTGAAGCCGAGGCCACTCAAGACCACGCAGGTGACATGCAAATGCTTAAGAATAACGTAAGTCAAAGCTTGCCAAGTTTTTCAAGTATCAGTTTGGAATGCTGACGGTAGCGCCGTGCCGCGCCAAAGACATTCCACACCAGAAGCCCGCTGGCAATGGCAAAAAACAAGCCGCCAACGCGCACCAACTCGGGCACAAATACAGCCACCAATAAAACCAGCAAGGCTACCCCGTGAGCCAGCATCTGCAAATTCATCGCCGGCTCATCCAGTATTTTTTTCATCGGCGGCGCCGGCACTTTGTATTCACCCAGCGATTGCAGATGAATCCAGCCTAAAAAGGGAATTATTTTGTACAGCATGCCGGTAATGAAGGACAAAAAGCCGCCAACAATCAACAGCAAGCCAACGACGATCGGCCACTGATTTGAAGTGGCTAAATCCGGCCAAAGTGTTGCGGTCAACCCCATAATGAGGGCAAAAATTGCACTCGTTAAACCCAGTTGCCAGTAGCGGAAAGTCACATCAGCCCGGGCACGCCGACGCTTTAACTGCAAGCGCAGGGTAAAGCCGCAAAAGCCAATACCCAGCAAATTCGCAACGGCCTGAGCCAGGCGCCCCAAAATACTCACATCGAGCAATACACCCAGGCTCCAAACACCGACGCAGATCATTAACAGGAGCGGAAACCACCAGCTCAACCGAGCCTGATAGCCAGGTGTCAGCTGGAACATGGGGACCACCACATACGCCATCGCTGCCAGCAGAATGCCGCCCCAGGCACCCAGGCCCCAACTGGCATGAAGATCCGTCAGCGCCATCAGCGGGAGCGCCCAGCCATGCGCCAATGAAAATGCCAGCAACATCCCCAGCCCGACCACACCAGCCAAGCCCAACATGGCCAATTTGATTCCACGTATCGTCGGACTGGTGGATGGCGTACGACTCAAGGGGCGCAAGACACCGACCAGAAAACCACTGACCGAAATGCCCAAAACGATGGCTGCAATCGTCAAGGCAGTCGGCAAACTGAAGTAAAAACCGCTAACCAGCGTCAGCGCCCCCAGGGTCAAACCAATATGCACCCAGCGCGCAAAAACGATGGGGTTCTCGATATTAACACCGGCGACCACCGGCATAATCTGGATCAAGGCGCCCAACATGGTTTGCAGCATGAAACCGATGGTTAGCAAATGCGTAGCCGCCAAAGCACCCGGCGTCCAGCGGGAGAGCAGAAGTTCGGGACCTTCCCAGAGCAGTAGCAGGCCAGCGAGCAAAGCGAAGAGGGGGGCGGTCAGGAAAAAGCGCAAGGGCGCAGAGAATGGCGGCGCCTGATCGAACGACAGCGAAGCTTTTTCCATCAAAAAACCTGGTAACCAATGACCAATTGACTCAGGGCCAAATCAGAATCTCAAAAGTACCGTCGGCAAGCAGTTCTACCTCGTAGGCATGACCGTTTTGCTTGAGCACCTTGTAAAGCGGATGCGGCTCACGAAAGAGTTGTAGCAGCATCTTCTCCCCTGCTTTCAGGGTATCGAGCATTTCCATCGTTTTGACGAAGGGCTCTGGCGGCTCCATGTAGCGCGCATCGACCACATGCGGGGTCTTGGGGTGACTCATCCCTCGCCCAACTCCGCTTCGATGTGTGCCAGCAAATCAGGTGTTTCAGCCGAAAGATGCTGATCGCACATCGGGTAGAGCATGTTTTCTTCTTTCATGTTGTGCTGCTGCATCATGATCACCAAGGTATCGGCCTGGCCGATATATTCATCGATATTGCCTTGCGCCAGAGCCTCCAGCGCATTTTCCATCAAGGCCCGGAGTTGTATGTGCTCCATACGCATGACCTGGGTCGGCCCCATGCTCATGCCGGTTTTGGCCTCAAAGGTTGGAAATAGAGTCTTTTCTTCAGTATTGAAGTGCGCCAGCATGGCTGCCTGAAAATGCTCGAAAGCGCCCTTGGCTGCGGCAATATCTTTTTTACCAATGGCTTGCTCAGCATCGGCAAATAGATCATCACAATGACGATGATCTTCAGTCATAAAATTTTTGATGGTGGTCATAGGTTTCTCGTTAGGTCAACTAAGCTTCATTGTCCACGCAGCAGGGTAATGAACGCCTTGACTGCCGTCAAATTCGTTCAGCCTTTGACGACCCCGACCTGCAAATCGTCAAACCAGCTAATAAAGCGCTGTACATCTGCGCCGCGATAGATGGCGCCGTGCTGTGGGCAGAGCATGTCGATATCGAGTTGCGAAACCCGCTCGCACCAACGCCGCTTGGCTTCGTTGGAGCCCATCCAGCGACGATGGAAGCCTTCGGCGTGACGAATGTGCTTGTCGAAATTTTCGACGAACAAATCACTCTGGTCTGCCGGCAACAAGGCCGCGCCAACGTCACCCGAGAACAGTACCTTGGCGACCTTGTCGTACAGGTTGAAATTGCCTGACGAATGCAGGTAATGCGCCGGTACGGTGCGCAGGGTCAAACCGGCAAGAGAAATGTCCATGCCCTCGTCCGGAATCGAAATAAAGGTTTCCGCCGTACCGCCAAAATGCGGGATAAAACTATTCCACAACCAGCTCACATAGCAGCGCATTTGCGGATTGAACTCCAGCCACAAGGCCAGGGATGAACAGATATCCGGATCCTGATGCGAGGCAAAAATGGCCGACAATGCCGACGGATCAAACTCAGAGGAAAGCGCCGAAAATACCGCTGGAAATATCTCGGCACCGCCCGGATCAATCAACATACCCGCGCCACCGTGGGTGACCAGGTATTCGTTGGTATCAATCAAAAAATTCGGCTTGTCCGGATCACGAACAATCGCAACCCATTTATGTGTGCCATCCTGAAAGATGGTTTCAGTAATTTTCATCGCTGCTCCTCAATATCCGGTAAAAAATGCCGAGCGCCGCAGCGACTCAAGCGACGTACGAATTTCTTCGACAATGCCGTCAAACTCACCAGAAACCTGTGCCAGCGGTACGGCAAACGATTGCCCGTAGGCTGCTTCAATTTTGGCCGATTTTGCCAGTACACCGCCGAGCTCAACCATCTGGAAGGCATCTTCGAGGGCACGCTTGAGCTGGTTCCGCAGCGAGGCAAGCTTGCCGGCATGCATTTCGTTTTCGGCTTCGCGTTGCGCCAGAATGGCCGGTGCTGCAGAATTGGGCGAGACCAGTGCCGCCTCACTGAGCAGGCGGGTGAAACGAATATCCTGCAAAACGATGGAGACCTCACCAACGCAGCCGTGAATCAGTCCGGTCAAAGATTCCATGCAGTTGCGCAAATCCTGCGAAAAAACCCGCAGCTCGTTGGACAGTACACCAAAGCCCAAAGCCGCCGTACCCGCTCGCTTGGCAAGAAAGATGGCGTTAAGTGCCATGATATTGATCTTGAAGGAGACGCTAACAACACGCTTGATCTCCTCGTTGATTCGCACAATACGCAAAAGATCGACCCCAGCACGCGAAGCCTTGCGCGTTGAGGTCGCTACTGCAGTCGTCGTCATGTCACACCGCCCCTTGAATTGCCGAGAGCGGCTACTCTACCAATTCCCCCTGACAACCGGAAGGGCTATTTCTCGAGAACATAGGTGCCAGGTGCCTCGGCAAGCGCCGGGTACTTGCGATTCGCGGCTGGATAAGCGGCCACCAGTTCACCGCAATTGCCATTTAGCCAGGCCGTCCAGTCTTCCCACCAGGTGCCGGCTTTTTTCTCGGCACGCGCCAGCCAGTGTTCCCAATGCTCATTGTGTTCCGGAGCCGCAATGCGGTAAGAACGCTTGGGCGGATTCACCGGTGGGTTAACGACGCCGAGAATGTGCCCGGAGGATGACAACACAAAACGCACCGGGGTTTTGACATTGACGTACTTGTGAATGCGATAACATTGGCGCCAGGGAGCGATATGATCATCCTCCGCCGTTACGGCGTAGAGCGGCTGAACAATACGGTCAAGATCGATCGGCTCGCCTGCCACGTTGAGTTTGTCGTGCTTGATCAGATTATTCAGCAAATACATCTGGTGCAAATAATAAGAGTGCATGGCGCGCGGCATGCGTGTGGAATCGACGTTCCAGAACAGCACATCGAAAGGGGGCAATTCCTGGCCGAGCAGGTAGCTGTTGACCCAGTAGTGCCAGACCAGGCTATTGGCGCGCAGCATGCGGAAGGAAGTCGCCATTTCGTTACCGTCGAGATAGCCTTTCTTGGCCATCGTTTCATCCAGCGCATTGATACAGTCTTCGTCGATGAAAACATCAATATCACCGGGCTGAGAGAAATCGGTCAGTGTGGTGAATAAAGTCCAGTGCGCGACGGGTACCTGATCAGCGGCATAATGCTTGTTGGCCCAGGCCATGTAGGTCGAAACCAGCGTGCCGCCGATACAATAGCCAACCAAATGCACCTTGGGCACCTGGCAGAAATCAGTCACTGCACCAATGACCGCACTGGCGCCCTCCAGCAGGTAATCGTCAAAACGGATATCAGCCAACTCGGGGCCGGGATTTTTCCAACTGGTGATAAATACCGAAAAACCTTGATCAGTCAGGTACTTGACCATGCTTTTCTTGGGCGTCAGATCGAGAATGTAGAACTTGTTGATCCACGGTGTGACGATCACAATCGGCGTTTCACGGACTTTCTCGGTGGTCGGCGCATAGTGAATCAACTCCACCAGACGATTACGGAAAATCACCTTGCCCGACGTCGTTGCCAAATCCTTACCAACGGCAAAGGCATCCGGCTCAACCATCTGGATATTTTTTGCCTTTACATCGCGCAGCAGATTGCGCATCCCTTGCGCCACGCTTTCACCCTGGGTTGCAACAAAACGCTCCATCGCCACCGGGTTGAGCCAGAAGAAATTATTCGGCGCCACCATGTTGAGCCATTCGCGTGACCAGAACGCCGCGCGACGACGCTCTTTGTCCGATAAGCCGGGGGTCTCGAAAACCATGTCCTGCAAGCGATGCGTCAGCGCCAGATACCATTCCTTGATAATGTCCCAGGTAGCCGACTCGGTCCACACCGGGTCAGCAAAACGCGCATCGTCGCTATTGGGTTGAATCACATCATCGGACGGTATACCCAGCGCCCGGCGCATGACATGCCCCTGCAAGGCAATCATGTCACCAGACAAGCCGCTGGCAGCGCGCATCAGCTCCAGTGGGTGCGTCAGCCATGCTGCTTGTGCGTTGAGCAGCGAGGTGGTGACACCATAGGGATCAAGCTTCTTGCTGAAGGCGGCCCCTACCGCTTCGAGCGGGCTCAGGCTACTGACATCAATACTTTTGTGGGCAATGGAGGATGTGTTCGGCATGGTTGTGAACTCCTGTCAATCAGGGTTTCGTTATACCACAGCGAGGTCTTCTGTTTTGCCGCTCATTTGCCATTTTGGCCCTGATTCAGCGCTTTTCCTTGCCTCTGAGTTGGCGTAGCATGAGTCACGAAAAGGCCGAATATCCGGCATGTTTTTTGAGGAGAAAGCCATGTTCCAACACATTCTGGTTCCTACCGACGGTTCTGAATTGTCCCGCGCCACTGCCAGCCGTGCCGTTTCTTTCGCCAAGGAAGCCGGCGCCCGGATAACCGTTTTTTTCGCCAAGCCAGAGTACCCGATTGCCTACTTCGGCGAAGGTGCCTTGATTGATCCGACGACACCTGAAAAATTCTCTGAACTCGCCGACCAACAGGCCAACGAATATCTCTCGGAGGTGCAAAAGCAATGCGTCGCCGCCGGTGTTGAGTGCAATACCATCGCCGTCACCAGCGACGTGCCTTACGAGGCGATTGTTGAAGCGGCTGAAAAGTCCGGCTGCGACCTGATTTTCATGGCTTCGCACGGTCGACGCGGTTTTAGTGGCTTTTTGCTCGGCAGCGAGACCAACAAGGTGTTGACCCACTCCAAGGTGCCGGTACTGGTTTATCGTTAATCGTTTATCATTGGCTTTATCTGATTTTTCAGGCCAAATTACCCGTTGACCGCAACCATTAGCCCCGCGCTCACGCGATGAGCGGCAAACCTGTTGAACCCGACGATTTCGCCATCCGGCGGGACATTCTTCTGCCGGTCGGTGTGGCGCTGGTCGCCTTGGTGTTGCTGTTTTCGCTGATTTTTCGCAACCACATCGAGACGCGCGAAGCGGAACATACACACGCTGTCATCCAGCAAGCAAATACCGCTTGGGAGGGGTTGCTGCAAAATAGTCTTCGGCAACTCCAATGGTTTGCCCAGCGCGCCAGCGTCAACCCGGAAATGCAGGCGGCGATGAAAAACAGGCAGCGCGACGAACTGCTCGCCATGACCGAAAAGCGCCTGGCCAATCTGCGCCAGAATTTTGGCATCAGCCATTGGTACTTCATCACCCCGGATCAACATGTTTTATTGCGCGTGCACGACCCCAAACATGCGGGCGACCGCGTAGAGCGCTAAACCATGCGTCGTGCCGTGCGTAGAGACCTGCCGGCCAGCGGGTTGGAGTTGGGCAATACCGCCACGTACACCCTGCGCTACGTCATGCCCTGGATTGATGATGGCCATTTATTGGGCTATATCGAAATGGGCATGGAAGTAGCCTGGTTTTCGCAAAGTATCGAAAAGCTCCTGGATGTGCGCGTGATGACTGCCATCGACAAGCGCAAAACCAGCGCCGCAGCCTTTGATAACGGCAAACGTGTTTTGGGACTGAGCGGCAACTGGCGAGACTTTCCCGACTTTGCGCTACTCGACCAGAGTCTCCCAGCCATTCCTGCTGCATTAGTTGATGCCTGGCGTGATTTTTTCGCTGGTCAGCCGACACCGATTTTCAAGATAAATGATGGCCAGCAAGCATGGTCAGTCGGCATCATTCCCTTGAAGGATATTCATGGCAACCCGGTGGTTTCCATGGCTTTACTCAAGAATATTTCGCAGGAACAGTCAGCGGACACACAACAACTCCTAATCGCCACCTGCTTGGCCGCATTATTCGCGCTGCTCCTGTATTTTGCCCTCAGTTCGCGCTTGCGCCAGATCGAAGCCCGCCAACTGGCGGCCCATGAGTCGCTGGTCGCAAACGAGCAGCGTTTTTCAGATATTTTCTCGACCAGCACCGATTGGTGGTTTTGGGAAATGGACGCCGATCTACGCTTCTCCTTTTTTTCGGATAACGCCAGCGCAATGCTCCAACGTGACGCCAGCAGCATGTTGGGCAAGACCCGGCACGACTTGCTTGCGGCGATCAGCCCGCAGGATCATGCGGCAATGCAGCAGCACATCGCGGAACTTGAAAGACACGAAGCTTTTCACCAATTTGAATACCGCACCCAAGCACCCAACGGCAAAATCACCTGGATCAGTACCAGCGGTGTACCGTTTTTTGATGCCCAGGGTGCATTCAAGGGCTTTCGTGGTGCCGGCATCGACATCACGCTACGAAAGGAACAAGAACAGCGCACCACCGACGAAGCCGAAGGCGCCAAAGCCAGATTTGCCGTTGCCCGCATTCTGCAAGACAACGAACGCGATTTGCATGAACGATTTGCTGCCGCACTGGAAATAATTTTTGACATGCGCGACCTGTCGATCAAGCGGCGTGGCGGCATTTTCTTGCGCAGTGACAATGGCAAAAACAGCGGGCTTTGTAGCATCTGCGGCGACTTCAGTCAGCAGCTTTCGCAAATTGGCCAATCAGTCCCTCTTGGATATTGCTTGTGTGGCCGGGCGGCGGAAACGGGTGAACTGATTATTTCTGACGACTGCTTTACCGACCATCGCCATGAACAGCAATGGCCCGGCATGATGGCGCACGGGCACTACGTCGTACCGCTCAACATCGGTGTTGAAAATCTCGGCGTCTTATCGCTCTTTACCGACCCCTATCCGTCACGTTCCGCCGAACGCCTCTCGGCCCTGCGCCAACTCGCTGATCTATTTGCCCTGGCCATCGCCAACGACCGCGCTTACCAGGCTAGTAAAGATGCTGCGCAACGCGCTGCCGCCGCAAATCAGGCCAAGAGTGATTTCCTGGCCAACATGAGCCACGAAATCCGCACACCGATGAATGCCGTGCTCAGCATGACGGAATTTCTGCTCGACACGGACTTGAACGATGAGCAGAGAGACTTTGCCGGGATCGTCAAAGATAGCGCCGAATCGCTGATGAAAATCATTGACGACATCCTCGATTTTTCCAAAATCGAGGCCGGGAAGCTCAATATCGAAACGATTGATTTCAGTCTGCACACGCTCATTGAGCAAACGACCAACCTCTTTATGCCGCAAGTGAGCAGCAAGGGGATAAGCCTGAGCCAGCAAATCGCCAATGACGTTGATGACTTGCAACATGGCGATCCGTTCCGGATTCGTCAGATTTTGAACAATTTGATCAGTAACGCTATCAAATTTACCGCCAAAGGCAAAGTCAGCCTGACGATAGAAGCCATTGAGCGCGCAGATGATGCGCTCAAACTGCGCTTTACCGTACGCGATACCGGCATCGGCATAGCGCCGGAAAAAATCGCCACTCTCTTCCTGCCCTTTAGCCAGGCAGATACCTCCATCACTCGCCGATACGGCGGCACCGGCCTCGGACTCTCGATCTCGCGCCGTCTGGTGGAATTGATGGGCGGCGAAATCGGCGTTGACAGCGTCGTTGGCGCCGGCTCAGCCTTCTGGTTTACCTTGCCGATGCAAGCCAGTGAACTGCATCAGGCCGTTTAATCAGTGTTTTTGGGCGATGGGTTCTAGGCGCTGCAATTCGCGGCCACTCTCACCGTCGATGAAGCTCACCGACTCCAGCACACCCACCAGGTAACGCTTCTTGAGGGTGAAATCGGTCGGTTTGCTATAAGTCGCTTTCCAAAAAGTCGTACTTTCGCTCACCACCGGCGCAACCAGCCTCGCCGTGGCGTGCATCACCACTTTGTGAGCCTTGCTGGCAGGTACAGTGACGACAAATCCGGCCTCATCGTTGGCTGCGCGCGGGTAAAAATCATAGAGATTTTCAAAAGCCAGAAAGTAGTCGTAGCGCCAAGCCACTTTCATCTGCTGCGGGACGCCAATTTTGTCCTCAAAGGTGTATTCGCCCCGAGACTCTTCAACGGACTGTAGCGGCAAAAATTTGTAGCGATAATAGTCGTCGACCGCAACATCGGCCAATGGCCGCCAACTCCAACCCTCTGCGATATTGTTGAAAGCCATGCGATAACGGATTTCTGCCTGATCGCCTTTGGCTGTTACCGAAAATCCCGGACTGGCGGACAGGTCGATATCAAGCTCCACCCGCTCGCCCATTCCGGATGAGGGATTCGCCTGCACTCGGGCGAAGAAATACCCGTATTGTTGCTCAGCAGTTTCAGCTGCCTGAAGCGGCATTAGCTGGGCGGCCAGCAAGGTGGCCATCATAAGGGAGCGGAAGGCAAGCGTCATGAATATCCCGAATTGCGCCAAGGAGGCGAAGTGCGCGGGAGCATGCCAGATTGCTTATAAATCAGCCATGATGCAGATCAACGCTTGGCGAACCCTCCTTTGCCGCCCCCTCCCCTACTTCTCGACGAACGCCCGCTCAATCACGTAATCGCCCAGTTGCCCGGTGTGGTGATGACCGACCTTGAAGCCGCGCGCGTCGAGCATCGCGGCGGTGTCGGTCAACATCGCCGGGCTGCCGCAGATCATCGCGCGGTCGGTGGCCGGGTCGAGCGGCGGCAAACCGATATCGGCAAAAAGTTTGCCCGATTCGATCAGATCAGTCAGCCGCCCTTCGTTGCGAAACGGCTCACGCGTCACCGTTGGGTAGTAAATCAATTTTTCGCGCACCCAGTCGCCAAAAAACTCATTGGTCGATAACTCGTGCTCAATGTAGTCATGGTAGGCCAGCTCGTTGGTCCGGCGCACGCCGTGAATGAGGATGACCTTCTCGAATTTTTCATAAACCTCCGGGTCATGAATCAGGCTCATGAAGGGCGCAAGGCCGGTGCCGGTGGCAAACATGAAGAGGCGCTTGCCCGGTTTGAGATCGTGGAGAACCAAGGTCCCGGTCGGCTTTTTGCTGACGATAATCGGGTCACCCGGCTGCAAGTGTTGCAAACGTGAAGTCAAAGGCCCGTTAGCGACCTTGATGCTGAAAAACTCCAGATATTCTTCATGGTTGGCGCTGGCAATGCTGTAGGCACGGGTCAGCGGGCGGCCATTGACCTCAAGGCCGATCATCACAAACTGGCCATTGACGAAACGCAGCCCCGGATCACGCGTGGTACGGAACGAAAATAGCGTGTCATTCCAGTGATGGACAGAGAGAATTTTTTCTTCAACAAGGTTGCTCATGGCAATATTTTCCGGCGTTGATGGGTACGGTTTTAAGCATAGTCTGTGCAGCATAGTTATTAAAGCGGATAATTTATCTATCCATTACCGACAAAATCGATATGCGAATTACCCTGCGCCAGATTGAAGTTTTTGCCGCCATTGCCCGCACCGAGAATGTTTCGCGCGCTGCCGAGAGTCTGGCGATGTCGCAATCAGCGGCCAGCAGTGCTTTGGTTGAACTGGAACGGCAGTTTGATTGCCCGCTTTTTGACCGCATCGGCAAATCGCTACGCCTGAACAGCACCGGGCGCGGCCTGTTGCCGCAAGCCGACGACATGCTGGCGCGGGCAGTAGATATCGAGGGTTATCTCGCCGGCGGCGTGTTGGGGCCGTTAGCGGTGGGCGCCACACTCACGATCGGCAATTACCTGGCAACGCTGGTGGTGGCGGAATATCTGCGCCGCCACCCGGCGTCAAAAATTCAGTTGCATGTCGCCAACACGCACAGCATCGTTGAGCGCTTGAGTCACTACGAGCTTGATATCGGCCTGATCGAAGGGGAGGCCAACGACCCGGAGTTATTGCTGGAGCCCTGGCTGGACGATGCGCTAGTCGTCTTTTGTGCGCCGCATCATCCATTGGCCGGGCGGGATGAGATCAGCCCGGCGCTGCTCGCCGAGCAAAAGTGGATTGTTCGCGAACGCGGCTCTGGCACCCGCGCGATGTTTGACCGGGTCATTGCCCGCGCCTGGCCGGACTTGCAAATCCAGCTTGAACTGGAACATACAGAAGCCATCAAGCGCGCCGTGGAGTCAGGCTTGGGCATTGCATGCCTATCACGCCTGGCCCTGCGCGAAGCCTTCCGCCGAGGGAGTCTGGTCGAGATCAAAACACCGCAATTCGATTTACGGCGACGCTTCTATTTTGCTCGCCACCGGCAGCGCCACCTCAGCCCGGCAGCCCAGACCTTTCTGGCGCTCTGCCACGAAACCGCTGGCCTCGCGACGGACACTGATGGCTTGGAACTGCCGTTTATTGGCTGATTGTTACGGTCAACCGGGAAAAAGCGGCAAAAAATATACCGCAAAGGCTAAATCGGCACGAACAGCGCTGGACTGACACCGAAAAACTTGCCCAACTTACCTGTCCCGGCTTTACGTGTTAGTCGGCTCCAGTTTCCTCAAGAAATCAAGCGAAGCTGACCCCAATGGCAGTACTCAATGCACCGGACTTTCCGCCAACCCCAGCTTTGTTGCGGCAGCAAGCAATCGTTTATCCCGCGTCCACAACATCGCTCCCGGCGCAAGGCGCACAGCGACCAACAAATGGGCGTCGATATAACCAATACCCATGCCGAACAGAGTATTTGCCTGAATAAAACCCAGCGCCTCACCATTTGTAGCGACTGGCGTTTGCGGCAAATCCTGCAATGCACCGAGGATAGCATCACGATTTTGCAGGTTGCCCAAAGCCAGCTCACCAATCACAAAGGGATGCACCAGCACCTGCCCTTGATTCAGCAGAGCGCTCAAGTATTCATCGCGCTGACGCAGATGGTCTATCCAAATCGATGTATCAACCAGAATCATGCCGCTTCTGTCTGGCGTCTTGGCTGATCTTCAAGTTGCGGCTCAGAGCCGCCGAGCAATGCCAGTCGCTTGGCACTCTCACGCTGAATCAGGGCACGCAGCGCTTCACGAATCAAGGCTGTTTTTTCGGAAACACCAGTCAAGGCCTGAGCCTTGGCGAGCAAATCATCATCGAGGGCAAGGGTGGTGCGCATGGGGTTCTCCTGTTCAGCCGCGCAAACAAAATAACATCGTACGATGCGTATTTCAACGCACACAATTAGAGCAATTGGAATACTCGTTAATGGCCAAATCGACCAAACCGTGGTCTCCCCCCTGTATTTTCTGACGCAGATGATCAATCCAAATAGAGGGAATGATGGTGACGCACCACCCTTGAGAGAGTATCTGTCGAAAAAGCCGCCGCTGGAAATACCTATTGCCAAGCCCATTTAACTGCCACGGACAGTCGCTGACCTTCGTCGTTGGGGCTTGCTTGACATCCATCCATCTTTACATACACTGTATGTATGATTAAGTTCGAGTGGGATTCAAGCAAAGCCACGGCAAATATCAAGAAGCACGGGATTTCCTTTGAAGAAGCCCAGTCTGCTTTCTACGATGAATTTGCTATCCAATTCTTTGATGATGACCACTCATCTGACGAAGAGCGTTTTCTGTTGTTGGGCATGAGTACGGGATCAAGATTGCTGCTCGTCGCTCACTGCGAGCGGGAAGCAGGTCACGTCATCCGCATCATCTCTGCCCGCAAGGCAACCAAACGTGAAAGTGCGTTTTACGGAAAGTAAAAAACCATGAAAGCCGAATATGATCTCTCCAAAATGAAGTCGCGTAGGAACCCCTACACATCGAAGCTCAAGACACCTGTCACCATGCGGCTCTCCGAAGACGTCGTCGCTTATTTCAAAAACATGGCGGTCGAAGCAGGAGTTCCGTACCAGAGCCTTATCAATCTCTATCTCCGCGACTGTGTTACACAACATAGGCAAGTACAGATTGGTTGGCCCAGCAAGCCCTAACCCGTCATCCACCGGAGAAAATAGCGGATGAATCACGATTTACAGCAATGCTAGGGTCAAAGAAATTTCGCATTTTAGATTGAGTCAGTTCATAAAACCGTGGTCCGTCCCGGTTTTACCGAGGCGGCAAACATGCCCGTGAATTCCTCGAAGACTGGCGCGGAACGCTGGTCTGTGACGATTATTCGGGTTACAAAGCACTGCTGGCCGACGGCGTCACCGAGGCCGGCTGTATGGCTCATGCTCGGCGCAAATTCTTTGATTTACAGGCCAACCACCAGAGCCAGATTGCTGGCGAGGCCCTTGAACTCTTCGGGCAACTCTATGGGGTTGAGCGGGAAGTGGCTGAACTGAGTGATGAGGCGCGATGGCGAATCCGACAGGAGAAAGCAAAACCTATTCTCGACTTGCTCCATCGCTGGCTGACGACTAATCGCCAGAAGGTCCCCAATGGCTCCTCGATTGCCAAAGCCATTGACTACTATAGTGGTCCCCGTTTTCAAGACAGCAGTTTAAGCTGTGCGCTGTCATAAGGGATACGAAAATGGGCGAAGCAAAGAAGCGGAAGGTTCACAGTGCGGAGTACAAGGCCAAGGTAGGTTTGGAA
>JAQTZQ010000220.1 GCA_028687645.1 Rhodocyclaceae bacterium
TTATCGTCTTGATTGACGATATGGGTTTCGGCCAGTCCAGCGCTTTTGGCGGCCCGGTCAGGATGCCGACAGCGGAACGCCTGGCTGACAACGGCCTGCGCTACAACCAGTTTCATACCACGGCGCTCAGTTCGCCGAGCCGGATGGCACTGCTCACCGGGCGCAATCACCACACTGGAAACATGTCGTCAATCACAGAAACGGCAACCGGCTTCCCTGGTGCGACCGGTAAACGACCCGAGAGCGTCGCCCCGCTGGCCATGACCATGCGCTACAACGGCTACTCGACCGCACAATTCGGCAAGAATCACGAGACCGCGGCCTGGGAGACCAGCCCCTCCGGCCCGACTGATCGCTGGCCGACGCGCAATGGCTTTGACAAGTTTTATGGCTTCATGGGCGGTGAAACCAACCAATGGTCACCGGCAGTCTTTGACGGCATGGTCAAGGTTGAAGTCCCGAACGATCCGAATTACCACTTCATGACCGACATGACGAACCAGTCGATCAAGTGGGTGCGCTCGCAAAAGTCATTGACCCCGGACAAACCGTTCTTCATGTACTTCGCGCCGGGCGCGACGCATGCGCCCCATCAGGTGCCGAAGGATTGGATCGCCAAGTACAAGGGCAAGTTTGATCAGGGCTGGGACAAATTACGCGAAGAAACCCTGGCCAAGCAAATCACTCTCGGCGTCGTTCCGCCCGATACAAAACTGGCACCCAAGCCGGAAGCAATCAAGGATTGGGACAAGTTGAGTGCCGACGAGAAAAAACTCTTTGCGCGCCAGATGGAAGTTTTCGCGGCATTTGCTGAACATACCGATCACGAAGTCGGGCGTCTGGTCGATACGCTGAAGGACTTGGGGCAACTCGACAACACACTGATCTTCTATGTGCTCGGTGACAACGGCGCCAGTTCCGAAGGTGGCATGAATGGCGTGTTCAACGAGATGTCCTATTTTAATGGCGTGCAAGAATCGGTTCAGGATGTCTTGAAGCGTTACGATGATCTCGGTGGCCCTAACTCTTACGGCCACTACGCAGCGGGTTGGGCAGTGGCCGGCAATACGCCTTTCACCTGGGTCAAACAGGTCGCCTCCAGCTACGGCGGCACACGTAACGCGGTTGCGGTCCACTGGCCAAAAGGCATTAAAAGCAAGGGCGAAGTTCGTTCGCAGTGGCACCATGTGATCGACATCGCGCCAACGATTCTTGAAGCCGCCGGCCTGCCGGAGCCGAAAGAAGTGAATGGCATTCCGCAGACGCCCATTGAAGGCGTCAGCATGCTTTACACGCTGAATGAAGCGAAAGCAGCCGATCGCCACAAGACGCAATATTTTGAAATCTTCGGCAACCGGGCGATTTACAACGACGGCTGGCTGGCCGGCACTGTCCATAAAGCGCCTTGGGAAGCCAAGCCACGCGCAACCCTAGAGAATGACACCTGGGAACTATACGATACGCGCAGCGACTTCAGCCTGAGGAACAATCTCGCCAATGCGAACCCCGCCAAGCTCAAGGAAATGCAGGCGGCATTCATGGTTGAAACGACTAAATACCCCATCCTGCCGATCGACGACCGTCTGTTTGAACGCTTGATTCCTGAGAAGGTTGGCCGTCCCGACCTGATGCAGGGGCGCACTGCGCTGACGGTGTACGAAGGCATGATAGGCATGTCCGAGAATGTGTTCCTGAACCTGAAAAATCAGTCCCACACCATCGACGCTGAAATTGATGTGCCGAAAGGCGGGGCCAATGGCGTCATCATTGCCCAGGCAGGGCGTTTTGGTGGCTGGAGTCTTTATGTCAAGGACGGCAAGCCGACCTACACCTACAACTTCCTAGGCATGCAGCGTTACACCGTGACCGCCAGCAAGCCACTGCCAGCCGGCAAGTCTACCCTGCGCTTTGACTTTGCCTACGACGGTGGCGGACCTGGCAAGGGTGGAACCGGGAGTCTGTTGGTCAATGGCCAGAAAGTCGGCGAAGGCCGCATAGAGCGGACTCAGCCGGGTTTCTTCTCGGCCGACGAAGGCGTTGATGTGGGTGAAGACGGCGAAACACCGGTCACTGAAGCTTATGGAACGCCCGCGCCCCATAAGTTCACCGGCAAGATCGGCAAGGTAACGCTGACGACAAGCCCGATGAAGCCAGTAGAAAAGGCGGCTGCTGACAGTGCTCATAAGGAAGCCAAGCTGAAGAAGGCGCTGGCGGACTGATTTTCTTGCTAGAGCGACTGCAAAGAGGGAGAGGGCGAAGGTTCTCTCCTTTTTTATCCTGAAAAATTGCCATCTGCATTCGGCAAACCGGGGTTGAAATGACCAACGAGCCAGAACTAAAACTCCCGAAACTGACCAACGGCGATTTCTATCGTTTTCATACGATGATCAAACCCAGCGGGTCACAGTGCAACCTTGATTGTGCCTACTGTTTTTACCTGCACAAGGAAGAGCTGTTACAGCAGCCGCAGGCGCCACGGATGAGCGATTCCTTGCTGGAGTCCCATATTCGCCAGTACATCGAAGCACAGACGGGTGACGAGGTAATCTTCACTTGGCAAGGGGGGGAGCCGACACTGATGGGTCTGGACTTTTTCCAGCGCGTCGTCGAACTGCAGAAAAGGCACCAGAAACCCGGGCAGCGTATCGAGAACGACCTGCAAACCAACGGCATCCTGCTCAATGATGAATGGTGCGCTTTCCTTGCCGAGCACAATTTCCTGGTCGGCCTGTCGATCGACGGGCCGGCTGAATTGCATGATCTCTACCGCTACAGCAAAGGCAACAAGCCGACCTTCGAGCGGGTGATGGCGGCGGCTGAGTTGCTGCATCAGCACAAAATCGTTTTTAGTGCCTTATGTGTGGTCAACCGCAGCAATGCCCGCAAACCGATCGACGTTTACCGGTTTTTGCGCGATCAGGTTCGTCCACGCATCATCCAGTTCATCCCAGGTCTGGAGCCCGGCGATTTTCGTTCGGTTGCGCCGGGCCATTGGGATTGGGACAAGTTGCCGACGCTCGGCTCGCCCGCCGCCAAACCGGGCAATCCGGATTCGGTGGTAGCCGACTGGTCGGTGTCCCCGGATGACTGGGGCTACTTCCTGACCCGGGTCTGGAACGAATGGTTCAAGCGTGATTACGGCAAGGTTTTTGTCGATCAGTTCGAGAACGTAATTTCGCAGATGTTTGGCCGTGGACCGCAGAAATGCGTCAGCGGACGGATCTGCGGCAAGGCGCTGGCCATCGAATTCAATGGCGATCTTTACAGTTGTGACCACTTTGTCTACCCGGAATACAAACTGGGCAACATCCGCGACGTCCATCAGGGCGATCTGGTTTTCTCGGAACAGCAGAAGAAATTCGCCTTCGCCAAGAGTGACACGCTGCCGCAGTATTGCCGATCCTGTGCCTACCTTGAATTGTGCTGGGGAGAATGTCCGAAGAACCGGTTTATCAAAACACCGGATGGTGAAAAGGGCTTGAACTACCTGTGTTCCGGGTTGAAAACCTTCTATGCGAAGATCACCATGGATCGTGCTGAACTGGGAAGAAGGCTTGCACTGTGAGTAACCGAGAGCCCGGCTCGGCTGTTTCCTCTTTGTGACTGAATCGCGCCCAGCTTCGGCAATTTTTCAAACTTGATCTGGAGATAACCATGAACCGTCTTATCCCCGTCGTCGCTTTGTCCCTCCTGTTTGTCCTGCCCACAGCGAATGCCGTTGTTTATTGCACGGTTGCCGGAGCAGGCGCCGCAAGACCGAAGTAGCGGCAGGAAATCGAGGTGGATCGGTGGAACGTTATGGTCAACGCTGAATATTGGCTCATTTTTACTGGAACAAATGGCAACCAGCAAGACAGGAAGCAGGAACTGAATTGATAAGGAATACAACAACTTCGCTGTCCTTGACCTGCGCCCTGCTCGGCATCTGTAACGTGGCTTTGGCGCAGGCAAGATCAGATGATGTATCGAACCAGACCATCGTCGCGGAAACGTCCCCATCGAAAATTCGCTCATCCGAGGATGGCTGGCTCGATATCAGCGGGTTTGTCGACCAATCCTACGGTTTTGTGCCGCTGGTAATTCCCATTACCGAACCGGCAGTCGGTCTGGGCGGTGTGGGCGCACTGGCCTTCATCGATAAGCAACAGAAACGCGAGTCAGCCGGTTTTGGTCGACCAAACCTTACCGTCATTGGTGGACTGAAAACCGAAAATGGCACCAAGGGCTTAGTGGCAGGCGATGTGCGCCATTGGCTGGACGACCGTCTTCAGACAATGGTTGGTATCGCGAACGTATCAATCAATCTTGATTTTCAAGGAATCGGTCGAGATCCAACGTTAGAAAAAGACCCTCGCACATACAACCTTGAAACGCTGGCCGGTTTGGCGCAGGCCAAATTCCGGATTGGCGAGACCAGAGCCTGGGTTGGTATCGGCTATGTACTTGCCAACACAAACGTTGAATTTGATGTGCTGCCGTCAATTTCCAGCCTACCCAATTATCAGCGCCAATCACGCGTCGGCGGCATAACCCCGTCCTTTTCCTATGACTCTCGGGACAACATTTTTACCCCGACTCATGGCCAACACCTCGATTTTTCAGCGGGTCTGTTCAGTAAATCCCTGGGAAGCGACACCGACTTCCAACGGCTCAACCTAACAGCAATTCAGTACCTGCCGCTGAACTCGAAACTGACGCTCGGTGTGCTCGGAACGACCACCGTCAGTTTTGGTGATGTTCCTTTCTACTTGCGCCCTTTTATATTGATGCGCGGTGTCCCGGCGATGCAGTATCAGGGTGAGAGTTCAGCGCAGATCGAAGCCGAGTTGCGCTGGCAATTCTGGCAGCGATTTAGCGTTGTCGGCTTCGCCGGGGCAGGGTCAGCATGGAATAACTTTGAGCGATTCGACAAAAAACAAAATGTCACGGCAGGGGGTGTCGGCTTTCGCTATGAGCTTGCCCGGAAATACGGCATGCACATAGGATTGGATGTTGCCTATGGCCCAGATGGAGCAGCGTATTACATTCAGTTTGGTAGTGCCTGGATGCGGCCATGAACCCCCAACCACAACAAATAATGGGTGTGTGTTTATGATGAAATTTTCCCAAGATTCAATATGTCGCGCTATCGCTGCTGCTGTGATGATTGCCGGTTCTTTAAGCAGTCTAATCGTTTTAGCTGAGAGCGATGCCGATGTAACAACTGCATGGGCTAAGAAGGCGTTGAATCCGATTGCTGCGGTGATTAGCAAACCATTTCATCATAACTATGTTCAGAAATTTAGCGCTGACGGAAAGGGCAGCAAACATGTATTCAATATTCAACCGGCCACGAGCATTCCATCGTCGGCGTATTTCATCTTTTCAGCATGTTAATAAATCAAACGGAGTTCCTCATGAGAATAAGCCCCGCGACTAGATTATTGGTAGCAACACTCACTTTGATGATTGGTGCAACTGCTGCCCAGGCACAGGCCACACCGAAAATGAAAATGACCACGAACATCCCGGAGGGAATTGCCGCTCCGGACAAGATGCAAACA
>JAQTZQ010000221.1 GCA_028687645.1 Rhodocyclaceae bacterium
GAAATTTTTCCGCCAGCGAGAATTTCAAGCTGGGCGCGGTCGAATTTGGGGCCGGGCAGGATGGCTAGTTGGGCCTTGGTGGCAGGCTTTTCAACTGGCTTGCTTGGCGCCGGTGGTGCTGGCGGCATGGCTACAGGCTGAGCTACGGGGGGCACTACCGGCTGGGGCTTGACGGGTGCGGGTTGCGGAGCGGGGCGGGCAAGCGCAGGAACAGACACTCCTCCCCCTTCAAGGGGGTGGTCGGGAGGGGGATGGGGTAAAACGTGGCGTGTATTTTCTGCCTGTATGAACCCATCCCCACCCCAACCCTCCCCTTGAAGGGGAGGGAGTTTTGCGTTGTAGGCTTGACGCAGCGTGTTTTCAGCCGCTTGTTGCAGGGCGAGGAAGCGTTCATGCACTGCTGCCTGTTGCGCAATATAGGCCTGATGGATATTGGCAAGTTGCGCTTGCTGAGCCATGAGGCGGGACAGGTTGTCGTTCATCAGGGGAGCCTGGGTAGGGCGCGCTGCCAGAGGCGGCGCAGGAATGGAAAGAACTGAAACAGTAGGCGCGACAGAAACTGTCTGTCTTTCTGGCATAAAAGGCGTAACCGCTGCTGGAACGGGTTGTTCCGAACGATTCGCCGAAGCTTGCAGTACAGGTTCCAGATACGGTGCAGGCGACATCATTTGTGACCCATCCCTTGGCGCTTCAGTTGAAAAAATCACGGTTTTTTTCGGGTTGACCGTAACAATTGGTCTTGGAGCATGTGCCGGTAGCGTCAGCAACCTGCCAACCGGGCTTTTCTTCGGTGCAGCAAGCGCGATCTCGCTTTCAAGCGCCGTTACATCGGCTTTGACCCCGGCCGCGACTAGCCATGCTGCCGCATTGAGGACTTGTCGCACACCAGAGCGACCAGCGATATCAAGTGACACCACCAGATGTTCCCGCTCGCAGAGGATTTTACGAATCCAGCCGCCACACGCGCCACGTGGGCCGTGTTCGATGAAAACGCGAATGCCGTCAGCCCAGGCCTGTTCAATGGTGCGGGTGAAATCAAGCGTATCGACAGCCTGGCCGGTAATCGCATCAGCCGCTGCTTTCGCCGTTGGCTTGAACCAGTTGTTGGTCGCGTTGGTATAAAAACGAACGCCGGGAACCTCGCTCACTTGGCGATGGTGGAGTTCCCACCAGGCATCGCGAATTTCCTCGACTTCGGGGCAATGCGCCGCCATATCGTAGCCCAGCGGCAGGGTGCGTTCCTTGCCGACTAGCTCAACCACCCGTGCGCAGGCGCTGGCTTCTCCGCCAATCACACAATCTTCGGCGCTGTTGATGATTGTCAGGTGGGCCAGCGGTTCTCCGGCCAGCGCCGCCTTGACCTCATCAACCGGCGCGGCAATCACGTAACTTGCCCAGGTGGCGCTTTCTGCTCCCGCCAGCCCAAGCTTTTGCCAGGCACGACGTGGCGCGGCAAAGGCACCGACCAGATCTTCGGTAAAGGCGGTGCCGGTGCGGCTGGCTTTCATCATTTCGCCGAGATCGTTCCAGGCGCCCATGGCGAACAGCGCGTTGGACTCGCCTGAGGAATAGCCGATGGTCGCTTCCGGCTTGAGGCCAAGCAAATGCCGGGTGATTTCGGCGTGCAACTGGCAAACGAAAGAGGTGCCCCACAATTGATCGAGCGGGTGCGTCGGGTTACCGTCGCCCGGACCGTAAAGCCAGTCGGTGGCTGCTTTCATTTCCGAGCAACGAGCAGCGACGGCAGCCACTTGTTTGGGTAAGGCCAGCGCGAGCTCGCGGCCCATGCCGGGATAAGCGGCAGCGGCGCCGGTGAACACAAATGCTGTCTGGCCGGAGATTGGTGCTTCACGGAAGGCAACACCCTCCGGCGCCGGGCCGCCATTGCTCAGCCAACGCTGTGCCTGCTCACTGCGCGTTGCTAATTCTTCGGCGCTGGCGGCAACCAGAACGATGCGTGCCGGACCTGTTGCGGACTGCTGGCCGGCGCGCAGTGCGGCCAGTGCGGCAGCCTGATTGGCACCGGAAAAGACATGCAGGCGGGCGGGGGCATCGGCCAGCCAGGGGCTGACCACTTCGCCTTTGAGGCGTGCATTTGCCGCTGGTGCTTCGAGTACAGAGACCGAAACTTCAGAAATTCGCTCGCCAAACCACGGGGTTGCTGCTGTGTCATTTTGAGGGCGAGCGCCATGATGCAGCGCCAATGCTGCTGCGGCGACGTGCAACAGCCCGTTGGCGGCATGCGACTTGCCAAAACCGGCGGCAAGGTCAAGGCCATTGCTGGCGTCACCTAATTCAAGTGTGGCAACGCTTGCCGAGGTATCCAGCGTGGCGAAAACCGGATCGCCATCGCGGCGCGCATCGGCCAGACGTTTGAGGGTCAATACCACGGCGGCATCTGCCGGCGGCGTGCTGCGGCCAAGTGCGGCGAGTGCGGCTTGATGCACCGGTTCGTGCGAGAGGTCGACGGCACCGACCAGCGCCGCATCGATTTCGCCGCAACGCAAAGCGCGGGCGGCGAGGTGTAAGGCGGTCAGCCCGGAGGCTTCTTCGGCGGAAACGGTGAATGCCGGGCCGGCCAAATCGAGCTGGCTGTTGATCCGGTTGGCGGGAATATTGGGCATGGTGCCGACCACGCCAGACGATTGCAGCACCGGCACAATGCCATCACGCGCTGCTGCCAGCCACGCCGGATCCGTGTTTTGATTGGCCAAACGCCAGCGCGTGCCGTAACGGGAAACTTCGGCATCGCAGCCCATGCCAACGAGCACTGCAGTGCGGTCGCGCGACAGGCTAATGCCCAGCGCCGCCTCACGCGCTGCTTCAAGGACCATGGTTTGCTGGGCCAGCGACTGTTGCAGGTCGTTGGGTGGAAAGCGCAAGCCGTCGAGGGCGACGGCAACGCTTTGTCGCGCCTCGGCGCAAGGCTTGCCGGCGAACAGGTCGCGGGTGAAATCAGCCACATTTTCGCCACGCCCGACGCGCGCGCCGATGCCGACTATGGCGATCTCCGGTGCGGGCTTCGGCGCGGTGACAAAGGTGCGTGCGGCGGCGGACGTTTCTTCCAGCGCTTCGACAATCAGGTGGGCGTTGTTGCCGCCAAAGCCAAAGGCGCTGATGCCGGCGCGCTTCGGGCCAGTCCATGCTTCCGCTTCACGCAGCAGGCGAAACGGTGTCCCGGCCAGTGCGTCGTTGGGTTGATCAATATTGAGCGTCGGTGGCTTTTTGCCATGCGCCATCGCCGCCAGCACCTTGATCAGCCCGGCGACGCCGGCGGCGGTGATTAGGTGGCCAAGGTTGGATTTGAGCGAGCCGATCGGCACATCAGCGCAACCGGCAAAAACGCGCGCCATGCTGCGTAGTTCGGTGGCATCACCAACCGGTGTGCCCGTGGCGTGGCATTCCAGCAGGCTGATGTCGGCGGGCTGCAAGCCGGCCTGTTCGTAAGCCAGGCGCAGGGCGCGCTCCTGGCCCTCTTCCGAAGGCGCGAGCAAACCGCGCCCACGTCCGTCATTGGACAAACCAACGCCACGAATGACGCCGAGCACTTTCCGCCCAGCGGCCAAGGCATCGGATAAGCGTTCCAACACAACAAAACCTGCACCCTCAGCCGGCACCAAACCATCAGCATCGCGATGAAATGGGCGGCTCTGCCCGGTTTTGCTCAGGGCCGAAAGCGCGCAAAAGCCGACATGAATAAACAGGTCATCTGCCTGGTTGACCGCACCCGCCACCATCACATCGGCGCTGCGGTCATGCAGGCGATCACAAGCCAGCTTGATGGCGTAGAGCGATGAGGCGCAGGCGGCATCCAGCGCAAACGCGCCCGCCCCGAGGCCGAGCGCGTGCGCGGTCAAATGAGCCGGCAGGCCGGAGTTGAAGCGGTTTTTGGCATCTGGCCGGGGCTGCTGATCCAGCCAGATGCTTTGCGCGTAGCGCGCCTGTGCTGCGGATGGAAAGGACAGATTGCCGAGCACCAGACCCGTGGTTTTGGCCGCGCCATTCAGGCCGGCGCTGTGCAAGGCCTGACGCACCCCATGCAGCGTGAGTTGGAACAAGGGGTCAAGCGCCAATAAGTCATCAGCCGGGAGTGCCGTGCCGCTCGGGTCAAATTGAAACCCGCTAACGTAACCGCCAACATCCGACCAAGTACGATCCGCCGACTGGCTGACGCTGCCCATCACACTGGCCTGCGGCAAGCCCCAGCGTTCAGCCGGCACTTTGGAAATGCTGCTCCGACCAGCCAGCACGTTGGCCCACAACGCTTCCGGCGACAGGGCGCCGGGTAGCGTGCAGGACTGGCCGACGATGGCAATCGGCTCAAAACTCATCGTCGGCTGTTTCATGCCAGTGCTGGGGCGCGGTTCATTTCGTCAACCGTAGCCTGTGGCGTGGCCTTGACGCCAAGCGCGCCATCTCCTGCACCACCAATCACCACCGTCGTGTCTTCGCTAGTGCCGATCATTTCATCGACAAAGCGTTGCGCGCCTATCGCCAGCGGAATCAGGGCGACGCCCATTTGCTCGAAATGACTCTTCAAGCTTGGAGTGACCATGCCACCTTCCCAGGGGCCCCAACCGATGGCACGCACCACGCAGGAAGCGCCACGACGCGCACGCTCGGCGCAGGCGACGAGGTTCAGCACTTCATTGGCCATCGCGTAATCGCACTGCCCGAGGTTGCCGGTACGCGCAGCGACGGATGAAAAGACGCAAAGTGCGGTCAGCGGATCTTTAGCAGTAGCCGCCAGCAAGGCACGCAGGCCGCTAACTTTGGTGTCGAAGACACGATCAAACTGCTCGTCGGTTTTCTCTTCAATACGCTTGTCAGCCAGTACGCCGGCACCGTGAACCACAGCGCTAATCGGCCCCCATGATTTACGGACGGTATCCAAAGCAGCCGACAATTTCGCCTCATTTCCGACGTCGACCGTAACATATTGTGATTCCGAGCCTGCCGCCTTGAGGGCCGCCAAGGTAGCGCGAATTTCACGGACGGCAAGCAGGTTGGACAACTGGCCGTTCAACTCGGCTGGCGTTGTCTTGCGTCCTTCCGCTTGGGCACGTTGCATCAGCGCCCGCTTGAGATCGGCATCACTGCTCAGACTATTCAGCTCTGCTGGTTCGTCGCCCAATGTGGTGCGACCGAGTAGCACGATACGCGGCTGCTTGACCTTGGCCAGCGCGAGCAGGGCAGCGGCAGTCACGCCACGGCCACCGCCGGAAGCGACGATGATCGAACTGCTATTGATGTTGTCAGCCGGGATACTTGGCGATGCTGTTTGTACAGAAACCAGCGTCGTGCGGCGTCCGTCGGCATGCAGACCAACTTCCAGCGTCGTTCCACCATTCAGCAGTTCGCCAACAATCGCCTCGGCCAGCACGTCGGCGTCCCGCGATTTTTTACCTTTACCGGCAATACGCTCAAGATCAATCGCCTTGACTGCTGCCTTCGGCCATTCCAGCGCCGCAGTGCGCGCCAGCGCACTAACGCCACCGAGGAAGGCACGCGTCGGGTTGCTGCCGGACAAGC
>JAQTZQ010000222.1 GCA_028687645.1 Rhodocyclaceae bacterium
GCCGAAGAACAAGTCACCCTAAACTTCGCCAACGCCGACCTCGAATCCGTTATCAAAGCCGTCGGGCAAATCTCCGGGCGTAACTTTCTCGTTGATCCGCGCGTCAAAGGTCAGATCAATCTGATTTCCAACACGCCAGTGCCTGCCAGCGCGTCTTATGACGTGTTACTCGCGGCCTTGCGCATGCAGGGCTTTGCTGCGGTAGAGAGCAATGGCGTAACGCGCATCGTGCCCGAGGCGGAGGCCAAATTGCAGGGCGGGACGGTGGTGGCGCGCAAGGGCAAGGCCAAAGGCGACCAGATTCTCACTCAGGTATTTGTGCTCAGATACGAAGCGGCGAATGTCGCGCTGCCGATGATTCGCCCGCTGGTCGCGCCCAATAACAGCGTGGTCGCCAGCACTTCGTCGAATGCCCTGGTGGTTACCGATTATGGTGAAAACTTGCGACGCATTGAAAAGCTGATCAGCGAGATTGACCAACCCAATGCTGCCGTGCCTTTTGTCATCCCCATCCACAACGCCTCGGCGCTCGACATCAATCAGACGCTAAACCGCCTGTTTGCTGACGCTGTTGCGGTCAACGACAAAATGCAGCGCATTTCCATTGTCCCCGATCAGCGCACCAATAGCCTGATCGTTCGCTCCGACAACGCGGCCCATCTGGAGCGCATCCGGGAACTGGTTCGTCAACTGGACAAGGAAACCGCTGTCGGCGGCAATATTCATATCGTTTACCTGAAAAATGCCGAAGCGACGAAGGTGGCGCAAACCCTTCGCTCGCTGCTCAATGGAGACACAAGTTTGTTGGGCAACACGACAAGCCAGGTTTCTTCAGCGCTCAGCAATATCAATTCGCCCCTGGGCAACACGAGCAACAACAATACCCAGCAAGCGAACTCGGGAAACGGCGTCGTTCAGGCTGATGCTGCCTCAAACTCGCTGATTATTACGGCGCCCGAAGGCGTTTACAACAACCTGCGAGCAATTATTGACAAACTGGATGTGCGCCGCGCTCAGGTTCATGTCGAAGCCCTGATCGTTGAGGTCACCTCCGAAAAAGCAGCCGAATTCGGGATTCAATGGCAGTCTTTGAACAATTCGCTCAATGGCGGGACACAAGTCATTGGCGGCACCAATTTTGGCACACGCGGCACTGGCATCAACGTGCTGGACGCCGCGGTCAACCCCGGCGCAGTCGCTACCGGCCTCAATATTGGTGTCGTCAAAGGCACCGTTACCTTGCCCGGGGTCGGTACCATTCTGAATCTCGGCATGCTGGCCCGGGCGCTGGAAACCGATGCCAACGCCAATATTTTGTCGACACCCAACCTTTTAACGCTGGATAACGAAGAGGCCAAGATCGTCATTGGCCAAAACGTGCCTTTCATCACCGGGCAATATGCGCAAACCGGCAGCACCGTTACTGCAACACCGTTCCAGACCATCGAGCGCAAGGATGTCGGCCTGACACTACGCATCAAGCCGCAAATCTCCGAAGGCGGCTCGATTCGCCTGCAGATTTTTCAGGAGGTTTCAAGCATTCAAGAAAAATCGAACGTCAGCGGCATTATCACCAACAAACGCTCAATAGAATCGACGGTGCTGATTGATGATCGCCAGATTGTCGCGCTCGGTGGCTTGGTACAAGATGCCTCTACCGATGGCAATGACAGCGTCCCCTTGCTCGGGGATATTCCCGGCATTGGCTACCTGTTCAAATACGAATCGCGCAAGCGGGCCAAAACCAACTTGATGGTTTTCCTGCGCCCGATCATCCTGCGCGACAGCGCCTCCTATTCAGAGCTGACTGACCAGCGTTATCAATACATCATTGGCGAGCAAAACAAGCAGTTGCCCAAGCCGCATCCGATCCTGCCGGACATGCCAGCACCCAATCTGGATTCGCCCTCCTTGAAAATGCTGCCCATCCCGCCACAGTTTCTTAAAGAAAATCCCCAGTAGTCATGGCGCTGGATCAAGCTCCCAGCATCCAGTTGCGCTCGGTGCGCGCCATTCCTTATGGTTTTGCCAAAACCCATGGCGTTTTGGTCACGCGGATGGATGACCTGGTTGCTGAAGTCTGGGTCAGGGAGGGCGCACAGCCCTCTGCCATTTCTGAAGTTTGCCGCATTGTCGGCAAGCCGGTGGCCGCCAGTTTGCATCCGCCAGCCGAGTTCGATCAGCGCCTGGCGGAAACCTACGCC
Source organism: Rhodocyclaceae bacterium (assembly GCA_028687645.1). Classification (GTDB taxonomy): domain Bacteria; phylum Pseudomonadota; class Gammaproteobacteria; order Burkholderiales; family Rhodocyclaceae; genus Azonexus. The sequence continues at coordinate 2,205 of JAQTZQ010000222.1, forward strand.
CAGCAAAGCCAGTCAGCCGCCAATCTGGCCGGCGACATTGAGCAGGAAATGGATTTACCGCGCCTGCTGGAGGATTTTCGGCAGATTTCTGACCTGCTCGATAGCGAAAACGACGCGCCGATTATCCGCATGATCAATGCGGTGTTGACCGAAGCGCTGCGCGAAAACGCCTCGGATGTGCACTTTGAGCCTTACGAAAGCCGCTCGGTCGTCCGCTTTCGTCTCGATGGCAGCCTGCGCGACGTGATCGAGCCGCACCGCGCGCTGCATGGCGCCATTGTGTCGCGCATCAAGATCATGGCCAGCCTCGATATTGCCGAACGCCGCCTGCCGCAGGATGGCCGGATTTCGCTGCGCCTTGCTGGCCGCCATGTCGATGTCCGCGTCTCGACCTTGCCCACCGGCTTCGGTGAGCGCGTTGTCCTGCGCCTGCTGGACAAGGAAAACGGCAAACTTGATCTGGCCAGGCTGGGCATGTCCGCTGAAATCCTGCGCGCCGTTTCTGCCGCCACGCGCAGCCCGCACGGCATATTTTTGGTCACCGGGCCAACCGGCTCGGGCAAAACCACCACGTTGTACGCTGCGCTGTCCGGACTCAACAACGGCACCAGCAATATTCTGACCGTTGAAGACCCGATCGAATACGAGCTGGACGGCGTCGGACAAACCCAAATCAACCCGCGCATTGATTTAAGCTTCGCCCGCGCCTTGCGCTCTATCCTGCGGCAAGACCCCGATATCGTCATGATCGGCGAGATTCGCGACCTGGAAACCGCCCAGATTGCGATTCAGGCCAGTCTTACCGGCCATTTGGTCTTGGCGACCCTGCACACCAACGATGCCGCCAGCGCGGTAACGCGCCTGATTGATATGGGCGTCGAACCCTATCTGCTGTCCTCCAGCCTGATTGGTGTTCTCGCCCAGCGCCTGGTGCGTCGCCTGTGCCCGGCTTGCGCTCAAAGCCGCCCGGCCAGTGCCGCCGAAAATCAGGAACTGGGGCTGCCCGCTGATGCCGAGCAGTTGATCCAGCACGCCGCCGGCTGCGATGCTTGCCGCCAAACCGGCTACCGGGGCCGCACCGGAATTTACGAATTATTGGCGGTTGACCGTGAGATGCAGGTGATGATTCATCAATCGGCCCCTGAACACGAGTTACGCGATCATGCGCTGAGTATGGGCATGCGCTCATTACGCCAGGATGGTGCACGTTGTGTACTGGCAGGCACAACCACACTGGAAGAAGTGCTTCGCGTCACCCGCGAGGCCTGAGCCAAGCCGCCCGTGGCCGCCTACCGTTACAACGCCTTCGACCCGGATGGAAACCGATGCGCCGGTGTCATCAGTGCTGATTCGGCCAAACACGCGCGGACGCAATTGCGTGAACAGGGTTTGCTGATCGACAAAATCAGCGAAGTCGACAATGATGCGCAAGCGCAAAGCATTCAAAAAACTCGCCGCCCCAAAATATCGCGCAGTGATCTAGCGATTTTGACCCAACAGTTGGCCACCTTACTGGCCGCCGGCCTGACCCTGGAGCAATCCTTGTCGGCCCTGATCGAGCAAGCGCCGAGAGATACCGTTCGCGAGGTCATGGCTGGCGTGCGCGCTGGCGTCAATGAGGGCGAAACGCTGGCCAAAGCTCTGGGGCGCTACGGCGAGATCTTTAATCCGCTGTATCGCGCGCTGATCGAAGCGGGTGAAATGTCAGGTGAATTGCCCAAAATTGTCGATCGACTGGCCATTTATTCCGAAAACGTCGAATCGTTTCGCCAGAAAACCCTGTTGGCGTTGCTTTATCCGGCCATTGTCAGCGTCGTCGCCATTCTGGTCATCGGCGGTCTGGTCGCTTACGTGGTGCCGCAGGTGATCCAGGTTTTTGAGCAAAGCAAACAGTCTCTGCCACTGCTGACCCTGGGGCTGATCGCCATCAGCAATTTTTTGCGCGCTTACTGGTGGTTGCTGCTGGGTGGCGTTACTGCGCTGCTTGCCTTGACAAAACTGGCGCTGCGCAATGAACAGAATGCGCTCAAGCTGGATCGCTTTCTGCTCAGCTTGCCGGGTATCGGTTATTTGCTCGCTGGCCTCGATGCCATTCGCCTGGCCAACACCCTGGCCATTCTGATTGGCGGTGGCGTGCCCATGCTCTCAGCCCTGCGCGCAGGTTGCGCGGTCATGAGCAATCGTCAGCTCAAAGCAGCCTTGGAGGATGCCAGTTTGCGCGTGAGCGAAGGCATGAGCCTGTCGCGGGCATTGGCCCGTTCCAAGCTCTTCCCACCCATTTTGACCCACTTGATTGCCAGTGGTGAAGCCAGCGGACGCCTGGGGAGCATGCTGGAACGTGCGGCCCAACAGCAGGAGCGTGAGATGCAAAATCGAATTGCACTACTCACCGGCATTCTTGAACCCGCCTTGATCGTCGTTATGGGCGGCGTGGTCATGCTCGTGGTTCTGGCCATTCTGATGCCGATTATCGACATCAACCAGCTATTGACCACCAGTCGGGGCTAAAGGATTTTCGAAGTCAGCAGCAAACCGGGGCAAGGACTCTGAAGCTGGCAATTTAGCGTGAAATACCGCCCCCTCCCGCGAGGGGAGAGGGAAGCTGCCTGTCTCCTCTCTCCCCTTGCGGGAGAGAGGCCGGGAAAGAGGGGCTGCGGGGGTGGCATATTTCATGATGCGGGGTGGCCTCTCGCCATGAGAGTTAGCGCGGCGTTTTTTGCACCGGCAAAATCAACCCCTGAACAACGGCCTTGCGATCCATATCCAAGCGCTCGCTAACGCCATCGTGCTGCAGAATGACGTGATCTGAATGGATTTTTTCGATTTTTTCCCCGCTGGCAAGCTGAGCTCCTTCCGTCAGGGTTTGCGCAGTCGCACCGTTGGCAATGATGATGGCGTGGCTTGGATGCCCGTCGGAAGCGGCAAAGACCCCAACTAACCGAATCTTCCCGCGCGATTTGGTAGCGACCTGAGTATCTGCCGCCGCATCAAACCACCGCGTTTTTAAATCTGAAGCACTGGCTTGGTAAGCAGGCATTAACACCTTTTCGGCTGCCGTTTCGGCCAGCCTGTCTTCAGGTGAAGTGCTCAGCAGCCAAAGTTGCCAACTCCAATAGGCCAGAAACATTGCCAGCAATGAGACCAGCAAGACATTGAGCAAATGGACAAGAAACGGCCCGGAAAACTGTGGCAGAGGGAATCGCAGCTTCACTTTAATTGGGCTCGTCCATTTTTGATAATTGATCAGCGTGCTCGACAAGATTCAGATTATCAGCATGC
>JAQTZQ010000223.1 GCA_028687645.1 Rhodocyclaceae bacterium
AAGGCCGCGCCGGTCAGCGGCGTGCGTAGTCTGCTGGATTATCAGGTCAGCTTCATCGGCGAAATCGACAATACCGGCTGCCGGATCAAAGTCAAAATCGTGGTGCCGGTCACCAGCCTGTGTCCGTGTTCCAAGGAAATTTCAGAGCGTGGTGCCCACAACCAGCGCTCACATGTGACGATTACCGTGTCGGCCAGCGAATTTATCTGGATTGAAGAACTGATTGCGCTGGTGGAAGCCGAAGCCTCGTCACCGATTTATGGGCTGCTGAAACGCCCGGATGAAAAATACGTCACCGAATATGCTTATGACCACCCCAAGTTCGTCGAGGACATGGTGCGCGATATGGCTGCTATGCTGGACGCTGAAACACGCATTACAGCCTATATGGTGGAGTCGGAAAACTTTGAATCCATACACAACCACTCGGCTTATGCGCGGATCGAGCGGATTAAGCCGCAACCGGCATGATAACGCGTACAGAAAATCTTCCTATTGGTGCCAGTTTGCCCTGGTCTGAAATACTGGAAAGTCTGCCGTTCAATAAGGATGGGTTGTTGCCTGCTATCGCCCAGCAAGTCGATAGCGGCGAAGTGTTGATGCTGGCCTGGATGAACCGCGAGGCTATTCTGGAAACCCTGAGCACCGGCCGGGTCTGTTACTGGTCGCGTTCTTGGCAGCGGCTATGGCGAAAAGGCGAGACCTCCGGCCATCATCAATATCTTAAAGAACTGCGTATCGATTGCGACGGCGATACCTTGCTGCTACTGGTCGACCAGCATGGCCCCGCCTGCCATACCCGACGTCCTAACTGTTTTTACAACGCCGTGCGCGGCGATCGGATCGTGGTGATCAGCGCATCACAGCCGGATAGTGAATCGCTGTCTAATCGACGCTAACCCCTATTTCTTTTGGAGATTCAAAATGAACACACGCCCGAAACTCAACTACCCGGTACCGGTCACCATTTTGACCGGCTTTCTCGGTGCCGGTAAAACCACGTTGCTGAACCGCATTCTGACCGAACACCACGGCCGCCGTATCGCCGTGATCGAAAACGAATTCGGTGAAACCGGCATCGACAACGAACTGCTGGTGCAGGCCGACGAGAAAATCGTTACCATGAACAACGGTTGCATTTGCTGTACGGTGCGCGGCGACCTGGTGCGCATCCTGGGAGAATTGTCCGACCGCCGCGAAAATGGGGACATTCACTTCGAACGGGTCATCATCGAAACCACCGGCTTAGCTGACCCGGCGCCGGTGGCGCAAACCTTTTTCATCGAGCAGGACATTGCTGAAAACTATAAGCTGGATGCCATCGTCACCGTGGTCGATGCGGTGCATGCCCATCAACAACTGCAAGAACACCACGAAGCGCAGGAGCAAGTCGGTTTTGCCGACCGCATCCTATTGTCGAAAACCGATTTGCAGGAAGGTGAAGTGGTCGCCGATCTGGAAACGCGCCTGCGAGCCATGAATCCCAGGGCGCCGATCAAACGCGTTCATTTCGGAGAAACCGAGTTGTTCGACATACTGGACATCGACGGCTTCAACCTGGACGATATACTGAAAATCGAACCGGACTTTTTGCAGGACGTCAGCCACGAGCATGAAGACGACATCAGCTCTTTCGTGTTCCGTACTGACCGGGAACTGGATGCTGCGCGCATACTGGCTTTTCTGGACATCGTGGTCCGCGACTTTGGTAACAACCTGTTGCGTTACAAAGGTATTCTAAACATCGCCGGTTGCGACAAAAAAGTCATATATCAAGGCGTACATATGCTGATGACCGAAAGCTTCGGTAATCCTTGGCAAGACGGCGAAGCCAAGGCGTCTAATTTGGTGTTCATCGGCCGCAATTTACCCAAGCAGGATATGCTGGAGGCCTTGGAGTCATGCCAAGTGGCGGCTTGATGGTAGCTGTCATTGCGAATGTCGCTAAAAACCCATTTAGAGTCCTGAGTAGTTTGAAAGCTGTTAGCAAATTTTTGTGCCTCGTATCATGAGTGAATTAGCCAAAATCCCCGTTATCGTTGTCACCGGTTTTCTCGGTAGCGGCAAAACCACACTATTAAACCGGCTATTGGCGGACGGGGTGAAGACGGCGCTGGTGATCAACGAGTTCGGCGCTACCCCGATCGATCAGACATTGCTCTTAAATCAGGATATTCCGATGACGGTACTTTCGGGCGGTTGTTTGTGTTGCCAGATCAAAGGTGCATTGGCGCCGACTTTGAAGAATTTGTGGATGGCTTGGAATAAGGCTGAAACCAAACCTTTCGAGCGCGTCATCATCGAAACCAGCGGCGTTGCCAGTCCGGAACCCATTTTGGATACGCTGCTGCGCGAACCCTGGCTGTCCAAACGCTACCGTTTGCAACAAATCGTCGCCACACTGGCGATTCCGTCAGCCATTGCCCAACTGGAGCGCCACGCCGAAGCTCGTGCGCAAATGGCCTGGGCCGACCTGTTGCTACTGACTCACGCCGATCTGGCCGATGCCACACAACACGCGGAACTGATTGATTACTTAAAGCTTCAGGCGCCGGCAACGCCAACGCTGACGGCTACACATGATCTGTTTGATGCCTGCACGTTGCAAAGCAAGATGCCACCGTCTTTCCGGCGCATTCCCAGCGGCCAAGCTTTGCCGGAACATGGCTTTCGTAGCGTATCACTTTATTTGGAACACACGCCAAGTTGGCCTCAATTACAAGACACTTTGCAAACCTTGTTGATAAACCATGCCGATGACTTGGTTCGAATCAAGGGGGTTGTTTATTTTCCTGAGTGTACTGAGCCGTTTGCGGTGCATGCGGTCGCCGGTCATTTGTATCCACCCGCGCCCTTGCCGGAACGTCCGAATCAGGATAGTCGCAGTCGCCTGGTATTGATCACGGTTTCGAACCCGGAACGCTTGGCCAATGAATTATTAATCCACTTGAGTGCAGAACGCAGCCAAAATCCGATACGGCTACATTGAGAACTAAATTGGCAATTGGGAGGAAGTTGGTCATCTGTTGCCGTTTGGCAAATTTAAAATTTATTGGGAATAAAAAATCCCCCCCAACAGATAGCTTTAATTTATGTCCTGTCACAATTCGACAACAGGCGTTATTTAGAGATTCTGCACTCTGCGATTTCAAGATTTGAACGGCGGCTATACCAGTCACAGCAGACATAGAAGGCTGACATGTCTGAATGGCTGAAAGGGGTCGCTATGGATAGTGCCCAACTATGAATAGATCCAAATAACTATTGCTTGTAAAGCACGCTGACCAGCCAGGCCGATGGTAAGTCCTCCACCAATGCATTGGGTCAAATTCATAACGAGGTGCGGCAAATCGAGCCGACGACCAATAAGCAATTGGTAGCGCCGATTGCGTTGATCAACGGCATGTTTCCGGAAGATAGGATTCCGCTGTTTAAATACGACACATCGGAATCGGTCGATCAAAGGGCGATGATCGCAACGCTAGCCAAGGGCGCCGATATCGGCATGGAGATCGATGTTGAATGGGCGCATCAAGCGTTGCAGATACCACGGGCCGGTAAGGATGCGAAGATTTTAACCCTGTCGGGCAAATCAGTTACGCCAGCAGCTAATGCGGCATTGACTCGTTTAGCTGCGTTGGCAGCAAAAGACAAAACCGGCGATATCGTTAGTGCGTATAGCCAGCAGCTGGCAGCGTTAGCGGCAACACATGAAGAGGCATTGATTCAGCAAATTGGGGCAGTAGTGGCTGAGGCTGGGTCGTTTGAGGATGCCATTACTGGGATTGAGGCATTGAATTTAAGTGGGTCCGCCTGGGCGGAGTCGTTGCAGTTGGGCATGGCGGCTGCGAATCTGGCGGGTCGTGGCGATATCGGTACCAGCAAATGAGTACGGTGCACATTGAAGTTAAACAGGCGACTGTCAGGCGCTATGCGGACGGGTTGAGTTATGACAATGGCGACCCGTTTAATTTGGTGTGCACGCTGGATTTTATAGGGCGCAGTGAGACGCATATGAGCGCTGACTTGGCCTGGCCGGGCTATCCGATTACACGTGCGGATTTGCGGGAATTGCGCCGACAGCTGGTGAACGATTACCAAACCAAGCGGCTGTATTGCTGGCGGGTAAAGGGCGCGGCTCCGCCGTATAGAGGGCGCATCGTCCGGGAGGATGGGCCGTTGGTGTATTGGGAGATGGTGATTGAAGCCTGAAAAACTGCGGTTTAATGAGGCCATTGATTTTTACAAGGCCAAGATACTGCTTCCTACCGCCAGTTGGACGGATATTTGGCAGCAGCAGCACAGCCACGCGTTTGTGGTGGCCGGTGCCGCTCAGGATGCGCTAGTCGAGGGTTTTTACAATGCCATCCAGTCGGCTAAATGGGGCGGCGGCGGGTATGAAGATTTTAGAAAGCAGTTTGATGAGATTGTCGCCAAGCATGGCTGGAGCTATCACGGTTCGCCGGGTTGGCGCAGCAAATTTACGATACTAATATCCAGCAATCGTACAATGCCGGTCGCTATCAGCAAATGGTGGCGGTCAAGCATTTAAATCCTTATTGGGAGTATGACCATACATCGATTGAGCACCCGAGGCTGGAGCATAAAGCCTGGGATGGGTTGATTTTGTCAGCGGATGATCCGTGGTGGGATACCCACTATCCGCAAAACGGTTGGGGGTGTCGGTGTAGGGTTTATGCTATTTCTGAATATTCGGCGCGTCAGGCGTGGGAAGTGAAAGGCAAATCAGGGCTGGATACCTCGCCACCTATCGAGTGGGAAGAGAAGACAGTCGGCAGCAAAGGTGCGTCGCCGCGTACTGTACAAGTGCCCAAGGGGATTGATCCTGGATTTTCTTATAATCCTGGCAAGGCCTATCTGGAACCGTTGACGGTGCCGCCGTTGTCGGGAGCAGATGCGGTGTTGAATCAACGTAATAAACCTTGGCCGACTGATTTTATAAAGCCAGCAAAATCAAAGCCGACGAATGTTTCATCAAAAATCATTAATCCACCAGGCGCAGTACCAGAAGAGGCAGTCGCCGAATATCTGGAAATTTTTGGCGCGACGATGGATCAAGGCGTGGCGTTTACGGATACTGCAGGCAGTATGTTGGCGATTACCAAGGCATTATTTCAGGACGGCAAGGGTGAGTTTAAGTGGTTAACCAGTGGCAAAAAGGCTGAGCGGTTGCAATATATCAATCTAATGGCCATGGCGCTGATCGAACCCGACGAGATTTGGTGGGTGTGGGTTAAAGATCATCACGAGAAAGGGAAATGGCGTCTAAAACGGCGCTATTTGCGAGCCTTTACGATTGATGGTGAGCAGGTAACTACTCACGCCTTATAGCCGGAGCGTTCCCAGCCAGCGCCATTTGAATAGCGATGAGGGGATTATATCCCCGGTTAGCCATGGTCTGCAGATAGCTGGATATTCGACAATAGGCATGGGCATAGTCTTCTGCCCGAAAG
>JAQTZQ010000051.1 GCA_028687645.1 Rhodocyclaceae bacterium
ACGGCATCCGCTTCGCGGACCGCCCTACGGGCGTCCTTCGCCTGCGGCTTGTCACTGCACAACCGCCGGATCTACGCCACTTCGCCTTGATCACGAGAGCTTCGCGGTCACATGCCCGCTCGCCCTGCTCGGCAGCGCCTTCTATCCGGTTCTTGTTCATCGGCTCGCAGTTTATGTTCCACGCTTCCTCCCCACACTCGGTCGCCCTCATGCAGTTGCGCTTCACTTCGTTCGTCGTGATCAACTTACGGCAGGACTTGCACCCGCAGGAGTGCGCTCATGCTGGGCGCACATTAACAATAAACCCGGCACTTGGCCGGGTTTGTTTGAGCAAAACTAAGGCTTACTTACTTCGCGTCAGCCTTAACTTCGTCCTTAGCTGGCTCAGCCGGCTTTTCACCGTGCGAAATTGCAACCGCACCGTCATTCTGCTGGCCAATATGCTGGTCAATTGCCGGCAACTGATGAGCAATCCCTTTGTGGCAGTCAATACAAGTCTTGCCGTCAGTAAATGCTTCCGGGTGAGTCTTTGCCGCACGATTACCTTGCTCGGTGTAATCCATGTAATCGTAACGGTGGCAGTTACGGCACTCCTGCGAGTCATTCGCTTTCATGCGCTTCCACTCGTTTTGGGCGAGCTGGGCGCGCTTGGCGTTGAATTTCTCGGGGGTGTCGATAGTACCAAGGACTTTATGCAGAACTTCGTTGGAGGCCTGAATCTTGCGAATCATCTTCGGGCCCCATTCCTTGGGCACGTGACAATCCGGGCAAGTAGCACGCACACCGGTACGGTTAGTGTAGTGAATCGTATTCTGATACTCCCGGAAGACGTTCTCTTCCATTTCGTGACAGGAGATACAGAATGATTCCTTGTTGGTTGCTTCCAGAGCCCAGTTAAAGCCACCCCAGAACACGATACCGGCGGCAAAGAGACCAAGAACCGTGAGCAGTCCAATACTTTTCACCCATTTGGGCATCAATTTATTCAGCATCATTCCCCCTTCTTCGCTGCTGGCTTGTAAGTATTTTCAACAAGCGGCTTGGCATCAAACTGAGGCACATGGCACTGCATGCAGAAATAGCGGCGAGGAGAAATATTCTTCTGCTTTTTATCCTCACGATCCAGATAGTGTGACTTGGCAACCTTGGTTGCCCCCGTTTCTTCAGCGCGTTCCTTGGAATGGCAATCCATGCACTTGTTGAAGTTTTGCGTGACGTTGTATCCCTTGATGCTATGCGGGATCAGCGGCGGCTGCTTCTGAAAGTTGCGCGGAATGGTGTCGGTATCCTTCTCGGGGCGGAACATATTGACCTTGGATGTTCCCTCGATCGTTACGCCACCAATTTCATTGACCAATTCCTGCGCACAGGCGGAGCCTGCCCCCCCCAGGAAAACGCCGGCAGCCAGCGCTAGCGCGGTAATTAATTTCATCTTTTTACCTCCGATGGACGGCCAGGTTCGACTGGCCGTTTTTCAGTTCACTTATTTCGTTGACCGTATCAGGCCCTGGTTACCTTGACAGCACACTTCTTGTAGTCCGTTTCTTTCGAAATCGGGCAAGTCGCATCCAGGGTTAGCTTGTTGATCAGGCGCCCCGCATCAAAGAAAGGTACGAAGACCAGTCCACGCGGTGGCTTGTTACGGCCACGTGTTTCAACCCGCATTGAAACATCACCGCGCCGCGAAGTCAGCTTGACCTCCATGCCACGTTGCAGACCACGCGCCTTGGCATCATCCGGGTGCATGAAGACAACCGCATCCGGGAAGGACTTGTACAACTCCGGAACACGACGGGTCATTGAACCCGTATGCCAATGCTCCAGCACACGGCCTGTGCAGAGCCACAAATCAAACTCCTTGTCCGGCGACTCGGCAGGCGGCTGGTATGGCAGCGCAAAAATATTGGCCTTGCCATCCTTGAAGCCGTAGAACTTGATGCCTTCGCCCTTCTTGACATACGGATCATAGCCTTCGCGGAAGCGCCACAGCGTTTCCTTGCCATCAACCACCGGCCAACGCAGGCCACGAGCCTTGTGATAGGTGTCAAAAGGCGCCAGATCGTGACCATGACCACGACCAAAAGCAGCATACTCTTCGAAGAGCCCCTTCTGAATGTAAAAACCCATCAGCTTTGAATCTTCGTTTTCGAAATCGGCGGCCGTTTCGGTTAGCTTGTACTTATTGACCACGCCATTGGCGAACAAAACATCAAACATGGTCTTGCCTTTGAGCTTGGCATCCTTGGCAACCAGTTCAGCCGGCCATACTTCCTCGATCTTGAAGCGCTTGGCAAACTCCATAACCTGCCAGACGTCAGAACGTGCCTCGCCCGGCGCCTTGACTTGCTGGCGCCAGAACTGGGTGCGACGCTCGGCGTTGCCGTAAGCGCCTTCTTTTTCAACCCACATGGCGGTTGGCAGAATTAGGTCGGCGGCCATGGCCGAAACCGTCGGGTACGGATCGGACACGACAATGAAGTTCTCCGGCTTGCGCCAGCCCGGGTAGAGTTCTTCATTGATATTCGGACCGGCTTGCATGTTGTTATTGCACTGCTGCCAGTAAAAATTGACCTTGCCATCCTTGAGTGCTCTTGCCATGGCAACCGCGTGGAAGCCAATCTTGTCGGGCAGCGTGCCTTCTGGCAATCCCCACAATTCCTCGGAATGTTTGCGGTGAGCTGGATTGGTCACCACCATGTCGGCTGGCAGACGATGAGAGAAGGTGCCAACTTCGCGCGCCGTTCCACAAGCGGAGGGCTGCCCAGTCAGCGAGAATGGGCCATTTCCCGGCTCGGAAATTTTGCCGGTTAACAGGTGGATGTTGTAGCAAAGGTTATTTGCCCAGGTACCACGGGTATGCTGATTAAAGCCCATGGTCCAATACGAGACGACCTTGATCTTTGGATCTGCATAGAGTTCGGCCAGGGCTTTGAGATCTTTCTCGGAGACACCAGAGAGCTTCGAGACCTTTTCGGCAGTGTATTCCGAGACAAATTTCTTAAATTCGTCAAAAGTGATCGGTTCGCTTTTTCCGGTATCCCCCTTTGGTTTGCCATCGGCACCGGGATATCCATTGCTGGTCGCATCTTTTTCAAGCGCATGCGTCGGGCGCAGGCCATAGCCAATGTCGGTCGCGCTCTTCTTGAAGTTGATATTTTTATCAACGAATGCCTGATTCACCCTACCGGTCTGGATGATGTAGTTGGCGATGTAATTGAGGATCGCCAAGTCCGTCTGCGGGGTGAAAATCATCGGGATATCGGCCAGCTCGTAGGAGCGATGCTCGAAGGTCGACAACACGGCTACCTTGACGCCTTTGTTCGACAGCTTGCGGTCAGTAATGCGCGTCCACAGAATCGGGTGCATCTCGGCCATATTCGAGCCCCACAGCACGAAGGCGTCAGCATGTTCGATGTCATCGTAGCAGCCCATCGGCTCATCAATGCCAAAAGTACGCATGAAGCCGGCAACGGCTGAGGCCATACAGTGGCGAGCGTTGGGATCGAGGTTGTTGGTGCGGAAACCGGCCTTCATGAGCTTGGCGGCGGCGTAGCCTTCCCACACTGTCCATTGGCCTGAACCAAACATGGCCAGACCGTTCGGCCCCTTGGCCTTGAGCGTCGCCTTGGCCTTCTCTTCCATGATGTCGAACGCCTGCGTCCAGCTAATCGGATGGAAGTCACCATTTTTGTCGTACTTGCCATCTGTCATGCGTAGCAGCGGTGTTTTAAGCCGATCAGCACCGTACATGATCTTGGACAGGAAATAGCCCTTGATGCAGTTCAGGCCCCGATTGACCGGCGCATCCGGATCGCCTTGGGTGGCCACAACACGGCCATCCTGAGTACCAACCAGAACACCGCAACCAGTACCACAAAAGCGGCAGGCTGCCTTGTCCCAGCGAATCTCGTCCTTGCCAGCGGCCACAGCCGCCGTTGGTGCGGTCATGCCGGCTGCTGAAATGGCCGCTGCGGCTGCATTGGCCTTGATAAAATCACGTCGATTGAGCTTCACGCTTGAACCTCCTCAGTTACTAAACCGTCATCACTATATTGATAGACCATGGCCACCGAGAGCACGCCGGGGAGGCCATGCAGGGAAACAAATTTGTCCGCCGCCGAATTGGTATCCTCGTCTTCAAGCGTGACTACCACCTTCCCTTCCGGACTACGGGCGTGAATCTCTACGCCCGGCATTCCAGAGAGCGCAGCACAGGTCTCTTCGAGACCGGCTGGCGTAACGTGCACGATGGCACTGGAAATATTCATTTAAACCCTCCTTGCGGTTACAGACTGCAACAATAGCGCCTGCACCTAGGGCGGTATCATCCAACTTAACCCCACAACTTTTGTTGATTTGCGTCAATTCATTCGCTCCGTGGGCTGAAATAACACTAATACCGGATCAAAAATAGTCAAAAAGAACTATGCCGCCAACGAGCAAGAATAGCTTTTGCCTATTAATACTATCGATTCATCCAATTAGACCAATTAAAGATCGCCCCTTAACATTCATTCGTCGCATCACTTCAACCAAGGAGAAAACCATGTCGCTCATCAACACCCAAGTTCAGCCGTTCAAGGCTCAGGCCTTCCATAATGGCAAGTTCATCGAAGTCACCGAAGCCAACCTGAAGGGCAAGTGGTCCGTCGTGATCTTCATGCCGGCCGCCTTTACCTTCAACTGCCCGACCGAAATCGAAGATGCCGCCAACAACTATGGCGAATTCCAGAAAGCCGGCGCCGAGGTCTATATCGTCACCACCGACACCCACTTCTCGCACAAGGTGTGGCACGAGACCTCACCGGCGGTTGGCAAGGCCCAGTTCCCGCTGGTTGGCGATCCGACGCATGCCCTGACCAAAGCTTTCGATGTGCATATCGACGAAGAAGGTCTGGCTCTGCGTGGTACTTTCGTGATCAATCCGGATGGCGTCATCAAGACCGTTGAAATTCACTCCAACGAAATCGCCCGTGACGTTTCCGAAACCCTGCGCAAGCTGAAGGCGGCCCAATACACGGCATCCCACCCAGGTGAAGTTTGCCCGGCCAAGTGGAAAGAAGGCGAAAAAACCCTCGCGCCGTCGCTGGATCTGGTCGGCAAGATCTAAATAGTCAAATGAAGCCGCTCCTGGCAACGGGAGCGGTGGATTTCAGCGAAATGTTGCGGTCAACCGCCATATTTCAGTGAAATTCGCACTACAAGGGAGAACAAAATGCTTGACGCAAACATCAAGACGCAACTCAAGGCCTACCTCGAAAAACTGCAACAACCGATCGAACTGGTGGCCACCCTCGACGATAGCGCCAAGGCCGAGGAAATGCGTGGCCTGCTCAGCGACATCGTTGAACTCTCGCCCAAAGTTAGCCTGCGCGAAAATGGTGATTCACCGCTGCGCCCTTCCTTCGCAATCGGCCTGCCGGGCCAGGCCCCGCGCATCAGCTTTGCCGGCCTGCCAATGGGCCACGAGTTCACGTCGTTGATCCTTGCCCTGCTGCAGACTGGCGGTCACCCGCCCAAGGTCGACGCAGAAGTCATCGAACAGATCAAAGCCTTGCCCGGCACTTTCAATTTCGAAACTTTCATTTCGCTCTCCTGCCACAACTGCCCTGATGTTGTGCAGGCGATGAATTTGATGGCCGTGCTCAACCCCGGCATCTGCCACACGATGATCGATGGCGCGATATTTCAAGACGAAGTTGATAAGCGCAAGATCATGGCTGTGCCGACCATGTTCCTCAACGGCGAGGAGTTCGGTGCCGGCCGCATGACTATCGAAGAAATCGTTGCCAAGCTCGACACCGGCTCTGCTGCCCGCGATGCCGAAAAGCTCAACGCCAAAGAAGCCTATGACGTGCTGGTCATCGGCGGCGGCCCGGCGGGTGCTTCGGCAGCCATTTACGCGGCGCGCAAAGGCATCCGCACCGGTTTGCTGGCCGAGCGTTTCGGTGGACAGGTGATGGATACGCTGGCGATTGAAAACTTCATTTCGGTCAAGGCGACTGACGGCCCCAAACTGGTGATGGGCCTAGAAGAACACGTCAAGGATTACGATGTGGACATCATGAACCTGCAGCGCGCGGCACAATTGATTCCTGGTGACCTCATTGAAGTCAAGCTGGAAAATGGGGCCTCATTGAAGAGTAAATCAGTGATCATTTCCACCGGCGCTCGCTGGCGCGAAATGAACGTGCCAGGCGAGAAGGAATATCGCGGCAAAGGCGTTGCTTACTGCCCACATTGCGACGGCCCACTGTTCAAGGGCAAGCGTGTGGCGGTGATTGGCGGTGGCAATTCGGGCGTCGAGGCCGCGATTGATCTGGCCGGGATTGTTGGCCACGTCACGTTGCTCGAATTCGATGGTCAGTTGCGCGCCGATGCAGTCTTGCAACGCAAGTTGTTCAGCCTGCCGAATGTGACGGTGATCACCAAGGCACTGACCACGGAGGCCACCGGCGATGGCGAAAAGGTCAACGGCCTGCTTTACAAGAATCGCGACAGTGGCGAAATCCACCGTATCGATCTCGAAGGCATTTTCGTGCAGATCGGCCTGTTGCCGAACACAGATTGGCTAAAGGGTACGACCACAGAAACAACGGCTGGCCCTAGGGTCAACCTGTCAAAACACGGCGAAATTGAAGTCGATGCCAAGGGCCAAACTTCCGTTCCCGGCGTGTTTGCTGCCGGCGACTGCACCACCGTGCCTTACAAACAGATCATCATCGCCATGGGTGAAGGGGCCAAGGCTTCATTGAGCGCCTTTGACCACCTGATCCGGACATCCAGTCCAGCTTGATGGGCTAAAGGCTGATCTTGAGCATTTCAAGGTCAGCCAGTGCGCCATATTCATCGGCATAATTTTCCTTGATACGCAGGATCTCCGGCAAAACCTTGCGAAAAGCCTGCATTAAATCTGGATCAAACTGGCGACCATCTTCAGCATCCATTATTTCTAACGACTCTTCAACCGAATAAGCCGGTTTGTACGAGCGAACCGAGATTAGGGCATCGAAGACATCCGCAATGGTCACAATACGGCCTTCAATCGGTATATCTTTGCCGGTCAAGCGCTGGGGATAGCCACGACCGTCCCAGCGCTCATGGTGCGTCAAGGCAATGATGCGGGCAGTTTCCAGCAAAGAATTATCGTGCTGCCCAATAATCTCGGCCCCCATAATCGGATGCCGTTCCATCAAAGCCCACTCGCCCGCATCCAGTTTGCCCGGCTTGAGCAAAATGGCGTCAGGAACGCCAATTTTTCCAACATCGTGCATTGGGGCGGCGCAAAAAATCATCTCGGTCGCCTCCTTCCCCATCCCGTGAGCCCCAGCAATCAGACGAGCATAATGAGCCATACGCACAACATGGTTGCCGGTCTCGTTATCCTTGAATTCGGCAGCCCGCCCCAAACGATAGATGACCTGATGGCGGGTAATGCAAAGCTCTTCCGTACGCTGGCGAACCATCCGCTCTAGCTCCCTTGTCTGATCATAAAGTGCCAGATGGGTACGCACTCGAGCCATGATGATCGGCGGGCTAAAGGGTTTGGTAATGTAATCGACGGCCCCAATTTCCAAGCCTTGACGCTCGTCGTCAACCGAGGTCATTGCTGTGACGAATATGACCGGAATTCGTCGTCGGTCAGGATTGGCTTTCAGACGGCGGCAAACCTCATAGCCTGACAATCCGGGCATCATGATGTCGAGCAGAACAAGGTCTGGCGGCTCGTCGGAGTAAATGATCCGCAGCGCCTTCTCACCATTGGTGGCGACTCGAACGCGATAATCCGCACTCAGTATCTCGCTCAACAGGTCAAGATTTTCAGCGGTATCGTCAACAACCAGAATAGTTTGTTTGGCGTGCAATGGGGCCATGATGACATTTCTCCGGTTCAGGCAGAGCTACGTTGGCTGACAATTTCTCTCAATAAATCGCCTGCAGATTCAAAATCATAGCGTGAAACATGACGACTCAGCAGCTGAAGTTTATCGGCATCAAAATGCCCCTCCAAGTCAGCTGCGAATGAATTGAAATAACGCAGCGCCTCTGCGTCATCGGCATCGAGCAAGTCTTGCAAATGAGCGATCTCCGCTAGCGGTAAAGGTTTACCGGAAACGGGGAGCGCAGTAACGGGCGTCTCCGGCTTGCTCTGAGCGATAGCCCGTAAAAGGTCGGACATCAGCACCTCCAGAATGACAATTTGCGCCATTGATGCCGCCACATCACCACGCGCCAGAGCCTCTTCGACCACCTGGGCCGTACTTTGCAAAGCGGTCGCCCCGAGATTACCGGCCAAGCCTTTCAGGGTATGCGCATCACGCCGAGCTGTATCGAGGTCCATTTTGTTGAGAGACTGCCGCAGACGGCTGACTACATCACTCTGATCCTCATAAAACCGCTTGAGCAATTGGACAAACAGGCTAGTGTTGCCATTGAGGCGGGCCAATGCCGCCACCTGATCCAGCCCCGGCAAGCCAGGCAGAGAGGGAGAGATGGCAACCGTCATATCAACAGAGACATGCATCCATTTCCCCAGGGTTGCATAGAGTAGATTCACATCCAGCGGTTTGCTCAGGTGGTCACTCATGCCACTGGCCAGACAGCGCTCCCGATCACCGGACAGCGCCCCGGCTGTAACAGCAATGACTGGCAAATCACCAAAACGAGGATCGGCACGCAAGCGGCGAGTTGCCTCAAAACCATCCATGACCGGCATTTGGCAATCCATCAGGACGGCATCAAATTTCCCATTTTCAAGACAGGCCAGCACCTCCTGCCCATTATTTGCCGTAGTAACGATAATTCCTGCCGCCTGTAGCAGTTGTTCGGCAAGCTCCTGATTCACGAGGTTGTCCTCAACAAGCAATACTCGGCACCCAGTCATCTGATCACCAGGATGGACTAGCGTACCGCGCCGCAAGGCCGCCGGGTTTAGCTGATGGAGAGCCTCGGCAATACTGTCAAAGAGACTGGAAGGCGTTACCGGTTTGGCCAGATAGGCATCTGCCGCCAGCTCGCCAAGTGCCGCCTGCAAGGTGCTGGTATCGTAGGCGGTGGTCATCATGATTGCAGGAAGTTGCTGTAATACTTTGTTTCGCCGCAAATGCTGAAGGGTTGCAGCGCCATCCATACCGGGCATTTTCCAGTCGAGGATGCAGAGGCCGTAAGGCTGCCCGGCATGTTCGGCCGCCTGCAATTCGCTCAGGGCTGCCTCACCGCTCTCTACTGCGTGGCAGTCAAAACCCAAGTTACCGAGCATTTGCGTGAATATCTGACGGGCACTGGCATTGTCATCGGCAATCAGTATGCGTAAACGGGTGACGTCGGCTTTACTGAGCACCTCGTTCACGCCGTTGCCCTGCCGACACAAAACAGTGAAGTGGAAACAACTGCCCACACCAAGCGTACTTCTTACACCAATATCACCGTCCATTAATTCAACCAATCGACGGCTGATTGAAAGCCCCAAACCCGTGCCACCGTAACGCCTGGTTGTTGAGGTATCGGCCTGGGCAAAGGGGGCAAAGAGGCGAGCCTGTTCATCTTCGCTTAACCCAATACCGGTGTCAGTGATCTCAAAACTCAGGATGATCCCGGCGTCGCTATTCTCAAGTGCGGTTACGCGTACCGTAATTTCACCGTGCTCCGTAAACTTCACTGCATTTCCAACCAGATTGACTAGCACCTGGCCCAGACGCAGCGGGTCGCCGACAAGCGCATCCGGCAGACCCGGCGCCAGATCGAACAACAACTCCAAGCCCTTGTCGCTCGCCCGCAAAGCACAGAGATCGGCAACATGCTGCAGCACACTTTCCAGACGGAAGTCGACGCGCTCAATACGCATCATGCCAGCCTCTATTTTCGAGAAGTCGAGAATATCGTTGATGATGCCGAGCAAGCTATGTCCTGCGGCATCGATTTTCTCCAGGTAATTTTTCTGGCGGCTATCAAGAGAAGTGTGTAGCGCCAGATGAGCCATACCCAGAATGGCATTCATCGGCGTCCGGATCTCGTGACTCATGTTGGCCAGAAAATCAGCTTTGGCCGCTGTTGCGGCCTGGGCAACCAATGAAGCCTCACGCGCCTCACGCTCGGCGACCTTGAGCGGCGTGATGTCCACAATCACCCCCACCAAACCACCTGGCGTACCATCGGCATTGCAAAAACCAGTTACCGAATACAGGGTGTGATGTGTCTCGGCATCGGCAAAAACCATGTCCACCTCACGACTGACCCGGCTACCGGCGGCAATTACCGCTTCATCCTCCGACTGATAAGCGAGACGTTCGGCCTCTGGCAGATATTCCAGATCCAGCACTCGTTTGCCAATGAAACGTTGCCGGCTTACTGCAAAAACAGCCTCGTAAGCCTGATTGCAGCCGATGAAGCGGGTATCGGCATCCTTGTAAAAAATAGGATTGGGAATGGTATCGATCAGTGCCTGCATCAAGGTGAACTGGCGATTTAACTCACTGGTACGCTCAATGACTTTTTCTTCCATCGCGGCATTTGCTTCGCGCAAGCGCTGACGCATCTGCTCCTGGGCCTGGGCGAGCTGGGTAATTTCCTGCCACGGTGCATCGGTACTGACCGGACTATCCAGCTCCAGACGACCAATGCGCTCACTATCTCGTGCCAGGCGCACCAGCGGTCGGCCAAAATGGCGCGCCACTCGAACGGCAACAGCAATCCCGGCCAAGAGTGAAGCCACGGCGATCAGCAGAAGGAGCACCAGATCACCTCGACTACTCGGAAAGAACTCGTTTTCCGGAGCAAACACACCCAGCCAGAATTGCTGTTGCCCCACCGAAATCGGTCTAAACAAGCTGAACCAGGTATCGCCACCCGCCTGGAAAGCAGACATTCTCCGCACCACCTGCCCAGTCTTCTGCCAAGCCAGCAGCCCCTCGCTCAACTCAGATACTGCCAATTTACCCGGTGTTTCAAGGGCTGCCTCACTGCGCTTGGCTGGCATTGCCAGCACACGTCCATCTTCGTAGAACAGGGCTGTCTTGCCACGCTGCCCAACCTTGAGCCCATCGATGTAGGCGGACAACTCACTCAGACGAACGTCGTGAGCAATCACATAACGGCCTCCATCGCGCCCCTGCCAGCGCATTGAGGCGGTGATGCCAGGCTCCTTCAAGGTGTAGAAAAGATACGGACTGGTCCAGAAGATCTCCTGATCATCGGCCAGTCCCATTGCCCCGATAAACCAGGGCCGTTGGCGGGCATCGTAGTCACGTTCAAGCACTTCGACCCGCTCGATCTGGCGTTCCTTGTTCCAGGTCAGCCAGTATGTTTGCGTACCCCATTCAAGCGGATTACTGATGCGGTTCACCCAGGTGCCATCAGCATTGAGCAGTAGCAGTATTTCCCGTCCCGATTCATGCGCAAAAACGACAGACGATAGTTCACCGTGATTGGCAATGATGGGGAAGAAGAAATCGTTGAAGCGCGTCAGTTGCCCATGATCGAAATCACCATTGGCTCCCCAGCCCCGACTGCTACGCAGGGTCGCCTCGACAGTCTGCAACATGCGACCCAAGCGGGCTTCCAGCTGTTCCGAAACCAGCTCCATCTGGGCCTGAGCCAAATCATTGACGGTTGGGCGCACAATCAGACGGTAGCTGCCAGCGGCAAATACCAGCAGCGCCAGAAGCATCAACAGACCAAATTGAAGAATCAGGCTGTTGGCAAAACTTGGCCGGTGAAAGGGCAAATTACGAAACATTATGGGGCTCCCGCATTTTTTCACGGCATGCTTTCAGAAGAACCCAACCAACTGAAAATGCTATCGCCAAGTTTTTGTCATATTGTTGCCAGTTTTACACGAAAATTGGCGAAGCTCCATCAAAAAAACAACTAAAAATTCATTCATTTTGACTAGTGAGCGACGGCCAAACGCCACAAGGAGGTTATTTCAGCCGCACGCGCCAGATGCAAGGGATCGCCGGCATCCTTGACTTTGGGGTGCCTGGGCCGGGTATCGATACGTTCAATGATACGGAGGCCGCTTGTTTCGATCAGCCCCAGCAACGCTGCCCGCGTGCGCAGCCTAAGATGCTCGGCAAAATCTGACAGAATCAGCCAGCCCTCGCCGCCTACTGTCAAATGCGCCGCCAAACCACTGAGAAAGGCCCGCAGCATGCGCGAATCCGGGTCATAAACAGCGTATTCAATTGGCGAGCTCGGTTGCGCCGGCACCCAGGGTGGATTGCATACCACCAGCGGCGCCCGGCCTTCCGGGAACATATCCGCGTTCAAAATCTCAACGCTTGCGGTCAACCCCAGTTTTTCGATGTTTTTTTGTGCACATTCCAGCGCGCGCACCGCCTGATCGGTGGCCACAATGCGCTTGACACCACGCCTTGCCAGTACGGCGGCGAGAATGCCGGAGCCGGTGCCGATGTCAAAAGCCAGATCACAATTCGCCGGCAAAGGTGCCTTGGCAACCAGATCGACATACTCACCGCGCACCGGAGAAAAAACGCCGTAATGCGGATAAATGCGTCCCTCGATGGCCGGCACCGGCACCCCTTTTTTACGCCATTCATGGGCGCTGACCACGGCCAGCAATTCGCGCAGGGAAAGCACTGATTCCTCATCCGCTGGCCCATAAGCTTCGACGCAGGCCTGTTGCACATCCTGCGCCCGGCGCAAGGGCAACGTGTAATCCGCCCTCAGCGGCACCAGCAACAAACCGAGCAAAGCGGCACGGCGGCCCTGGGTTTGCCGATGCTGCGCAAAGGATTCGGCTGCGCTTGACGGCTTTTTGTCAATGCGCGGCAGGCGCTCGACGCGCGTCGTCAGCGTCAACAATAACTTGCGCGCATTTTGCCAATCGCCACGCCAAAGGATTGCCGTTCCCTCGGAAACCAAACGCCAGGCGGCATCAGCGCCCAGTCGGTCGTCGCCAATAACGATCTTGCCGTGGGGCGCGATGGCCGCTTCGGAGCGCCAGCGGGCTGAGTGCTGTTGGCCAGCCTCAAGCCATTCAATTCGTGGAATCATTTCGCTATTCTATAAGTTGGAAAGCCAGCCGATAAGCCGGGTTTTGTGCCACCTCTTGCGAGGTGCGGCAATCATTCCTCTAGGCCTGCCATCACTGACAGGCTCAAGCAACCTACCCGGAGGCAGCGCGGGCCACGCCTAATGCCTCCCTATTTGGTCTTGCTCCGGATGGGGTTTGCCAAGCCACTGAACGTTACCGCCAGTGCGGTGAGCTCTTACCTCGCCGTTTCACCCTTACCTGATCTTCTTGCGAAGCCATCGGCGGTCTATTCTCTGTTGCACTTTCCGTTGCCTTGGGTCTTTCGACTTATAGCACCCAGCCGTTAACTGGCATCCCGCCCTGTGGAGCCCGGACTTTCCTCCCCGTGCTTACGCACGCAGCGATTGCCTAGCCGACTTTCCGGGGCGGATTATACCCGCCAACCGGCACCACATTAGATTGACATCCAAGCCGTGGCGAATCTGCGTATGGACAAAAGCGTTGAACGTCGAGATAGCATAGTGCCCACGAACTCCCCCGGTTTTCCTCGTAAAATGATGCCAAATCCCTCTTTGGCCATTCGATGAAACGTAACTTGCAATCCCGATTTCTAGTCCTTGTCAGCCTGATTTTTGTGCTGGGCGGCGCGGCGGGTTATCGCTTTTTTGTTTGGTACAACGACGAGGTGGTCAGCGTACTTGGTCAGCGTTTTGCCGAACGCAATGTGCTGTACGAGAAGAGCAAAATCCTCGGTATCGTCACTCGCGAGGTCACTTTGAGCCAGAAAATGGCGAGTTCGCCGGTCTTGCTGGCCTGGGTGGCGGACGAAAAAAATTCCGAGGCGCGGCACCGGGCGATTGCCGAGATGGAGGATTTCAGAGGTTTCTTCCGTAGTCGCAGCTACTTTTTTGCGCTCGCCCAATCGGGTAATTACTATTACAACGATGAGCAAGGCGGGCATGCGCTGGATACGCCGCGCTACACGCTGAACCGTAATTTGCGCAAAGATGGCTGGTTTTACGTCACGCTCGATAACGTCAAGGACACCCAGCTCAATGTCGACACTGATCGCCATTTGGGGCTGACCAAGGTCTGGATCAATTCGGTAGTGCGTGATGCACAGGGACTTGCCGTTGCCGTCACTGGCAGCGGTGTCGATCTCTCGGATTTCATCCGCAGCGTGGTAAGCAGCGAGCTGGGTGGCTCGGCCAATGTGCTGATTGATCGCCATGGCGCGATTCAGGCGCACCAGGATGTCTCGGTGATCGATTTTGCCTCGCTGCGCAAGGCAACGGGTAATGAGGCGCAAAGCACGGTTTTTGATTTGCTGGAGCGGCGGGAAGATAAAGACGCGCTGCGTCAGGCGATGAACTCGCTGGTCGCGGGTAAAAGTGAGGTTGAAACCCTGGAGTTGCGGGTTCAAGGCCGCCGGCAATTGACCGGCCTGGTTTGGGTGCCGCAAATTCAGTGGTTTGTGTTGACCATGACGCACCCGGAGGCAGTGGCTTCCAGTTCGGCGCTGCCGGCTGCGTTGATCTTGTTGGCCGGCGCCTTGCTGCTGGTTTTGCTGGTCGCGGCCTTCTTTCTCGAACGTACCGTCGTCCGCCGCCTGGCACGCCTTGACGGGGCCGCCAAGGCACTGGCTGATGGCGAACGCTTGACAGCCTTACAGGATGAGTCGCCGGATGAAATCGGGCGTTTGACGCGTAACTTTGAAACCATGGCCGAGCGCATCGCCAGCCATACCGAAGCCCTTGAGTCGCAGGTCGCCGAGCGCACCGCCACGCTGGAAAAAATGGCGCACACCGATTTTTTGACCGAGTTGCTCAACCGCCGGGGCATGCTGCTGCACATGGCGAACGAGCAAAATCGCTTGTCGCGCAGTGGCGGGAAGATGGGCGTCTTGATCATCGATATCGACCTTTTCAAGCGCATTAACGATACCTGGGGTCACGCCGTGGGCGATCAGGCCTTGAGCGCCGTGGCCGGTATTTTGCGCGAGGCGATCCGCACCTATGACAGCGTGGCGCGCTGGGGCGGCGAAGAATTTTTGATTGCGCTGTACGATCTAAAAACGCTCGATGAACTCGAAGTGATCACCAGCAAACTGCTCGCGGTGGTGCGTCTGGCGCGGATTGAATGTACGGGCACCAGCATCCAGCTGACCTACAGCATTGGTGGCGTATTGGCAGATGCTCACGCCAGTCTC
Organism: Rhodocyclaceae bacterium; assembly: GCA_028687645.1. Taxonomy (GTDB): domain Bacteria; phylum Pseudomonadota; class Gammaproteobacteria; order Burkholderiales; family Rhodocyclaceae; genus Azonexus. Next base: position 15,204 of record JAQTZQ010000051.1, read on the forward strand.
GATGAAATGATCAAGCAGGCCGATGACGCACTGTATCGCGCCAAAAACGAGGGCCGTGATCGGGCAGTGCTGGGGCTGCTAGCACTCGGGTAGGCGCTGATTTTTTGGCCTGATTTTGGTCTGAATTCGCCGTTGACCGTAACAAATGCTATCAAGCCGCTCGGTCGACGGAAATCACCGGGTGAGTTTCGCTGTCTGAAACCAGCACGGTGAGGAGATTGCCGACCAGATGCACGCGGTCGGCGGGCGCCAGTTTGACCACCCCTTCGCGCTCAAGTTGATCAATCGCCAGACGCACCATGCCCACCGCGCCCTCCACAATGTGAGTGCGGGCGGCGACGACAGCGGCGGCCTGCTGGCGGCGCAACATGGCGCTGGCGATTTCCTGGGCGTAAGCCAGATGGGCAATACGCGCTTCGATGATCTCCAGGCCAGCCAGAGAAACGTGTTCCTGAATGGTGTCGGCAAGGGCTCGACCAACACTCTCCAAATCGGCGCGCAGCGAGTTGTTACCGTGCTCGTCGCCGTCGTACCAGCGCGTGCTGGCGACCGCGCGGACCGCCGATTCGCTCTGGATGACAATGTAGCTGGCGTAATCTTCAACATCAAAAGCCGCGCGGGCGGTATCGGACACCCGCCAGACGACCACCGCCCCAACGTCAATCGGGTTGCCGGCGCGGTCATTGACTTTCAGCGTCGGCGTATTGAGGTTGTGCACCCGCAATGAAAGTCGTTGGCGCAAATAAAATGGATTGACCCAGAAAAACCCGTCCCGCCGCAAACTGCCGGCATAACGGCCAAAAAAGGTAAACACGGTGGCAATATTGGGCGGCAAAATAATGAAGCCGCGTGCCAGAAAAATCAGCACCGGCAGGGCCAAAAAGCCGACGATCGAATCCGGCGAGCGCCCACGCAACAAACTTGGCCCAAATATCTGCCACAAGGCGCCGGCAAATAAACCAAGCCAGATCAGCAAGGCCGGCCAGCCAGACAAATAACTGGCTTCACGCTCTTCAATAATTCCGCTCATCGTGTTCTCCCGTTGCGTTGAGTTTTTCGCTACCAAGCATAGCATTCGGGCCATGACCGACCGATGTCAGCCAGGCAGTTTTGCCCCGCTTTTTGCCGTTGACCGCAAACACCGATCGCCGCCGGCGCCCTACGCAAACCTGCTAATATTGCCCTCCCCGCTGCATTGCAACAAAAGCCCCGTTAAATCCCATGTCCATTTCTGATGATCGTATGAGCCCGGAGGAACGCCGCACCGGCGCCTCGCTGGCCTCTATTTTTGCCCTGCGCATGTTGGGCCTGTTCCTCATCCTGCCGGTCTTTTCGGTCTATGCCAAAACCCTGCCCGGTGGCGACAATCTCGCGCTGGTCGGCTTTGCGCTCGGCGCTTACGGCCTGACACAGGCATTCTTCCAGATCCCTTTCGGCATCGCTTCCGACATCTGGGGGCGCAAGCGGGTGATCGTTATCGGTCTGGTGCTGTTTGCCATTGGCAGCTTTGTTGCCGCCTGGGCGCCGGACATGACCTGGGTGATCGTCGGTCGCGTGTTACAGGGCGCCGGTGCCATTTCCGCCGCCGTCACAGCGCTGGCCGCCGACCTGACGCGCGAGGAGCACCGCACCAAAGTCATGGCCATGATCGGCTCGTCGATTGGCCTGGTTTTTGCCCTTTCGCTGGTCGGCGCGCCGCTGCTTTACGGCTGGATCGGCATGGGCGGCATCTTCAGTCTGACCGGGATTATGGCGCTGCTGGCCATTATTCTGCTGCTCAAGGCCGTACCACCGGCACCCGCACCGCATGGCCATGAAAAACTGCCGCTGCGCCGGGTGTTGATGGACGCTGATCTGCTGCGCCTGAATCTCGGTATTTTTGTCCTGCACATGACGCAAATGGCCATGTTTGTGGTCGTCCCGCACGCTTTGGTCAATTTTGGCGGCCTCGAAGCCACCGCTCACTGGAAGGTTTACCTGCCTGCCGTGCTGGTCTCGTTTGCGGTCATGATTCCAGCCATCATCGCCGCCGAGCGCAAAGGCAAAATGCGCCCCATCTTCCTCTCGGCCATTGGTTTGCTGGTGGTTGTTCAAACTGGCCTGCTGCTCTCCCATCAAAGCTTGTGGGCACTGGCGCTGTGGTTGACGCTCTTTTTTGTTGCCTTCAACGTCCTCGAAGCGACCTTGCCATCGCTGGTCTCGCGCACCGCCCCACCAACCGCCAAAGGCGCAGCGCTCGGGGTGTACAACACGACGCAAGCCATCGGCCTGTTTATCGGCGGCGCGGTCGGCGGCTATATTGCGCAGAATTTCGGCGATAATGCGGTTTTTGCGGCATCGACCGGCCTGATCTTGATCTGGTTGATCGTCGCCAGCACCATGAATTTCCCGCTGCCGCGCGTCAAGCCGGTGGCGACTCAAACTGTTTAGGAGGCAAGGCGTATGGCATCAGTCAATAAATGGATAGGCATCGGCAATCTGGGCCGTGACCCGGAAATGCGTTACACCGCCAGCGGCGACGCAATCTGCAACTTCAGCATTGCCTGTAGCGAAAGCTGGAAAGACAAGGCGACCGGCGAGAAAAAAGAGCAAACCGAATGGGTGCGTATTTCTTTCTTCGGCAAACTGGCTGAAATCTGCGGCCAATACCTGAAAAAAGGCTCGCAAGTGTACGTTGAAGGCAGCCTGCGCACGCGCAAATGGACGGACAAGGATGGCCAGGAAAAGTACACTACCGAAATCCGTGGCGACGAAATGAAAATGCTCGGCTCGCGTCAGGGCATGGGTGCTCCGGCGGGCGGTGGCGGCGGAGGTGGCTACGACAGCGAACCCACCGATTACGCGCCAGCACCGCCCAAAAACAAGCCCAAGCCATCATTCGATGACCTCGGTGACGACATCCCGTTCTAAGGCTTAAACACCATGTCCAACGCTACAACATTCAAAATTCTCGAAGATATCGCCAAGGATTTATCCGGCGATCAGATTTCATTCCCGACTTTTCTGGACATCACTTTCCAGGTGCGCACGGCGCTCAAGGACGAGAATCTGAGTGTTGAGAAACTCGCCAAGTTAGTTGGCGCCGAGCCGCTGATGAGTGCCAAGATCATTCGTATGGCCAATTCAGTCGCGCTCAATCCCTCTGGGCGCGAGGTAGCGGACGTCAAGAGCGCGATTGTCCGGGTCGGGATGGAAGCGGTTCGTACCGTGTCGTTTGCGGTGGCTATGGAGCAGTTGCTCAAGTCGAAGCAGATGCAACCCTTCGAGGGCATTTCGCAGCGTTTGTGGGAACACACGGCACACGTTGCTGCGCTGTGTCGCGTGTTGGCCCGCAAGCTGGCAAAAATCAATGGTGACGAAGCGATGTTTGCCGGCCTGGTGCACGATATTGGCGTCTTTTACCTGATGTCGCGCGCCGCCGGCTTTCCGGAAATGGTGGCCGACAAGCCGGCGCTTTACGATTTGCTGGTCGGTTGGCACGACAATATCGGTCATGCCCTGCTTTCTGCCCTCGGCTTGCCAGAATCGGTGCTGGTTGCTGTGCAGGAGCATGAAACGGATCGCGAGATCAAAGAAATCAAGAGCCTCCCGGATGTGCTCTACGTTGCCAACAAGATTGCCAATCGTGCGGTTAGCTGGCGCGACCCAGAGTTTGATGTCGGGGTCGATACCTCCATGCTGGACAGCATGTTTGATCCCGAGGCGCTGGCCGAGATCATCGAAGAGTCTGAAGAAGAAGTGCTTTCGCTCAAAGCGGCGCTGGGCACCTGAGCCTGCCGTTGAAGCACACTAGCGAGCATCAGCCGGCGGCTGAGCATAGCGGTAAAAATCTGGCACTGATCGCACTCACCGCCCTTGGGGTGGTGTACGGCGACATCGGCACCAGTCCGCTGTATGCGATGAAAGAGGTTTTCGCCGGCAATCATCCGATCCCGATCAACGAAGCCAATATTCTCGGCAGTCTGTCGCTCTTTTTTTGGGCGCTGATCATTGTCGTTTCGGTCAAATACGTCAGCTTCATCATGCGCGCCGACAATCGTGGCGAGGGCGGCATCATGGCGCTGATTGCGCTGGCCTTGCATGATGCGCAAAACAAGCCACGACAAATGAAGCTGATCATGATCATCGGCGTCCTCGGCGCTGCGATGTTTTACGGTGACGGGATGGTGACACCGGCGATTTCGGTGCTCTCTGCCGTTGAGGGCCTGGAGGTTGCGACGCCGACGCTCAAGCCTTTCGTCATCCCGCTGACGCTGCTGGTGTTATTTGTGCTTTTTTACGTCCAGCGCCAAGGCACGGCGGTGGTTGGCACCGCTTTTGGGCCGGTCATGCTGCTCTGGTTCAGCGTTCTCGCCTGGCTGGGTTTGCGCAATATCATTGCGCATCCGGCCATCTTGCTTGCGGTCAACCCGCTTTATGGCCTCGAATTTTTGTTGGCCAATCAGGCCATGGCGCTGATGGCGATGGGTAACGTGGTGCTGGCCGTCACTGGCGCCGAAGCACTTTACGCCGACATGGGGCATTTTGGCCGCAAGCCGATTTCGCGCGCCTGGTTCTTGTTTGTCCTGCCGGCCTTGGTACTCAATTATTTCGGTCAGGGCGCACTGATTTTATCGAATCCGGAAATGGCGAAGAATCCGTTCTTTCTTTCCGCCCCGGATTGGGCACTTTACCCGCTGGTTGGGCTTGCCACGCTGGCGACGGTGATTGCCTCGCAAGCCGTTATTTCCGGCGCTTTTTCAGTCACCCGTCAGGCCATGCAACTGGGTTTTGTGCCGCGCATGGAAGTGCAGCACACCTCGGATAAGGAAGCCGGGCAGATTTACCTGCCGGCGGTGAATTGGGGCTTGATGGTCGCTGTGATGATTCTGGTGCTCGGCTTCAAATCCTCGAATAATCTCGCTGCGGCGTACGGCATCGCGGTGACCGGCGATATGGTGATTACCTCCATTCTTGCAACGGTGGTCGTTGCGCGCACCTGGAAGTGGGGCTGGGGGCGGGCGATTGCGCTGTTTAGTTGCTTCCTGGTCGTTGAGTTGATCTTCCTTGCTGCCAACATCCTCAAAATCCCCGATGGCGGCTGGTTCCCGCTGGTCGCCGGGATGGGTATTTTTGTCCTGATGACGACCTGGAAGCGGGGCCGCCAGTTGCTGGCCGAGCGCTTGATGGGCGAGCGGCTGGAGCTGTCGCTGTTTCTCGAATCGCTGGCCATGTCGATGCCGACCCGGGTGCCGGGCACCGCCATCTTCCTGAATGCCGACCCCAACGGGGTGCCGCATGCCATGCTGCACAACCTGATGCATAACAAGGTGCTGCACGAGCGTGTGGTACTGGTTTCAGTCAAGGTGTTGGATGTGCCCTATGTGGGCAATAAGCAGCGCCTGGAAGTGCGCCCGCTACGCGAGAATTTCTGGAGCCTGATCATCAAGTATGGCTTCAAGGATGACCCGGATATTCCGGCGGCGCTGGCACTGGGTGCCGAGGCCGGGCTGGAATTCAATTTGCTCGATACCTCGTATTTCATTGGCCGCGAAACGCTGATCCCACGCCTCAATTCAGAGATGGCCTTCTGGCGCGAAAAGATTTTTGTCGCCATGTTCCGCAATGCCGGTTCGGCTACTGCGTTCTTCAAGATTCCCAGCAACCGTGTCGTTGAGCTGGGCACCCAGGTCGTTCTATAAACGGCGGATTTTTTCCAGCAGTGCGGTAGTCGATTTTTGGTGAATGAAGGGAATGGAATGCACCGTTCCACCCCAACCCAGCACCTCGTTGCAGCCGACAATTTTGTCCACCGGCCAGTCGCCGCCCTTGACCAGCACATCGGGCCGGCATTCGAGAATACGCTGTAGTGGCGTGTCTTCATCAAACCAGGTGACCAGCGCGACACAGCCCAGCGCGGCCATCACGGCGAGCCGGTCAGCCAGCGTATTGACCGGGCGGTCGTCGCCTTTGCCTTGACGTTTGACCGAAGCATCGCTGTTCAACGCCACCACCATGCTGGCGCCCAGCGCAGCGGCCTGGGCCAGATAAGTGACGTGGCCGCGATGCAGAATATCGAAACAGCCGTTGGTGAACACCAGCGGCCTGGCAATGCTTGAAACTCTTGCGGTCAACTGCGCTGGCGGGCAGATTTTTTCTTCAAAGCTGGGGGCGGCGTAGGTCATTTCGGCAATCGCTCAAGAAATCAAGCGTTTATTTTATGGCCGAAAACCCGACCACTCTCAGTTTTTGCTGACTGCAACATGCGCCGTGCGCCAATCGGCAAGGGCGCGGATTGCATCGTCGAAACTATGCAGCGGCAAGACGCCCTCCTGTTTGCTCAAGCGCGCCACACCGGCGCCGCCCACCCAGAGGCCGGTCGTCGCAGGGAGAACCATGCGCAGCTGTTGTAGCAAGCCGGGAATTTGGCGTTGCGGAAAAGCGGTCGAGAAAGACAATGCGACGATATCGGCCTGGTGCGCGCTGGCGGCCCTTGCGATCTCCAGTAGCGGCATTTGGGTGCCGAGCGGAATGCACTCGGCGCTCTCCAGGGTCAGAATGGCCTCGACCATGAGTAGGCCAATTACATGCGGCTCCTCGGGAACGCTGGTCAAAATAACGCGCGGCGAACGCTTGCCGCTGGGCAGGGCGGAAATCGCCTGGCGCAGTAGGCGTTTGGTCAGTTCGGTGAATAGATGCTCTTCAAAAACCTCAAAACTACCATCTTCCCAGGCCTCGCCGACGCTGCGAGTCAACGGAGCGATGGTGTCTTGGACAAAACCCTGCATTCCCTGGCGCGCCAGTCGCTGCTGCATGGCCTGCTGATAACCTAAACCGTCGCGCTGCTTGATGAAATTAAGCAGGGCGACCAGCTCATCCACCTCGGCCTCGTTACGCAGCGGCGCCTTTTTTGAGCGCTGTTGCACCAGTTCATTAAGTGCTTCATCAGAAGCCGGGATCAGTTTTCCAGGTCGAAAACCTTGATCCATCAGGCGTTTGATCAAACGTAAGCGCTCAACCTGTTGATTCGGGTAGGTGCGTTCGCCATTGCTATCGCGTTCGGGTAGTGGAAAGCCGTATCGGCGCTCCCACATGCGCAACACGTCTTTGGAGAGCCCGGTATCACGCTCTACGGCAGAAATTGTAAATTGGTTCGTTTGCATTTTTGTCCTAAACAAAAGTTAGACAAACTGTTGACAAGACAATCGTTGATCGCTATCTTACGAACAAGCAAGCAATTTGTCTAGGACAAAAAGTGAGGTTGTTCATGTTTTCTGCAATTAAGCGTTATTTTGGTATTGCCGGGTTAATTTCAGTCGGGGTTCTGCCCGCGACTGCCGCCGGCCAATGTCCGGCGCTGCTCAATCACAGCTTTTCCGGCTTGGTCGATGAAAAGCCTCAATCCCTGTGCCAGTACCAGGGCAAAGTGATTCTCGTCGTCAATACGGCCAGCTATTGCGGCTTCACCTCGCAATACGACGGTCTGGAAAAGCTCTACGCCCGACTCAAAAGCAAAGGCCTGGTTGTGGTTGGCTTCCCTTCCAACGATTTCGGCGAGCAAGAGCCGGGTGGCAGCAAGGAAATTGCTGACTTTTGCCGCATGACTTACGGCGTCGATTTTCCGATGATGGCTAAAACCACGGTCAAAGGTAAAAACGCCAACCCGTTTTACGCCCAGTTGCGCGCCACCACCGACAGCCCGCCGCGCTGGAATTTTCACAAATACCTGATCAATCGCGATGCCACCAAAGTGGCTGCCTTCGGTTCCATGACGGCGCCGGATGATCGCGAGTTGCTCAAAAAAATCGACGAATATCTCAACTGAAGCGCCCCCCGCGAACCCAAGGAGTTTCTGACATGAATGCACCCGACAAATTTTTTCTGCCCGATGTTCAGGCTTCCGTTGATCTGCGCCGCCTGGCGATTCAGCAGGTTGGCGTCAAAGGTTTGCGCTATCCGCTGCAAATCGAAACCGGCACCGGGGAAGCCTTTAGCACGGTGGCCAACCTGACAATGTCGGTCGGCTTGCCGCCCGAGGTCAAGGGCACGCACATGTCGCGCTTTGTCGAACTGCTGGAGGCGCGCAAGGGCGTGCTGACCCAGGATGGCTTGTTTCGCATGATGGAAGAAATGCTGCTGCGCCTGGATGCTGAGAGCGGACGCATCGATATGGCTTTCCCATACTTCATTCGCAAGGCCGCGCCGGTGTCGGGCGTCGAGAGCTTGCTGGATTACGACGTCAATTTAATTATCGAGAAGAAAGCCGATCACTACCCAACGTTGACGCTGCGCGTTGTCTCCGCAGTGACCAGTTTATGCCCCTGCTCCAAGAAGATTTCCGAGTACGGCGCGCACAACCAGCGTTCGCACATCACGCTGGAGGTCAATCTGAAATCGCTGATGGCGATTGAAGAGTTGGTGCGTATTGCTGAAGAAGAAGCCTCTTGCGAAGTTTTCGGCTTGCTCAAGCGGCCCGACGAAAAATGGGTCACCGAGCGCGCCTACGACAATCCGAAATTTGTCGAAGATCTGGTCCGCGATATTGCCCTGCGCCTGATGGATGAACCGCGAATTGCGCAATGGAAGGTCGCTTCCGAGAATTTTGAATCGATCCACAATCATTCGGCCTATGCCGAGTTGAGCGGCAGCAACGCGTAAGGAGCCATCATGAATCACGGACAAAAAATCGCGGTGGTCGGCGCTGGCATCTCCGGCCTGGCCAGTGCCTGGCTGCTCAGTCGCGATCATCAAGTGACGCTGTTTGAGGCCGGCAATTACCTTGGCGGACACACGAACACGGTCGACGTCGAATTGGAGGGCAAATCTCATCCGGTTGATACCGGCTTTCTGGTCTTCAACGAAAAAACCTATCCCAATCTGATCGCGATGTTTGATCTGATGGGTGTGGAGAGCGTTGAAACGGAAATGTCATTTGCCGTCAGCCTGGAAAATCCTGATCTTGAATGGGCGGGTAGCAGCCTGGCGACAGTTTTTGGGCAGAAACGCAATCTGGTGCGCCGACAGTT
>JAQTZQ010000052.1 GCA_028687645.1 Rhodocyclaceae bacterium
TCCGCGAGAGGTTTTGACCGTCTTTGATCGTGATCCGACTACTGATCGGCTGCTCACGAACAGGATCAATCCCTTCGCCTGAAAACGTTACCGTAACATCGCCAAAACTGGCAAGGCCACTGAAAGCTAGGCGAGGGGTAACACTTTTTACGCCATCAAGTTTTTCAAGGGAACTCAGTGCTGCCGAATCTCCTGGAAGCAAAAATGCATAAGGGTCGGCAATACCCTTCTCAAAGTAACCGGGGCGGACGATCTGGATATGTCCGAGTTGCGAATGAATCGTCGCCTCGCGCATGTCATGGAATACCCAGCTAATAAAGCCACCAGCAAGCAGAAATGACATGACGCCACCCGCAACAGTCAACATAGCAACCAGCGTTCTTTTTTTATTGCGCGCTAAATTTCTAAAAGCGAGCTGGAGTGAGGTTGCTAGCATTCTCAGGGCGTATGTCGGAACTCAATCTGCAAGGTTGTAACGACCAGGCGCAATGATGTTGTCGGGGTCAAACACATCTTTTAACTTACGAATGGTTCGCCAGTATTCATTGTCCTGAACAATGTCCTTCATCATATCAGCCCGGGCGCGGTACGGCTCCAACCCATGACGGCGAATACAGGCCAGCATGTCATCAGCGCATCGATGGGCGCGTTCCACCTCTTCAGGCTGCGAGCGATCAAAGAGCAGGTTGATCACAGCAACCATGGACGTTGGTGTTTCAATATTCAGGGTCATGTAAAGCTTGTGTTGATGGCTGGCGGCAACTATCTCTAATTCATCAATCACTTTTACGACTGCTTTGCCGTCTAGTGGCAGAGCGGGGTTGACGAAAAGCAAGCCACAATTAGATTCGTCAAGCGCTTTGGCCGGAAGATCTGAGCGCCCATATTTCCAAAGCAAATTATCAATGGCAACATCCGTTGGAATGCCCAAGGCGAGTGCGTGCAGTGGGCGAATTGAATGGATGGCAGCGGCATTAGCTCGCGCAAACGGAATGAAGCGCAAGGCATGCGTTACCGCGTATCCAACATCAAGTAGCGTCTCTGTGATTACCATGACGCGAGCGTAGCGACTAATCCGCTGTTTGATCTCACGGATAGCAGCACGAACCTGCCCTGCATTACCTGTGACAGCAGCCAAACTTGCCCATTCGTCAGGCGCTACGATAGAAATAGCCCGATCTGCTTCGGCAAGAGCTTTTTCAGGCGTATAGCCGCATTCGGTTTCCAGGTAGCGAGTGACACCGTAGGCAAGTGTTGATTGAGTGCGAGCCTTATTGCCAATGTGAGTAACAGAGGTCAGAAGACCATCGCGTTTTAGGCGTGCAAGTTCGTCGATAAAGTCGGCAAGGTGACTGACATCTCTAAGCGCCATCGAGACGGCAACCTCTTTTGGGCGACGAGGAATCAGACGGAAGCAGGCACTGGTGACAATGCCGAAATTTCCCTGGAAGAAAATTCCATCGATAATTGGGCCTAGTCCGTAGGGATGGCAGTGCGCGAGAGGAGATTGTTCGCCCAAGCGGCGAAATCCGGTTTGAATGACCTCGCCGGTTCCCATAACGATTTCGAGACCAAAAACATCATCCTTGCGCGGGCCAAAGTAACCCACGCCACGATCAAGAGCGTTGCCGAGGATGCTGGTGTCGCGGCCGGCGCCGGTGACGTTGAAGGTTAGTTGGGGGCAGTTTTTAGTGAGGAAGTCAGCTAGCTGGGCTTGGGTTACGCCTGGTTCAATGACAGCAATTGGATTGTTAAGTGAAATCTTGTCTGCATTGAGTATCCGGTTCATTTTGGAGAGATCAACTAGTGAACAGCCAGAAATTACCGGCGAACGAGAACCATAGCCCAAATTTAATCCGGTGGAAAATGGGTAGAGAGTTTGTTTCGATATATGTGCAGTGCGAACGATTTCTAAAACTTCGCCAAAGGAAGATGGGCTGTAAGTATTGATTGGGGTTTGAAATAGACCGGTTAAATTGCTCATCTCGCTTATGAATCCTTCTTGATGCGAATCTCTCTGGTTTTTTTCAAGCGTAAAAAAGCCCCGTCATGTGACGGGGCTTTGCTGAATGACAAAATTTAATTGCTTTTCTTGTTGCGACGTGAGGCAGCAAGGCCAACTAAACCAAGGCCCAAAAGTGCCAAACTAGCTGGCTCAGGTACGTTAGTAAAATCAGCACCCGCTGAACCGCTAATGGTTGCTCTGCCCGCTGGCGCAAGAACGTCGAAACCTGAGAATGTGTTGGTTGCCGAGGTAAAAACAAAGCTATAGAACGGATCCGGGAGAATGAAAAAGTCATCGCCTTCAGTTGTTAGCGACAGTTCAATTTTGGGATTGAACTGAGACCCACCATTCATAAAGGAGGCGCCACCGTTGATCAATGTTCCTGAACCGAGTTGTTTGGTGTCAGCGCTGTGCACAACGGAAGCTGATGCCGGATTAAGAATACTGGCTATTGTGAAAGTTGAATCGTTAATTGTCCCGGCGTCATTCTTCTCACCATAAAAATTCATGGTCAGGCTTGATATTTGGTAATTGCTTCCTGCCGCACCAATGCTCCCGGAGAGCAGTGTAGTTGAGTATGAATACTCAGCCCATAGATAAAAGCTTCCAAGACTACCAATCGAGGCAACTGGCACGCCTAAGAAATCAACCGTGCTGAAGGATAAATAACCATGGCCTGCGATAGTGGTTGGGCTTGTGATCTGGAGGAAGGTCTGTGCAGTTCCGTTAAGGTAATCACCAACTACGGTTGGGTCACTACCAGCGGTTAGTGATGCGGGATCTAGCGTGAAGGATGGTGAGGCGAGAGCGGCAGAAGCCGTTGTTGTGGCAAATATCAAGGCAGCTGCGATTTTTTTGAGGCTATATACGTTGGACATGGCTCAGGTTCCTTTAGTTTATTGGGGGGAGTTCGTTGACACACGCTTAAGCATAAGCACATGGCGTGCCATGTTGTATATTTATATATAAAACAATCGCTTAGGATTTTTGCTTTCCCAGCTATTTGTGCATGTGTAAAAAAAGTCGACACTTTGTTCGATTTGTGGCCACAGTAAAAAGGGGCCAGGGACCTTTGTTTTTCTTGTGTAATCAAAGAATCAAGTGGGGTTTTCGTCGGGCGCTGAATTTTTTTCAGCGAACTGCGCTTCGATGTCCATCGCGCCGTGCAGAACACGGATGATCTGAACCAAATGCCCGGCCTCGGCAAAGAAGATCACGTAGTTGCCGTAGGCGCACGAGCGCAGGTTTTCTTGAAACGCCGTGCGTCGGTGATAGCCCTGGGGTGAGCGGGTAATCTTGACGCACTGCGCACGCAACTCGCGAACAAGGCTGATCGCCTTGCGCGGACTATCTTTGGCGATGTAATCACCAATCGTTTCCAGGTCATCCTCGGCTTGCGGCAGGAATTCCAGCTGCATCAGGCTTCCTACTCAGCCATCGCGAGATACTTCGCCTCAAGACGATCAAAGACCTCATCGGCAGGAATGCCCGGCCCACTGGCCAGACCGACCGCAATCGCTTCCCGTAACGCGTGGAGCTTGGCTGCTTGCTGCGCCTCATGGTTTTCGAGAAGACGCAGACCGGCTCGCACGACTTCGCTGACATTGTTGAAGCGCCCGGAATCAACCTGCTGGCGGACAAAATTTTCGAAGTGGTGGCTGAGTGCAACACTGGTGGGCATCGCTGTTTCTCCTAGCGTCTATTAACAGTTATTAAACTCAGCCACACACCGCTTGTCAAGGCGTAGCTGTGGCAGCGAAAAGGGGCCAGGCACGTTTTTGACAAAAAAAGGCCAGGCACGTTTTGATCTAAAAACGGGGCTAGGGGCATTTTCGAGAAAAATAACGTTTAACGCTGTTGCAGGAGCGGTTTGGCGCTGGAACAAGTGCGCCATTTCCTGCGATTGAACGCCTAACGCTGCCAATGCAAGCTCATCATTTTGAGGGTAGATTCGTTTTGGCAGAATGCAGGCTTGTTTTGCCCAACGGTCACAATATAGCCTGTGCCTCCAACGTGATCAGGCATGATACGATTTGTCATAGCTGATATAAAGATCATCGATGAGTCCCGCAAGATATCCGACAAGCGCGGGAATGGGAAACTGCGCAGAGAAATCTGGATTGATGAAGTGAGCAAAAAAGTGACTCGCTATAACCTTGCCTACATCAATCACCACATCCACCCTGGTGATAACGGTCGCGTCGTTGGCTACGACAACGCCCACGACGGTCACCATCGCCACTATTTCGGCATCGTTGAACCTGTCGATTTCATCAGTTTCGAAGACATCGAGGAACGCTTTGAACAAGACTGGATTGCCCTAAAGGATTGTAAATGACCAAACTCACTGTCAAAACAGGAACGGAAGAGGATTTCTTCAAGCGTGGTCGCCTGTTGGCGAGGGCTGTGGATCGGAATGAAGCCTTACCCGACGAACGTATCGTCAGCTTCGAAGACCCTGCTGATTTGATGAAACTCGTTACGGCTGCTCGCCTGGCGCTATTTCGTGCGGTAAAGGAGATGCCGGGGTCAATCACACAGATTTCAGAGCGGCTACATCGGGATCGTAGTGCGGTAAAGCGTGACGTTGATGAATTGGAGCGCGCTGGTCTGGTAACGATTGCCGATAAAGTGCTACCCGGCCATGGACGCATGAAGGAGGTCAGGGCGACCGCCAATCGTTTCTGTCTTCAGGCTGACGTCGTCTAATGAAACACTGATCAAATGGAAAAGGGGCCAAGCACGGATTTTCTGCACGTTCGTTACCAAGATCATCGGGCCTCGGTTGCGATCGAAGATGGGTTATTCTAGTACTAGTAAAAAGGGGCCAGGTACCTTTGTTTTTTGATATGCTTTGATCTTTGTACAACAATTTTAATATATGCTGCGCCGACCCCGAATTCATCTGCCAGGAGCTCCAATTCACCTCGTTCAGCGCGGTCACAATCGAGATGCCTGTTTTTTTGCAGAAGAAGATTTTCAGGTCTATCGCGACTGGCTGGCTGATGCGCTGATCAAGACTGGCTGCCAGTTACATGCCTACGTGTTCATGACCAACCATGTGCATCTCTTGCTGACGCCGCCAAGTGCTGAATCTGTTCCGCAATTAGTGATTGCATTGGGTAGGCGTTACGTGCAATACATCAACAAAACCTATCGTCGCACCGGGACTTTGTGGGATAGCCGCTATAAGTCTTCGCTGGTGCACGCAGATGATTATTTATTGCTATGCATGCGTTATATTGAACTGAATCCGGTTCGAGCGACGATGGTGGATGATCCGGCAATCTATCGTTGGAGTAGTTATCGGGCGAATGGATTGGGGCAGCGTGATTCGCTTTTGACACCCCATGAATTGTATTTGGCGCTTGATGCCAAGGAGTCTAAGCGTTGTATGGCTTATCGTGCCTTGTTTCGTTCGGAGCTTGAAGTGGAGGCGATTTCGGATATTCGTCTGGCGTTGACTCAGGGTCAGCCGCTCGGTAAAGGTCGGTTTCTGGATACGATCGAAAATATGACCGGACAGCGGCGGGAGGTTCGACCTAGAGGTCGGCCACGCAAACAGCCCTCTGTTCATGATTGATATCGAATTTTTGTGACAAATTGGGTGGGTCTGTCGCCATTATTATTACCCGTAAGGAGAATACGTCATGTCCATCTCTATCTCGCCATTACAAACTACGGCACGCCTTGAAGCGCGTATCAGCACGGATTTGCATGCCATGCTCAAACGTGCTGCCGAAATACAGGGGCGTACCATGACTGATTTTGTCGTTGCTGCGGTTCAAAGTGCTGCTCAGCAAGCCATCGAAAGCGCCGAAATAATTAAGCTTTCGATGAGTGATCAGGTTTTTTTTACCCAAGCATTGCTTACGCCCGGCGAGCCTGCCCCCGTCCTGGATCGAGCTTTTGCCCGTCGCAACAAGCTACTGAGTACAGAGTGAGTGATACCCGCTATCGGGTTAGTGCGTTTGATGCCAAATTTTTAAGCTATTTGACGCGTTGACCGTAATGCTTGGCAGTCCTTGGTTGCTATTAGCGCTTGGACTGAATCAAAAGCTGTAGCGAACTTCCGAATAAACCCGATCCTGCTGATCATAGCGCCCAAACATCCCCAGCGGAGGGCCGTTGAAAATGTCAGCGCCAATCACCATGCGCCAGTTTTTCTCAAAGCTCCACACTGCCCGAGGGCGGAATAGCCAGTCAGTGCGATTGAGGCTGGAAATGAGCAGGGCTTGCACATCCCAGTTATTGAAGAACTTACTGTTGAGCAGCAGGCTGAAGCCATTTTCATGCTGATCTGGAATGATGTCGGCGTTGTAGTCAAAGAACTGGCGCTGAAAAAATTGGACATTAAAGCGCGATTCAGCGGGCAAGGTGAAGTCGAGGCCGGCAGCCCAATCGAGGGTGTTTTGCGCCGAAACGCCATCACTGTCGAGGGCGTTGAGTGAGGTAAAACTGCGTCCTTTGGTGTATACGGCCTCTCCTTTGAGTACGACTTCCCCAAAGTCCTTGGCTAATGAAGCCCCCAACTGATGAATGCGATCATGCCGCGCTTGATAAATCAGGGTTCCTGGCTCTGAGAACGCATCTCTATAAAATGTGGCGTTGATGTCTGTGCTGCGGTAGTAGAAGCCTGAAACATCCCAGCCATTTTTAAGGGTAGAGAGCCGTAGACCGTAATTCATGTTGTCAGCGTTACGTTCGGGTCTTGCTTCTTGTTGGTAGCGAACATTGAAGCCGACTGGAACGGGCTGGTAAGGGTAAAACTCTGCGCCAGGTTTGCCGATGTTGTCGTAACTAGCGACGGGAATCCACAGCAGTTCGGCGTGAAAGTCGTTCTTAAAGTATTCGCTGCGGAGCGCCCATTGTGGGGTGCGCAATTGATCAAAGTCCGGCAGGATGAATTCCCGCATGTCGCGTGCCGAAACAACGTCTGCAAAGAATAGCCCGACCATTTCTCCCCAAACGATGTTTTGACGGCCTATGCGGAAATCCCAGTCTCCCGCGCTGTAGTCAATATAGTTCTCGCGCAAGACGGCATCGAAGCGCTGATCCTTCTTCACATCCGCGTTGTAGTAATCATTGATGCTGTAAACCGCGTCGTAATCAAAGTGCGCGCCCAGTTTCCATTTGATGTTCGAACCCAATTTGCCTTGGCTGCTGAGGTCTGCGCGTGTGCGCATTTTTGACCAATGATCTGGGTCGGCAACGGTACGAGCGAGTTCGAACTGAACAAAGCCTTTAATGCTGGGGCGGCTTGATGCAGCAGGTTTAGTGCTTGCTTTCGGGAGGTCGTCGCCAAATAGATCATCCTTTTCAGCTGCGTGAGTCACAAGGCTGATAAGCGCCAGAGCAATCAGGGTTAGACGAGGATGGTGGGTTTTTGATTTTGACATCATGCGTTACCAGTCAGTGGCTTAGGCGGATTGGTTTTCAACAGCCATGTCGGAAAGGGTTCGGACACGGGCGAGATTCCAGGTGTTGTTGGCATCACGAATGCCAAAGGCTCTGATGGTGCCATCTTCCACTTTGACCAGGCGATCAGCGTGGTCGATGACCTTTTGATCATGGGTTGAAAATATGAAGGTGGTGCCCAGCGCTTGATTGATTTTTTTCATCAGCTTCAAAATTTCGATACCAGTTGCTTTGTCGAGATTGGCGGTCGGTTCGTCGGCCAGCACAATGGCCGGCTTGACGGCGAGGGCGCGGGCGATGGCAACGCGCTGGCGCTGACCGCCGCTGAGTTGGTTGGGGCGATTGTTGGCGTACTTGGTCAGCCCGACGATGTCCAGAAAGTAGCTGACGCGCTGCTTGCGCTCTTCTGGTGAGACATCGGACCGGCGAAGCAGGGGGTATTCCACATTTTCCGCCGCCGACAGTACGGGGAGAAGGTTGAAGGTTTGAAAAATGAAGCCGATTGAACGGGCGCGCAAGTCAGCGAGTTGATTCGCCGACATATCGGAAACGTTTTGTTCATTGATAAAGATGGTACCGCTCGTCGGGCGATCGATGCAGCCAATGAGGTTGAGCATGGTCGTTTTTCCGCTGCCGGAAGGCCCTGAAATTGCCAGGAAAACGCTGGGTTCAATTGACAGTGTTATATCATTGAGGGCCTGAACGATCTGCTCACCAAGCAGATATTCTTTGAAAACACGCTCGATTCGGACGACGCTGCTCATGATGGGTTTGGGTCGACGAAGAGATTGTTAACCAAGTGCGAGGAGTAGCTTATGTGCCGAGATATCGCCAAGCGTTTAAAGTTTTTGGCCGGGATTTTGAGTTCCTGCATGGTGTTTTTACTCCATTCGGTAACTGCTTTGGCACAGCAAGCCAGCCCTGCGCCGGGTGATGAGGCTTATGCCCGGAGTATAGTGGAAAAGGCCGATCAGGTTCGCTTTCCGTCAGAGGGTTTTCAAGTTGATATTGTAATTAATAGCAGTCAGGCAGATAAGCAGGCGGAGAGCAGAAGATATCGTGTGCTCTCCAAGGGTAACGAAAACACGGTGGTCATGGTGACTGAGCCAGCTTCGGAGCGGGGTCAAATTATTTTGATGAAGGGCCGTGATCTTTGGGTGTTCATGCCGGAGGTTTCTCAGCCGGTGCGCATATCACTGGCGCAGCGCTTGACCGGGCAAGTGGCGAATGGTGATTTGGCGCGTGCCAATTTTGCGGGAGACTACAACCCCAAGATCTTGCGCGAGGAGGTTATTAATGGTGACAACTACCTGGTGATGGAGTTGGCGGCGGTGGATCGTTCGGTGACGTATCAAAAAGTCGTCTATTGGGTAAATCAGAAAAGCGCTTGGCCGCTGAAGGCGGAGTTTTATTCGCTCTCCAATCGCTTACTGAAAAAGTGTTCGTATGAAAATTTTCAGACGTTGGCGGGGAAGATGCGCCCGACACGTTTGGTTATGGAAGATGCGCTTCGGGGTAACGAGAAGTCAACGCTTGAGTATAGTGAAATGAGATTGCGCGACTTGCCGGACAAAATTTTCACTAAGGATTATCTTAAAAAGCTTGAGTAGATTTTTTTAGAGAACAGACATCATGTCAAAAATTATTCCGGTTGTGCTTTCAGGTGGTTCGGGCACTCGCCTGTGGCCACTGTCACGTGAAAAATATCCCAAGCAGTTGTTGCCGTTGGTCGGCGAGTTGTCGATGCTCCAAGCGACTGTTGCGCGTATGGATGGCATTCCTGATTTGGATCAGCCGTTGCTGGTGTGCAATGAAGAGCACCGTTTTGTGGTGGCCGAGCAGCTGCGCCTGCTCGGAAAGCAGGGGAGGGCTATTCTTGAACCCGCTGGTCGGAATACGGCTCCCGCGCTGACGCTGGCGGCCTTGTGGGCAAGTCGGGATGGGGATGATCCGGTATTGGTGGTGATGCCTGCTGATCATGTGATTCTTGATACCTTGGCATTCCAAGAGAGCGTGCTAAATGCAGTAGCTTTGGCAAAAACGGGCGCAGCTGTAACTTTTGGTGTGACCCCGGACAGCCCTGAAACGGGGTATGGCTATATCCAGCGGGGTGAACGCCTGGTGGGCGATAGTGGTGGATTTAAACTCGTTGGGTTTGTTGAAAAGCCGTGCCGAGAAGTCGCTGAGTCGTATCTTGAGTCGGGAGAGTTTTTGTGGAACAGCGGCATATTTGTCTTGCGTGCCTCGACATGGCTTGATGCCTTGGCCGTTTGCCGCCCAGATATCCTGCGGGTCTGTCGCGCGGCAATGGACAAGGGGGGGCAAGATGGTGACTTTATTCGAGTGGATTGTCCAGTCTTTGAGCAATGTCCTTCGGATTCAATTGATTACGCCGTTATGGAGCGCCTGACTACTGCCGATCTGAATTTGCCACCAGGTGTGGTAATTCCGCTGGCAGCGGGTTGGTCTGATGTCGGTGCCTGGGATGCGCTCTGGAAGGTTTTGCCTAAATGCGGCATGGGGAATGCTACCCGTGGTGATGTCATGCTTGAAGACTGCCGTGACACCTTGGTGGTTTCAGAGGGCCGTTTGGTTGCATGTATCGGACTCCAAAATTTGATCGTGGTTGAAACAGATGATGCAGTGCTGGTGGCGCACCATGATGCGACTCAGGATGTCAAAAAGATTGTTGATCGCCTTAAGGCAGAGAAGCGTTCAGTTGCCCAATGGCATCGCAAGATATACCGACCGTGGGGTTGGTATGACGGTGTTGATGCCGGTCAGCGCTTTCAGGTCAAACGGATTGGAGTAAAGCCCGGCGCCTCATTGTCACTACAAATGCACCACCATCGGGCGGAGCACTGGATCGTAGTGAGTGGTACCGCTAAAGTCACCAAGGGTGATGAGGTTTTTTTGGTAACGGAAAACCAGTCTACTTATATTCCGCTTGGCGTTATGCACCGCCTGGAAAACCCCGGGGTTGTCCCTCTTGAAATGATCGAGGTGCAATCTGGAAGTTATTTAGGTGAAGACGATATCGTTCGTTTTGAGGATAGCTATGGGCGCAAATGAGGACGCCTCTGCGCTGACTTCAGGCTTTCCTGGTTATTTCCTTGAAATTGATATCTTCGTGAAATAATGCACGGGTAGTATTGCTCGCATTTCCTACAATCATTTCCTATGTATTCCTTCAAATTGCAGCAAACGGCCAACCGTGTTTGCCCGGCACTGGGAAATAATCTGGTGATTGAGCATCTTAGTCGCTCAAGCCTCTGGTTGGTTTAGGGAGCCCGGAAGCCGATCATGTTTCAATTTTTCAATCACTGGTTTAGTTGGCGCACCATCGCCCAAATGCTGTTTGATCTCTCCTTCGTTATTGTAGGAATGATCATTGTGGCGATGTGGGTCGGTAATGATTTGCCCATTAATGCCAAGCATCTCGTGATTTTTGCCGTGATTCTTGGCTGCACTATGTTGGTGATCAACGCCTGGCTGGGCTTTTATCAGCGGATTCACCTTAGAACAATTTCAGAGAGTCGGGCGCGGGCCGTGCTTTCGCTCTATTTGGCGGTTCCCGTTGCATACGGCCTTTTCGTAATGCTGCCGATGTCCACGCTTAGCCGTGAGTTTATGCAGCTATCTGCGATGTCTGCCGTATTCGGGATGTTGATTAATCGGGTAAGCGTCTCTCACTCCAGCAAAGCAACGACCGGTATTACGCGTCGAATCCTGGTTTTTGGCACGGGCTCGCAGGCACTCGGGGTTAAGCGCGCGCTCAACAAATCCGATCCGACCGCCGAAATTGTTGGTTTCTTCCCCAGTCCAAATGAAGAGTCGCCAGTCGTTCCGGAAATGCAGATTTTGTCACGGCGCAAGACTTTGACGGATACCGCAAAGGCGCTGAATGTCGATGAGATCGTTGTTGCACTGACTGAGCGTCGTGGTGGCTCCATGCCCCTGCGGGAACTTCTCGATTGCAAGTTGCACGGTATTCGTGTTTTGGATTTGGCCAGCCATTTTGAGCAGACGCTGGGGCAGATTCGTCTGGATTCGTTGTATGCGGGATGGCTTATCTTTGGAGATGGATTTCGCCAGGGCACATTCCGTTCAGTCATCAAACGTGTGTCAGACATCATTTTTGCCAGTGTGTTGATTGTCTTGTCGCTGCCGATCATGGTAATTACCGCCCTTTTGATCGTCATGGAGAATGGCTTCCCGGTGTTTTATCGCCAGGAAAGGGTGGGCTTGAACGGTCGACTGTTTAATGTCATCAAATTCCGTAGCATGCGGATTGATGCCGAAAAGGATGGTCAGCCTGTCTGGGCAAAAGCGGGTGATGATCGTGTGACCAAGGTTGGCCGGGTGATACGCAAACTTCGTATTGATGAATTGCCGCAATTGTTCAGCGTGTTGAACGGACACATGAGTTTGGTTGGGCCTCGCCCTGAGCGCCCTTTCTTTGTTGACCAGTTGACCAAAGAAATTCCGTTTTACGCCGTTCGTCATAGTGTCAAACCTGGGGTAACGGGTTGGGCGCAAGTGCGTTATCACTATGGCGCTACGGTCGAGGACTCCGCTGAAAAGCTGCAATACGATCTCTATTACGTTAAAAACCACTCTCTTTTTCTGGACATCGTCGTTCTCTTTGAGACGATCGGCGTCGTGCTGACCGGCAAGGGTGCTCAATAAAATTCAGCACCACTGCGCCGTCGCGTAGTGGTGTAAATTGTATTGATGGAAAATCAGTCAGCATCATTGATCGCCTGGAGTTTTGGGGCCGCTGCCAGTGGCTACGGAGTGTTTGCCGCCTACCTTTTCTCGCTGGGAAGAGAATGGCGACAGGGTTCGCGAACACGGGCGATGCTGGTCGCCATCCTGATTTCATTTTGCTGGGCAGTGATGGGCGTGGCTTTTGTTTTGGCCGGCTCTCCGCTGTTGCTGCTCTTGAGCACACTGGCAGATTTGTTGCGCTACGGTGCTTGGTTCGCCTTCCTGGTTTTTCTACTGACGCTGGATAAACCCACTCAGCAACGGATAGCTCCATGGTTTGTACCGGCTTGCTGGATCAGCGTTATTGGCGGCGTTGTACTGCATATCGCTATCGGCCTGGGCTTGATTGCTTTGGAGCAGTGGGTACGCCTTGCTTTATTCCAGGCATTGTCGATGGTTGTTCTTGGCTTGATGCTGATCGAACAATTATTTCGCGGTGTCTCCGAAGATTCTCGTTGGAATATCAAGCCACTCTGTCTCGGCTTGGGTGGCATCTTTGCCTACGATCTTTATTTGTATTCCGATGCCCTGATGTTTAATCGTATTGACGCTGATGCCATTGCCGTCCGTGGCTTCGTTAATGCGCTGGTAATTCCTTTGCTGGCCATGTCCACCTTACGTAGTCGCGACTGGACTTCAAAAATCCGGCTATCGCAAAAAGCGGCATTTCATTCTTTCACCTTACTGATAGCCGGGCTTTATCTGCTTTTTATGGCTGGTGTTGGCTATTACGTCCGATATTTTGGCGGAGAGTGGGGGCGGGCATTCCAGTTTGGTATTTTCTTTGCCGGCTTGCTGGGGCTGGGATTTCTGGTGGTTTCAGGGTCCATGCGGGCCAAGCTGCGAGTGCTCGTCGGCAAGCATTTTTTCAGCTACCGCTATGATTACCGTGAAGAATGGCTGCGCTTTACCCAAACCCTGTCCGCTCAGGATTCGCCCAAGGCCATGGGGCAGCAAGTGATTCGCGGTCTGGCCAATATGGTGGAAAGCCCGGCTGGCGGCCTTTGGTTGAGAGAGAGTGGCCAATCTACTTTCAGTCAGGCCGCCCGCTGGAATATGCCGGCAGGAGCAGACACAGAAAATATTGACTCACCATTGATTCAATTCCTGGTCACTAGCGGCTGGGTGATCAATCTGGAAGAGTTCCGTTGCTACCCAGGTCGTTACGGTCAACTCGAAATTCCGCCCTGGATTTCCGGGATTGCCAACGCCTGGCTGGTTATTCCACTGATGGTGGGCAACGAAATTACTGGCTTTGTCATTCTGGCGAGTTCTCGAACCCAACTGGATATCAATTGGGAGGTTAACGATTTGTTGCGAACTGCCGGTTGTCAGGCAGCGGGTTTTTTGGCCAAGATGCAGGCCACCGAAGCCTTGCTGGAAGCGAAAAAATTTGATGCTTTCAACAAAATGTCAGCTTTTGTGGTGCATGACTTAAAAAATATCGTGACCCAGCTCTCCCTCATGTTGCGCAATGCAGAACGTCATCGTGATAACCCCGAGTTTCAACAGGATATGTTGATGACGGTCGAGCATTCGGTAGAGCGAATGCGCCAACTCATGATGCAGTTACGTGAGGGCGCGACGCCACCCGGTACGCCTTGCGGCGTAAATATTCCAGATGTCATTGAGCGCATACATCGCGCTAAAATGGGCCAAGGTCGTTCTATTGAATTGCGCATTGCTGATCAGCTGATCACCCGTGGCCATGAGGAGCGTCTGGAACGGGTGATTGGTCATTTGGTACAAAATGCGCTGGATGCAACGCCGCCGGAGGGTATGGTCTGGGTTTCTCTGGTGCGTCGCGGGGACCGTGCCGCCATTGAAGTCGGGGATACAGGGCAAGGGATGAGTCAGGAATTTATCCGCAATCGATTGTTTAAACCGTTCCAGAGCACCAAGCAAGCAGGCATGGGAATCGGGGCCTATGAAAGCGCCCAGTACATTCGAGAATTGGGTGGCGAATTGTCGGTTGAGAGCGAAGAGAGCAAAGGGACGCGGATTACGATGATTCTGCCGTTGTTCGAGGTAAATACTGCATCTGATCTGCGAGAAAAGGAAGTTGCGTGAGTACAGAGAAGCCTCGCCCGTTGTTAATTGTCGAAGATGATCCAGCACTGCAAAAGCAGTTGCGATGGTCTTTTGATCAATTTGAGACCTTGACGGCAGGGGATCGCGAGAGTGCGCTGGCACAAATCCATCGACATTCTCCGCCCGTGGTTACCATGGACCTTGGTCTTCCTCCTGATGCTGATTCAGTATCGGAGGGGTTTAGGCTACTTGAGCAGATCCTTTCGGCCGCCCCGGAAACCAAGGTGATCGTTCTGACCGGGCAAAACGATAGAGCCAACGCCTTGCGGGCAATCGCTTTGGGTGCCTACGATTTTTTTGCCAAGCCCTTTGAGCCAGAGTTGCTGACCTTAACCATCGAGCGTGCCTTCAGGCTCTATGATTTGCAGCAGGAAAACCGACGTTTGCAGGAAATGCAGCACCCGCCCGCGCTCGCTGGCTTGATTACTCGAGATGCGCAAATGCTGCGTATTTGCCGAACCATCGAAAAAATCGCCAACAGCAATGTAACGGCCATGCTGCTGGGGGAGAGCGGAACCGGCAAGGAAGTTTTAGCGAGAGGGGTGCACGAGAGTTCTCAACGCAAAAAAGAACGATTCGTTGCCATCAACTGTGCGGCCATCCCGGACAATCTTTTGGAAAGTGAGCTTTTTGGTTACGAAAAAGGGGCTTTTACCGGCGCGGCCAAAACTACACTGGGCAAGATTGAGACCGCTCATGGTGGAACCCTATTTCTCGACGAAATCGGCGATCTTCCTCTAACTCTTCAATCTAAATTGCTACGGTTTTTGCAAGAGCGCGTGATCGAGCGTTTGGGGGGGCGCCAGGAGATTCCGGTCGATGTCCGTATCGTCTGCGCAACGCATCAGGACCTGACCGCGCTGATCGCCGATGGTCGCTTCCGAGAAGATCTTTATTATCGATTGGCGGAAATTGTCATCAATATCCCGCCGCTTAGAGCGCGTATTGGTGACCCTGCATTACTGGCGCACGCGTTTATTCGCCGTTTTGCCAATGAGCAAAACCGTGGTCATATGATGCTCAATGAAGATGCGGTTCGTGTCATCGAAGCGCATCGATGGCCGGGTAATGTTCGAGAACTCGAAAATTGTATCAAGCGTGCCGTCATCATGGCCGATGGCGCACAAATATCTTCTGACGATATTGGTCTGACTGCATCAATCGATGACACCTCTGAGTTTATCGATTTGCGCCGCGTGCGAGATGATGCGGAGCGCCAGGCCGTAGTTACGGCGCTCGGACGCGCCAATGGTAACGTGGTTCGTGCCTCAGAAATTCTCGGTATCAGTCGCCCAACGCTCTATGATTTGATGCACCGTCTTGGACTTAAGTAACGATTCAATTGATGAAAGTCGACCCCATGAGAACACGTAATCTATTCCGCGCTTCAGTGTTGACGACCGCTCTGCTGTCAGCCTTGGTTGCCGGTTGCGGCGGCGAGTCGCCAGAAAAATTGATGGCTTCTGGAAAAGAGTTCCTTGCCAAAAATGATAACAAGGCGGCGGTGATTCAACTGAAAAATGCCTTACAACAAAACCCGAATTTGGGAGAGGCGCGTTTTTTGCTGGGTCAGGCGCTCCTTGAAAGTGGCGATATCGCTGGTGCCGAGGTGGAACTGAGAAAAGCGCTAGCGCTCAACTATGCGACCGAACAAACCACGCCGACCTTGGCGCGAGCCCTGCTTAGCTCAGGGCAAGCGAAAAAGGTGATTGAAGAGTTTTCGAAAGTTGAGCTGCCTGCCGGAGAACCTCGCGCTTCACTAAAAACTATTGTCAGTGCAGCGTATCAGGCCCAAGGCAATCGTGAGGCGGCGCAGGCTAGTTTGACTGAGGCGCTGGCGGCTCAGGCAGATTACGCTCCAGCATTGCTGGCCAATGCCAGATTCAAAGCCGCGAATCGAGATTTTGCCGGGGCATCTGAGATTGTCGATGCTGTCTTGGCAAAAGCTCCCGGTAACCACGAAGCCTTGCTGCTGAAAGGTTCCTTGGCGGCAGTGCAAGGCGATGCGGGCGCGGCTCTCGAGCTTTATCAGAAGGCGGTCGTTGCCAAGCCCGATTTCTTGATGGCTCACTCCGCCATCATTAATGGGCTGATGCAACAAGGCAAGATCGAGGATGCCACAAAGCAGCTAGAGGCGCTCAAGAAGGTCGCTCCTAAGCATCCACAGACGATCTATCTGGATACGCAACTCAGTTATCAGCGTAAAGACTACAAAGGAGCAAGGGAACTTGCTCAGCAGTTAATCAAAATTGCCCCAAATAATCCGAGTGCCCTGCAAATTGCTGGCGCGATCGAGTTTCAACTGGGTGCCTTTGTCCAGGCAGAGTCTTATCTAAACAAAGCATTACAACAAATCCCCGATTTGCCGCTTGCACGCCGTTTGCTGGTGGCAAATTATTTGCGTATGGGGCAATCCAGCAAAGCTGCAGAGGCCTTGGCGCCGGTGTTGGATAAAATAGATAAAGACCCCGCACTTCTTGCGCTGGCAGGGCAAACTTTTCTGCAAAACGGTGAATTAAAGAAGGCTGAAGTTTATTTCGCCAAAGCCGCCAAGCTTGATCCAAAAGATCCGGCCAAGCGTACTTCCCTCGCGGTGACCCATATGGCAATGGGGGACATGAATGGGGGCTTCAGCGAACTGGAAGAAATCTCGGCATCGGATACCGGAAACACGGCTGATCTAGCCTTGATTGCAGCACATTTGCGCCGTAGTGATTTCGATAAAGCCTTGAAGGCCATCGATAGTCTGGAGAAAAAGCAACCCGACAACGCGGCCACCTACAATCTTCGTGCTCGTACCCTGCTGGCCAAAAAAGATATCGTGGGAGCGCGTAAGAGTTTTGAGCAGGCGCTAGCGATCAATCCTGCATTTTTGCCTGCTGCGGTCAGTTTGGCAGCCATGGATATGGCAGAAAAAAAGCCGGATGACGCGCGTAGACGTTTCGAGGCGGTCCTCGCCAAAGAGCCCAAAAATATCGGGGCATTGTTGGCATTGGCTGATCTCAAGAACGCTGCTGGCGGTAAGCCAGAGGAGGTTTTGAGTTTTATATCCAAAGCCGTTGAAGCGAATCCAACCGAGTTGGCACCGCGTCTCGCGCAGATCGAGTTTCATTTGCGTAACAAGGATTCCAAGACTGCACTGACGGCTGCTCAGAATGCCCTTGCTGCAATACCCGACAAGCCGGAGTTGTTGGATGCTTTGGGACGTACGCAGCAGATCGCCGGGGATTCAAATCAGGCATTAGCGACCTATAGCAAACTGGCCTCGATTCAGCCGACCTCGCCTATCGCTCAGATGCGCATGGCAGAAATTCATCTGGCCAACAAAAACAAAGAAGAAGCAGCTAAGAATTTGCGTAAAGCCATTGAGATCAAGCCTGATTTACTTGAGGCTCAACGTGGCTTGATGATGCTGTCCCTAGATGCCAAGAAGCCTCAGGATGCCTTGGCGCTGGCACGAGATGTTCAGAAACAGCGTCCGAAGGAGGCTACCGGCTTTCTATTGGAGGGCGATATTTACGCATCAGGCAAGCAATGGCCGGAAGCGATCGCAGCCTATCGGACAGGTCTCAAGCAGGTTCCGGCCCCGGAGTTGGCGATCAAACTCCATTCGGCGCTTCTGGCCTCCGGTAACACGGCTGAAGCAGATAAGGTGGTGAGCGCTTGGACCAAAGATCATCCAAAAGATATCGCTTTTCGCATGCATCTTGGTGATGTTGCTACTGCTCGTAAAGATTATGCTG
The DNA here is from genome assembly GCA_028687645.1 of Rhodocyclaceae bacterium. Lineage (GTDB taxonomy): Bacteria > Pseudomonadota > Gammaproteobacteria > Burkholderiales > Rhodocyclaceae > Azonexus. Next base: position 18,028 of record JAQTZQ010000052.1, read on the forward strand.
GGGCGGCTCAGCATTACCGAGTCGCCTTGGATTTGCAGCCCAATAATTCTTTGGTGCTCAATAACTTGGCGTGGGTGTCTGGTCAGTTAAAGTTGCCCAAGGCCATGGAGTATGCCGAAAAAGCCAATCAATTGTCGCCCAACCAGCCCCCGTTTATGGATACTTTGGCGATGTTGCTGGCTGATAAAGGAGAGGTTTCTCAAGCAACGGAGATGCTCAGAAAGGCGCTGGCCATTTCACCGCAAGCCTCAGCCATTCAGTTGAATCTGGCCAAAGTCTTGATTAGTGCAGGGCGAAAGGATGAGGCACGGAAGGAACTCGAGGCTCTAGCAAAACTAGGCGATAAGTTCCCGGGTCAAGCCGAAGTGGCGAAGTTGCAAAAGGAAATTTAAAGACTATCGTTAAGTTCTGGATCACTGTTTTTTCTAGGGATGTCTTGCAGAATAAATCGAAAATACTTCGCTGGTTAGCTATTGCTTCAATTGTGCCTTTAGGCAATTGGGTGGGGTGTGCTGTCGCTGATGTTTATAAGCCCACCAATGAGCGTTTGGCAGCGCTGAGGCATGAGGCGCAAAGTTTTGAACATGGCGAAGGCGTGGTGCGTGATCCCCTTAAGGCGCTCGAACTCTACTGTTTGGCCGCAAAGTATGGCGATATTACCTCTCAGTACAGTTTAGGCTGGATCTATGCGAATGGTCGGGGAATACCGCGAGACGATGCCAGCGCCGCCTACTTTTTTAATCTGGCTGCAAAACAGGGAGATTTGCCGGCGCAGCGCATGTTGGCGCAAGTGGGTGAACCGGGTGGTCAACGCCCGGAATGTCTGGCGCGCTTGGATGCGCTCGATTTTGATCACAATGGACAAGACATCGTTGCCAAAGCCTCTCCTGATCATCGTAAGGTGATGGCATTGGTACTCAAGTTGGCGCCGCAATATGGGGTCTATCCGCGTTTGGCCATGGCGGTTATTCGTGCAGAATCCAACTTTGCCGCCGATGCCGTATCACCCAAAAATGCCCAAGGATTGATGCAACTAATTCCCGAAACTGCAGAGCGCTTTAATGTGAAGAAGCCTTTTGACCCGGAGCAGAATATTCGGGGCGGGTTATCTTATCTTCGCTGGTTACTGGCCTACTTCAAGGGCGACGTAATGCTTGTCGCTGCTGCATATAACGCTGGCGAGGGGGCAGTGAATAAATACGCCGGCATTCCGCCTTACGCTGAAACACAGGGTTACGTTAAACGCATTCGGGAAATTTTCAAGCGCGATCAGCACCCGTTTGATCCTTCGGTGACCGAGCCCTCGCCAGAGCTTCATCGTATTGCCAATCGCCGGATGATGTAATGTCCGGGCACCTCGTTGGGTTAGGTTTTTTTTACTTGTTTGCCTTTGTTCTGAGTTGGATAGCTTGTGTGCCAATGGCTTTGGCAGACCTTCCTGAGACCATTGTGCGGATCAAGCCATCGATCGTCGTGGTCGGCGTCTACAAAAAAACCAACAGTCCCCAATTTATGCTTCGCGGCACAGGGTTTGTGGTTGGGAATGGCAAATTGGTTGCGACCAATTCGCATGTGGTTCCTGAGAGTGCTGATCTTGATGGTGCGGCGCTGGTTGTTCAGGGGAGAAATGAACTTGGCGAGCCACTGGTGCGTTCGGCACGGCTGCTCCATCGCGACCAAGCGCATGACTTGGCTGTGCTGAGTATTGATGGCGCCGCGCTACCTGCGTTAAGTTTGAAAAATTCTGACTCGGTGCGTGAGGGGCAGAGTGTTGCATTTACAGGGTTTCCGATTGGTGGTGCCCTGGGCTTTTCTCCGGTGACGCATCGCGGGATTGTTTCGTCTATTACGCCGATTGCATTGCCCGGTGGGAATTCGAGGCAACTCAACCAAAAGCTGATTCGTCAGCTCAAAAGTGGTACCTTCAATATTTTTCAGCTCGATGCGACTGCTTATCCAGGGAACAGCGGTAGTCCCGTTTTCGATATTGAAACGGGCAATGTCATTGGTATCATCAACATGGTATTTATCAAGGGCAGCAAAGAAGCCGCACTTAGTCAGCCTTCCGGAATTGCCTATGCTATTCCGGTAAATTATTTGATCAAGCTCATGGGGGACTAATTCTGTGCTTCCTAGAAATATCTGGAGCACCGTGATTTTATTCCTTGTTGTTAAGGTCGTAAAAGTTGGAAACTGAAAACGGCCTACTTCATGTGTGTCGGTTTTTTTTACACAGCTTGATGGGTGGACTTTTTGATTTTATTAAGCTGTTGATTTTGCATTGATTTAAATTTTGGCTTGGAATTTGCTTTGGCATATCCATCAGGGTATTCCGGATAACGTGCTGCGGAAGAGTGGGGTTTGAAAATGAAAAATGAGTCATCCGGCCAGAAAAGTGTCGTTGAAGTAGATAGTCAGTTGACAACGATGTCCGACCAATTAAAGAGGCGTCGCGTTCTGCTGGGTGGTAGTGTCGGTGCGGTATTGGCCTCAATGAAGAGCGGTAGCGCCTTGGCTGGTGGTGTTTGCAGTTCTCCTTCAGCCTTCGGGTCTATTGCGGCTAATCCTGCGACTAGTGCGGTGCATAACTATACTGGCTGTACCCCAAGCTCAAAAGGGGTTTATGCTAATCAAGGAAATTCATACGAAAACTGGGGTAATGTTAATCCTGTCCTAACTTTGCGAATGTGCGAATTTACTATTCCGGGAAATGATAAATGGACGCTAGACACCAAAGTCTATGACATCCTAGCAGGTCTCAAAGTGGAAACGCCGCAGGGGAAAGTGAACTTGTGGGATGAGCGGGGAGGGCATTTGCTCGTGATGTATATGGATGTCTTAACTGATCGCGCCGGTGACGCCCTGAACGTGTTTGACGTTCGGGCAATGTGGCAAATTTTATTTACTGGCTCGACCACCTACGAAGCCAAAGACACTGCAGTTGTAAGCTGGACTGCTGACATGGTTCAAACTTTTTACCTTAAGTGGGTTGGAAAAGCGTAAGCATAGTAGGCATTCATTATCGACAGAATCGTTTTACCATTGCAGCAGGGAGCTTGGGAGATTTCGGCTGGTTGGCGCCTACACCAGCACTTGGATGCTACCTGTTCGGTATGTTTTCCTTATTCTGGAAAAATTCTTGGATTAAATGAAGGCTGTGCATGGATTTTGGCGCAACTCGATGAATCGCCTCTCACTACGCAACAACTGGCGGCAAAACTTGGCAAAGAATTGGGCGCATCGACAGAGATGGAAATCATGGCCTTTCTCGAGAGCAACCTGACTGAGTTATCTGAAGAGGCTTCTTTGATTCGTTTCCTGCCAGATAAATGACGCCTGCGAGAATTGCCGGGATTTTGCCTCGTGATTTTCTAGAGGACGGGGTCATTCTGCTCGCCCCCCCCTTTGTTTTTCGTATTCGATCACCACTCCCTTTTGTTTGGGACGCGATTGCCTCGTCGTATGCTGATTTTTCCATCCTTGATGATTACGCATTCGTTGATTTCGAATTGACCATTGCGCCAGTCAATGGATTAAGACGATGGGTAAGCCCCTTGGTTAACATGAGTATTGACGGGGTCTTTCCTTTCGATGCACTACCTGCGAGTCAGGCCTATCCTTTGCTCGAGTGGGGTATGAACTGGTGTGTGACATCTACTGCGCATCATTTTTTGATGTGTCACAGCGCAGTACTTGCCTGGAATGATTTGGCGGTTATCCTTCCTGCGCCACCCGGTTCTGGAAAAAGTACGCTTTGTGCAGCGTTGACCATGTCAGGATGGCGGCTCCTCTCCGACGAACTGGCATTGCTTGACCCTGAGTCCCTAATGTTGTCGCCATTTGTCAGGCCCGTTAGTCTGAAAAATGCTTCCATCGAATTAATAGGCCAACGCTTCCCGGCCGCTGACTTTACTTTGCCAGTGAAGGATACGATCAAGGGTGAGGTTGCACACATGCGACCAACTACCGAGAGCGTTCTACAATCGAGAACTTTAGCGAAGCCTCGCTGGCTTATCTTTCCACAGTACGACAAGGACGTGGAACTGGAATTGAAACCTATGCAAAAGGCAGAGGCGGTCGTGGAGCTTGCCAAGAATGCATTCAATTTTAGAGGTTTCGGGGCAAAAGGGTTTTCAACATTGGGCGCACTGGTTGATTCTGTTGATTGCTATCGTTTGACTTATTCAAGTCTTGATCTGGCGCTTGCTAAATTCAAAGAGCTTGGCGAAGAAGTGTGCAAGACAAACGTTTGAAATGATGTTGAATAAAGCCGAGATAAATCAGCCCTTGTTAATTACTGTCTTGCGCTTTCCTGGCACGGCGGCATCGCTTGATGAGGCATCGTGGGGGCTGTTGATTCGCCAGGCGCGAAACGCAAATGTAATTGGCCGTATGCTGTCGGCTGTCGAGCCATATGTCGCGTGTCACAAATGGCCGCTACGGGCTCGGGAAGCTTTTATTGCAGAGAAAAATATCGCTGATCATCGATTCGCCTCTTTGATTTGGGAAGTGGAAGAGCTTGCGCAGATATTGGCGTCCGAGAATACTCGGCCGATCCTACTTAAAGGCGCCGCCTATGCGCTTGAGAAGAAGCCGTTCGCCCGGTTTAGAAACTTCGGTGATATCGATCTACTGGTGCCACTCAATCAACTGGCCGCCGTTGAGCGGGCTCTGGTCTCCAATGGTTGGCTGACCACCAAAGCCGATTCTTATGATCAGTACTACTATCGCCGATGGATGCATGAGTTACCGCCAATGCAGCATATTCATCGAGGTACCAACCTAGATGTCCATCATGCAATCCTGCCGCTGACTGCTCGTTATAAGCCTGATTCTGATCGATTAATCGCCTCGGCACGTCCATCAACTGGCATGGCCTCGGTTGATGTGCTTGCTCCGGAGGATATGTTTCTCCACGGTGCAGCCCATTTGTTTTGTGAGGGGGAGTGCGAAAATGCGCTACGAAATTTACTGGATCTGCATGATCTTTGGATAGATTTGTTTGAAGATAAGAGCTCAGTTGTCGGGCTGGTAAATCGTGCTGTAGACCTCGATTTAACCGTTGTTTTGGCCTTGGCTGGACGATATATGGAGCATGTTCTCGATTCAAAAAATGCAGGATGCATCGCTGGTGTGATGAGAGACAAGGGGGTTATGCCTCAGCTGTTTACTTGGCATGACTGGCTTTTTGATGCAATATTTCTTGGCTTCCATCCTAGTTGCCAGCAGAAAGGCCAAGCGCTGGCACGTCAAGTGCTGTATCTACGTTCACACTATCTTAGAATGCCGTTTTATCTGCTTGTGCAGCATTTGCTTCGCAAGGCATGGCGCGAAGTGCAACCAGTTAATGGCTGACATGTACCGTTTTTCTTGATGTCATCACCGTCAGGGTGTGCTAAAAAATCAAGATTGAATTGGATAGGTAGCTCAGAATCAATGTTCCGGGGAGCATCCCCAAGGCTGTTCCAATCAAAAAATCCCTAATGCGAATGTGCGAAGCGCCTGCCACCATATTCACAATTGCAAAGGGTGCAACTGGCAGCATTCTGAGTACCACTACGGACAAAATTCCTTTTTTGGCCAGTTTTTCGCTTAGACGATTGAGTCTTTCTCCACCAAAGCGACAAAGCCCTTCATGACCAAGCATGGATCCGATGCCATAGCTACATACGCTTCCAATACAGGCCCCGGAAATAACAAGCGCACTGCCAAGCCATGGGCCAAAGGCGATTGAACTAACGACAATAATTACGCCAAGAGGTACTGCGGTGACACTGGCCAGGGTGATATAAGCGATCGAAAGGATCGTTCCCTGATGGGCGCCGGCTTGACGCAATGCCTCAACTAAGCGATGGGGGGCGAGCCAGTCGCTCAAGGATGACCAGCGCCAGGCGAGCACCAAGGCGATGAGCAGCAGGATGAGGGTCACTAGCAGTATCCCTTTTGCCTTGATGCTGACTAAATCGTTACTGTTCATCATGCATCGCTGAGTTCTGTTTGGCCTGTATTTCCTGACGTAATACCGAGGCCAATTCTTGAATGCCCTGTTGTTCGAAAATAGAACCATGCAGCCCGGAAATCTCGATTTCTCGCAGGTTGGTCTTCAAGTATT
>JAQTZQ010000224.1 GCA_028687645.1 Rhodocyclaceae bacterium
TCCGGCGTAGAATTCAAGGCTGGGCGAATACAGGTAGGCATTTTTTACGAATTGGTTTCTCGATAACTCCAATTTTATCAAATACTTATCGCGTTATTCGCCCTATTTGTGCAAGATCCGGGCTAAGTCTCACCAGCGATTGAAAGTCCACACTCCACTGCCGTGTCACCCCCTGCGTATACCCAGCTAGGAAGACACCCCCCTGGCCATCGCCTAACCCCAACATGCCGGTACCGTCGTCTGGCCGGGGAAATCGACATTGCCCTGGGTGTGCTCTACCGGCTTTCGTTGCCGCTCGACACGCTCGCTGCATAACGATCCCGACCGCGTGGATAATCATGGTTCAACGCTCGCCGCCTTCCTCTGCCGCAAGTTTTTTACGCATCCGCCGCGTGCCCCAAGCCACCAGACCGGCGATGATGGGGATGGAGATGGCGGTGATGATGTCGGTGTTGAGGTGGTGCAAATGCTTTGTACCTTTGGCCAGGTATTGCACCAGTTGCGAGCCGTAGTAAGTCAGCACGACCACCGACAGGCCTTCAACTGTTTCCTGCAAACGTAGTTGCAGGCGGGCGCGGCGGTTCATTTGGCCGAGTAGTTCCTGATTCTGGCGTTCCAACTCAATATCGACGCGGGTGCGCAGCAGTTGGCTGTTGCGTGCGACGCGGCCGGAGAGTTCTTCCTGGCGGCGGCTGATCGCTTCGCAGGTGTTCATCGCCGGCAGCAGGCGGCGCTGCATGAATTCAAAAAACGTAGGTAGGCCGGAAATGCGGGTTTCGCGCAGCTCTTCAATGCGTTGCATGACCAGGCCGTGGTAGGCGTGTGAGGCGCCGAAGCGGAAGGTGGTGCGCGCCACCGAGTGTTCAACCTCGGCGGCGAGTTTGGACAGGGTGCCGAGTACTTCGCGTTCGTCGTCCGGCGAGCGCGCCTGGCCGATGTGATCCATCATTTCAGCGAGCTGCTTTTCCCCGCTGTACAGCCAGCGGCTGACTTCCTTGGCGACCGGCAGGCCGAGCAGGGCCATCATGCGGTAGGTTTCAATTTCTGCCAGACGTTGCACGGTGCGCCCGGACTGGCGCTGGGTCATGCTTTCGTTGAGGATCAAAAAGCGCGAGAAGCCGTTGTCGATCTTGAAGTCGGTAAATATCCACGCCGCTTCATCGGCGACCTTGGCGGCGACCATCGTGCGGCCATTCGGCGTCAGGCTGGCGAGCACCGATTCCGGGCTGATTTCGGCGGTTGACCGTAACTCGATGTGGGTGGCAACCATCAGCTTGCCAGGGATGGCGCCCAGCCACTCGGGATTGACTGCGTCAAAGGCGGTGACGTCGGGATGCAGCGGCTCGCCGCTGATCAATGGCCGATAGAAGGTGTAGCTGGAGAATTCGGTGTGCAGCTCCCAGCGCATGCGGAAGCTGCTGGTTTCCAACATCATGTGCGCGTCGGAGCTGTCGATTGCCTGGCAAGCGTGGGTCTGGGTCAGCCGGGTGACGTTGTCACGCGCGGCCTGCACCATGGTTGCGCTGTGCTTGAAGACCAGGTGCGAGACCAGCATGGCACCGAGCAGCGGCACCGGTGGCCGGGCGTGAAACTCGTTGTTCAGACGGTGGCGGAGCGGGTGCTCTTCGAGTTCGGCAATGATCAGGCGCGGGTGCATGGTGGTGAGTGGTTATTAGTGGTTGGTGAATAGTGGTTGCATCTCATCTCATCTCAACTTGCCTTGCAGGCCGAAACGTAGCGGTTGAATTCGCGTTCCAGTCCGATCGCGGCATGATCGAGCAGAAATTCACGGAATTTTTGCCCGGCAGGCAGCAGACGTTTGCTATTCATGTGGACGACGTACCAGGTGCGCTCGATCGGGGTGCCGATGACATCGAGAATGCACAACTCGGCTGTTTTAAGTTCCAGCGGCAAGGTGTGCAGCGACAACAAGCTGACCCCCATACCGGCCATGACGGCCTGCTTGATGGTTTCATTACTGCCCAGGCTGATGCTGCGCGCCGGGGTGAACAGGTGGTTTTTGAACATTTCCTCGGCCACCCGGCGCGACCCGGAACCTTCTTCGCGCAGCAGGAAAGTTTCTTTGCGCAGCTCCTGCAAATCAAAACACTCGGCATGGCGCAAAGGGTGATCGGCCGGGGCGATCAGGACATAAGGGTGACGGGCGATGGGCTCGGCGTGGGCATCAATTTCGACCGGCGTGCGGCCCATTACCGCGAGGTCGATGGCGTTGTCCTGCAATTTTTGCAGCAACGCTTCGCGGTTGCCGACGGTAAATTCGATCTCGATGCCGGCATGCGCTTCGGCAAACTGGGCGAGCAGGCGCGGCATGAAGTATTTAGCAGTGCTGACCAGGCCCACCGACAGTTTGCCAACTTCAGCACCGAGCAGGGCTTGCAGGTTGGATTCGGCATCCTTGATCTCGCCGAGGATGCGCAAGGCGTGGTGCACCAGCAATTCGCCGGCTTGGGTCAACGTAACCCCGCGCCCCATGCGCTCGAACAGCGGCAGGCCGGCGTTGTCTTCCAGTTGTTTGAGCTGCATGGAAACCGCGGGTGGCGTCAGGTGCAGTTCCTCGGCGGCGCGGGCGTAGCTCAGGTGGCGCGCGGCGACGACAAAAATCTGGAGCTGGCGCAGCGTCAGGGTGCGGACGAGGTTCATGGTAGGCTGAATTATTTTCGATTGAGTTCAGGTTGGCCTGACTTTACGGGCTGCTGCCAAGCTCGTCAATCAGCGCGTCAGGTTGAGATAAACCATCGGCAGTTGTTCGGGCAGGCGCTCTATGCGATCAAGGACGCGCCAATTGTGGCCGAATATGTCGCCAACGTAGTCATCTGCCTTGGGGTCGAGGCTCAGGCAAAAGGTGGTAATCCCTGCGGTCGACAGCTCTTCGACGGCCTTTTTTGTATCGGCGATCAGGTGTTGCGGATCGCTTTCGTCGATGTCGGCGGGTTCGCCGTCGGTCAGCACCAGCAGGATGCGCTTTTCCGTGCGGCGTGCGGCGAGCATGCTGCCGGCGTGGCGGATGGCGGCGCCCATGCGTGTTGACCAGCCGGCTTCAACAGCGGCCAGACGGGCTTTGACCGTGTCATCCCAAGGCTCGGAGAAGCCCTTGATGTGGTGGTAGCGCACCTCGTGCCGGGTGTTGGAGTGAAAGCCGGCGATGGCGCAGGCGTCGCCCAGTTGGTCGATAGCCCAGCCGAGCAAGGCCACGGCTTCTTTGGCGGTTTGCAAAATCGTTTGATTGCTGCCGGCGAGTGTTTCGTTGAGCGACTGCGAGAGATCAACCAGGAGCAGCACGCTGATGTCGCGGCCATTGGTGCGGTGACTGATGTTGATGCGCGGCTCGGGCAGGTGGCCGCATTTCCAGTCGATCAGGGCGCGCACGGCGACGTCGAGATCCAGCTCGCTGCCTTCTTCCTGATAACGCAGACGGACGCGATCCTGCGGCTTCAGCAGGTCGAGCAGGCGCTTGAGGCGGCGGGCGAGAATGGCGTGCTTTTCGAGCAACTGGTCGATGTCGGCGGCGCGCCCTGAGGGGTGCAGGGCTTCGTAAACCGCCGTCCAGTCCGGGCGATAGTTTTCGGTGGTTTCATCCCATTCCGCATAGTGGCGTGGCGGCAGACCGAGCGGCTGCTCGTTGGCTTCCGCTGGCGGCGGGTCAAAACTATCTTCTTCGTCGCCCGATTCGATGAAGGTCCACAGATGGCGGTTGTCGTCGCGGTAATCGACTTCGGTGTCGGTGAAGTGCATGGTGGCGAGCTGGTCGCTCTGCAAGCGGGTGCGGGTGACGAACAGCAGGGCAAGGTCGGCGACGGCGCGGGTCGAGGCCTCGTTGGCGGCCAGCAGGGTGTGAAAGTGTTGAGTGAAATTAATGATGTGCTGGTCGCGGTAGCCGTGTTCGGGATCGAGGCAGGCGCGCGACAGGCAAGTCAGGCGGTGGCGCAGGCAACTCTCGGTTTGCGGATCGCAGGCATCGGCAGCAGGTTTGGGGTGAAGCGCGAGCAAGGTATTTTTCAGGCCGGGAAAGCGGCGCAGCAACAGGGTGTCGACCCGCGCGTCTTCCAGCGTTTCAACCGCCAGGCGCTGCATCGGGCTCCAGTTGTCGGCAATCATCGGCTGGCTCCAGCGCCGGTGGCCGGCGAGGTGGGCGAGCATGGCGCGATAACGGCTGAGGCCACTGATGCCAAGATGCTTGTCGAGCACGTCAGGCAGGCGCATGCCGTCGGCGGCGAGATAAGGCTTGAGGCGGCTGTCGGCGAAGGCGGTGGAGTAGGGAATGAGCAGGCTGTCGTCTTGCCACAGCGCAGTCTGGGTTAGTTCAAGGCGGCGTTCGACGTCGGCGAAGAGCGTGCCTTCGCGCTCACGTTGCAGGATGGCGCGGCTTTCCGGCGATTCCAGTGCGAAATAGTTGCGCTGCTTGTCGGGATGGTCGCCACTCAGGCGGATGCCGTCGTTGATCCAGCGTTTCAAGCCAGCCAGCGAGACAATGCTGAGCAGGCGCGGGGCCTGACGCAAAAAATTGGGCAGCGAGGGGCTGGGTTCGGTGACGTGATGGCCGTGGATGGAGCCGGAGGTGCGCGTCGCCAGATCGAGCATCAGCGTCAGGTAATGTTCTAGCGCCTCGCCGGTGCGCAGGCGTTCGGCAACGGCGCCCAGGGTTTGCAGCAAGGGCGTGATGGCCGGGCCGTTGGGTGATTTTTGCAGGCTGCGAATGGCGGTCATGACCTGCGGCAGCAGGGCCGCCTGGGTCAAGCCGGTGACTTGGACGACGGTGGGCCAGTGTTCGAGAAAGGCGAGTAGCGGCTCGGCACCACGGCCTAGTTTGCCGATAAGGCGCGCAGCATCGAGAAAGGCCGGGATTTCGTCGTTGCTGATGACCAGCCTGGCGGCGTCGTAACATTCGTCGAAAACATCGGCCACCGCAGCAAAGCCGGAATCAAGGACGGCCCAGGCCGATTGCGACTCGGGCGTGGCCATCAAGCGTTGCCGGGCGTCCGGAACGTTGCGGATGCCGGGAACAGCCATCGCGACTTAGCCGAAAACGGCGCTGATGGCGTGATCCAGCGTATCGATCACGTCGGCATCGTCAGTGATCGGGCGCACCATCGCCATTTTGCAGGCGTCGATGGGCGAAACGCCCTTGCCGATCAGCGTGGCGGCGTAGACGATCAGGCGCGTTGAAATGCCTTCATCCAGCCCGTGCCCTTTTAGCCGGCGGCCAACCTGGGCGACTGCGATCAATTTCGCTGCCATTTCGCCGTTGACCGCCGCTTCCTTGGTGATAATTTCAGCCTCCAGCGTGGCATCCGGGTAGTCGAACTGAAAGGCAGTGAAACGTTGTTTGGTCGATTGCTTGAGGTCTTTCATCAGGCTTTGGTAGCCCGGATTGTAGGAAATGACCAGTTGAAAATCGGGGTGCGCCTCAATCAACTC
>JAQTZQ010000225.1 GCA_028687645.1 Rhodocyclaceae bacterium
CCCCGGAGGAGCAGAAACGGTTGATGGTGATCCCCGGCACCGTAATCGGCAGCCCGGCCAGCAGCAGGCCGATACGGGCAACGTTCATGCCCTGCTCCGCTTCCGGCATGGCGCAACCGATGATCACGTCACCGATCAGCGCCGGATCAATGCCCGGCACTTGGGCAACGACTGATTTGATCACCGCCGCCAACATATCGTCCGGCCGCACGTTTTTGAACATCCCGTTGCGCTTGGACACCGGCAAGCGGGTCGCGGCAACGATGTAGGCGTCTTGAATTTGTTTGCTCATAATTTTGTCCTTAGCCCGATTAGTTACGGAGTGGCTTGCCGGTTTCCAGCATGTGCTTGATCCGGGCCTGGGTTTCTGGTGTTTTCAGTAGCTCAACGAAGAGACGGCGCTCGACCGTCAGCAGCCATTCCTCATCAACCAGGCTACCGGTTTCGACTTCGCCACCACACAGCGCGGTCGCCGCAGCCTTGGCAACACGGTAGTCGTGGGCGGAAATCATGCCGCCTTCCTTCATATTGACCAGCATCATCTCGAAAGTAGCGATACCGTTTTTGCCAGCCACGGGGATGGCGCGCGCCATCATCGGTGGTGCGTAACCGGCATCGGCCAGCGCGCGGGCTTCCTTGATGGCAACAAAAAGTAGTTCGTTGGCGTTGAAGAGGATGGTGTCAGACGGCTTGGCGAAACCAAAATCAATCGCCTCAACCGCGCTCTTGGCCACCTTGGCCATGGCGATGGTCTGGAACACCGGTTGCAGGTAATTGAACACCTCGCCCGGCGTTGCCGATTGCGCCGCCCAGTCGGCAGCGCGCACCGCAAATTCCTTGCAGCCGCCGCCAGCAGGAATCAAACCGACACCGGCTTCGACCAAACCAACGTAGCTTTCCAGCGCCATGACGCGCTTGCTGGCGTGCATCACAAACTCGCAACCACCACCCAAGGCCATGCCCTGTACGGCCAGTACGGTCGGCACTTGTGCGTATTTAAGGGTTTGCGAAGCGCGCTGGAATTTCTCGACCGTTGCCTCCAGCAAATCAAATTGACCGGCCGCACAGGCTTCGCCGACTTGTTGCAAATTGGCCCCAACAGCAAACGGTGCTTCGTGCCAGATCACCACGCCATCAAGCGTTTGCTCGGCCTGACGCACGGCGGCAATGACGCCATCGAGCACTTCATTGCCGATGGTGTGCATCTTGGATTTGAAAGAAATGATGCCAATTCCGCCGTCGACCGTAACATTTCGCCACAGACGCACACCGTCATTTTCGTACAGCGTTTCACCGGTTTTTTCCGGCGTGGCAGCGACTTCACCGAGCACACGCTCAGGGAAAAACTGGCGCTGATAAACCGGCAATGCAGAGCGTGGAACGTAGGCATTCTTGCTCGCTGAATACGAACCCTGCGCGCCATGCACGCCGGTACGTCCACTTTCCAGCGCCCAAGCCGGCAGCGGCGTTGCGCTCATGGCCTTGCCAGCGGCGATATCGGCGGCAATGGCTTGCGCCGTATCCGCCCACCCTGCGGCCTGCCAGGTTTCAAACGGGCCTTGCGCCCAGCCGAAGCCCCAGCGCATGGCAAAGTCGAGATCGCGGGCGTTGTCGGCGATGCTTTCCAGTTGCACGGCGGCGTAATGGAAGATGTCGCGAAAAATCGCCCAAAGAAATTGCGCTTGCGGGTGTGCCGAAGCACGCAGCGCGGCAAACTTTTCAGCGGGATTTCTGACCTTCAGGATGGCAGCGACTTCCTCGGCAATTTCGCCGGCGGAAGTGCGGTAATCCTGCTTGGCCAGATCGAGCACCTGGATTTCCTTGCCCTGCTTGCGGAAGATGCCGCAGCGGGTCTTTTGTCCGAGCGCACCTTGGGCAATCAGCGCCTGTAGCCATGCCGGATTGGTGAAATAGGCATGCCACGGGTCGCCGGGCAGCGTGTCCTGCATGGTCTTCACCACATGCGCCAGGGTATCGAGGCCGACGACGTCGGCGGTGCGATAGGTGGCACTCTTCGGGCGACCGATCTTCGGGCCGGTCAGCGCGTCGACTTCATCGAAACCGAGGCCAAAGGCGGCGGTGTGGTGCATGACGGCGAGAATGGAAAAAACGCCAATGCGGTTGGCGACAAAATTCGGCGTATCCAGCGCACGAATCACGCCCTTGCCGAGACGTGAAGTAAGCCAGGTTTCCAGCGCATCCAGCGTGCTGCCATCCGTGCTTTGGGTGCCGATGATTTCCACCAGGTGCATGTAGCGCGGCGGGTTGAAGAAGTGAATGCCGCAGAAGCGCGGGCGTACCGCCTCGGGCAAGCCCTGGGCTAGCGCATTCATCGACAGGCCGGAGGTATTCGAGGCAATGATTGCGGTCGACGACAAAAACGGGGCGATTTTTGCGTAGAGATCGTTCTTCCAATCCATACGCTCGGCGATCGCCTCAATCACCAAATCGCATTCAGCCAGCAAGGGCAGATGCTCGTCGTAATTGGCGGCATCGATAAACTTCAGCTTGCCCTTGTTGGCCAGCGGTGCCGGGTCGAGTTTTTTGAGGCCATCCAGGGCCTTCTTGACGACACCGTTTTTGTCTCCATCCTTCGCCGGCAGGTCAAACAGTACGACCGGCACATTGGCATTGGCGAGGTGCGCGGCAATCTGCGCCCCCATCACGCCAGCGCCGAGAACGGCGGCTTTCTTCACGATCAGTTTGTTCAAGCGATTCTCCTTTAGGTATCTTTTTTGCGACTTCGTTAAATTAAAACGAACGTATGAATTATAGGCAAGACGAAGGGATGGTCAACGGGTTTTTTAGAAGAAATGCTCAAAAAAACAAAAAGATTTACCTGCCTTGCGCTGATGCCACCGAAAACCCAGGGCGTAGCACTCCAACAGGACTCACCCGCCTTGGCGGTAATGTGCTGGTAGGGCTGCATCCAGGCGCCAGTCAGTCAGTTCGATCACACTGGCGCCGCAGCAAGATCAATGCGTTGATTGTCGAAAATGGAGTGGGCCACCGGTATAAGGGGCAAAGCCTGTACCAAAAATCACGCCGGCATCGGCCAGATCGGCATCGCTGACAACACCATCGGCGACCAATTGTGCAACCCGCTCAATCAAGGGGTTGAGCAATCGCTCAGCCAACCCCTCCGGCACCGCGCCGGCGCTGGCTTTGTTCGCCTTGCCGTCACGCCAGACATAAAAGCCCTGCCCCGATTTTTTGCCAAGCAGGCCTTGATTCACCTTGCTCAGCAAACATTTTGGCGCGGCAACGCCGGCGGCCAGTTGCTGACCTGCTGCCATGGCAATATCGAGCCCAACCGTATCAACCAACTCGATGGGCCCCATCGGCATGCCAAAAGCGAGCATGGCTTGATCGACCGTTTCCGGGCTGATTCCGTCGTCGACCGCAAGCATTGCCGCCAGCATGTAGGGCGCAAGCACGGCATTGACCAGAAAGCCCGGCGTGCTCCTGACGGGTAGCGGCAATTTGTCGATTTGCCGCACGAAAGCGCAGGCCGCTTGCACGGTGCCTGGATCAACCCCTACAGCCGCGACCACTTCGACCAAAGGCATCATCGCCACCGGGTTGAAGAAGTGGATGCCGACCAGACGTTCCGGTTGTTTTAGAACCGTGCGCAAATCTTCCAGCTTGAGGCTGGAGGTATTGGTGGCAAGCAATGCCCCCGGCTTCATGCGCGGCTCCAGTGTTCTGAGCAACGCATGCTTGGCGGCGATATCCTCGAATATGGCTTCGATGATCACATCGGCATGCGCCACGCCATCACCATTGACATCCGGAATCAGTCGGTCACTGGCAGCACGCGCCAGAAGCGGGTCACGCAGGCGGCGGGCAAATAGCTGGCCGGCCCGCTGCAAGGCCGGCCCCATGCGTTCGAGGCTTTGCTCCTGCAGTGTTACGGTCATACCGCGCAGCGCACACCAGGCCGCAATATCGCCACCCATGACGCCGGCGCCGATCACATGCACGCGCTCAGCCTTGAAAGCGGCCTCTTTGCCAAAGTTCTTTAGCCGCTCTTGCAAGAAAAAAACGCGAACCAGATTTCGCGCCGTTGGCGAACTGATGATGCGATCGATGATGGCCGGTGAAGCCAGCGCGTTTCCGTCGTGCTTAGCCCAGATATCGATAATCGCATAGGGTGCCGGATAGTGCGCCGGGCTGGCCTTTTTGGCGACCTGCTTGCGCGCGCCACTGGCGACAACCCCTTTGAGCGGCCCGTTGAACAGGCGCTGGATGAATGACAAGGGACGGCGCGCCTGACCAGAAAGCACCAGTTGGCGTGCTGCCGATTCCATGACGCGTACGGGTACGCATTCATCAGCCAGCCCCATGCGCTTGGCGCGCTTGGCATCAATCGTCTTGCCAGTCAGCATCATGTCCATGGCAGCCGTCGGCCCGACTCGCTGCGGCAAGCGCAA
Organism: Rhodocyclaceae bacterium; assembly: GCA_028687645.1. GTDB lineage: Bacteria > Pseudomonadota > Gammaproteobacteria > Burkholderiales > Rhodocyclaceae > Azonexus. The sequence goes on from JAQTZQ010000225.1 coordinate 4,434, forward strand.
CATGCCGCCCCAGCCGGGAAAAATGCCAAGCATGACTTCCGGCAAACCCATTTTCGTTCCGGGCTCATCGACCGCCAGTAAATAACGGCAAGCCAGCGCCAATTCCAGCCCGCCTCCCAGGCAATGGCCACGGACCACAGCCAGTGTCGGATAGGTCAGCGCTGCCAGACGATTGAACAGTTTCCAGCCGCGCTCAACCAGCGCCCTGCCCTTTTCAGCAGTATCAAGCTGGGTGAACTCCTGGATATCGGCCCCGGCAACAAAGCCTGCCTCCTTGCCGGAGCGGAAAATCAATGCCTTGGGAGGCACCCGGTCGAAGGCGTCAAGAATTTCACCCAGTTCGTCCATGACGGCAAGCGACAGGGAGTTGGCCGATTCACCCGCCTTGTCAAGAATGGCACTGGCAATACCATCGGCATCACACTCGACACGCCAGTGTTGGAGATTGAGATTTATCATGTGCTTTCTTAATGGGTCGTATGCCCGGATGCGGCAAAGGCCAGTGACAGCGCCCCCGGCCCGACATTGATGGCAGCGGTCGCGCTCATTGGCGAAACGAGAATGTCTATCCCTTTTTCAGCCGCTCTGGCGGCCAGTCTGGCGTAGCCTGGCAAACGGCTGACTTGCGCGGGAGAGCCGCCATAACTGAGACAAATCCGTGGCACCTCCAGCCCGGCATCAATGCAGCCGATGGCTTTGCTGAAAATCTGCTCAACCCCGGTTTCGAAGCCCCGAACCTTGCTGATTGTGGAAAAGCGATCATGATGGCAATGCAACACCGGCTTGAGATTGAGCCACGAACCCAGCGTATAACTGCCCCAGCTCAAACTGGTATCGCCCTTTTTGGAGGCTCGTTTGTAAATGTGAAAAAGGTCGGCAGGAACCAGATAGGTATGCGTGTTCTCAACGCATTGCTTGAGACGGGCACCAATTTCACTCGGTGTCGCGCCCTGACGGATCAAACGAACGGCCTCGGTAACCGGCACTGCCTGT
>JAQTZQ010000053.1 GCA_028687645.1 Rhodocyclaceae bacterium
ACCGCAGTCACCAGCTTTTTTCGCTCAAATTCCGCTTCACCCATTGGGTGATCCTCCTTTTTTCCGCCAACTCCTTGTCAGGCTTCAGTTTGCCGCATTTTTGGCGCGGTCAACTGAGGAAAATAGGATAAATGATTCAGAAATTGCTGGAAGGTTCGACAATTCATCACTGGGGAAAAAACGCAGTTCAAAAGACTCTTGGTACTTCGAATGTCCGAAATGCGGAAGCTGATTTACAAGAGTTGCAGGCCATTTGCGTGGCCAGTGACCGTCGGTAGCTTGCGCAGTTGCGCTGACCCCATAGCAGACGCTCAATGTATTGTTGTCGCGGCGATACAGGATGACTGGATATACCCCGTCTTTGCCAGCCGTTTGCCCGGGTAAAAAACAGGCCAGCCATGGGATAACGGTGGGTGTTCCCATTCCAAAACTCGTTTTGAAGCCAACACCCAATTTATTTGCGGCACTCTGAAGGTCAAGAGGAACCTGAACTTGGGTTAACTCGGGTTTGTCGAGTTTTGCGCGTGTCAGAAATTCCTGTAAGTAAGGAATTAACGCGGTGGAAAACTGCCGCTTATTTTCGATCATTGCCTTCTCTATCTGAGCATTTCTAAGGCTTACTCGCAACTCAGCCGTGCCCGTTGATCACGCATCAGGCGAGTTTGCTGCTTGCTGGTGTCGTCGGCGTTGGCAGCACAATCAAGCGCTGCGCAAAGCTGTGGAAGTGGCAAATTGGTTTCCGGTGTTACCAAGCCACCGGTAAGGTCGGCGGCAAATTGCCGGTAGTCGTAGTCGTCCTGGCGGCGCAAGTCCAGCCAACTTTTGGTGCTCAGCGAACCGCCGAGCAGGCCAAGATAGAAGCCAGGGTAAGGGTCGCCGTGATAGCAGGGCGGCGCTTCCGGTCGGGCATGAGCGCGACTGGTGAGCAGGCGATAGACGATATCGTTGTTATCGGCTGCTAGAACCAGGAGGTATTTGGTATGCCAGCCCGTTGTGTCGTGGTAATAGCGGGTATGCCGAAAAATCTGCCCCGGCGAAGCAAGCAAAATCACGGGCATGGATTAGCCCCGCGCGGTGTGGATTAGGGCCTGATGCTCACGCGCAAATTCAAGGATAGTGGCGCGGTGCGGGTCGTCATCACGCAAGGACATGGCGTAGTCAATCGGCTGGTCAAAGCCGCGCCCGCTGTTCCAGACCCGCGCCCATGCGCCGTTTTCAGCATGGGTCACATCAATCATGCGGTGCGATAGTTCATCGCGGTATTGCTCGGCTAAACCAACCATGATGCGCAACTCGCGCTTGCTGAAATGGCTATCATCAAATTCGGCTTGTGCAGCAACGGTTTCGCGCACATAGTCGATGACTTTTTCCGGCTCAATGCGGATAGCTTGGGCCATGTCGGCCTCGGGCTCTTCCCATTCCTGCTCAAGCGCTACGGGCACCGGCCCAAATTTCCAGGCGCGGTAGTCAAGTCCGGTCACACTGCGGCCTGTTTGGCTGAAATGCTCGAAATCAAGCAGGTAAAGCAGCTTGAACAGCTTGATTTTGCCAAGGTGACGGGTGTGATTGGCGAAGTAGACAATAGCGTTAATCATCTTTTCGCGTTCGTGACTGACTAGCATGGTCTCCTTGGCTTTCTTGCTTGCTGTTGGCTGATGTTTTGGTTGCGCGGCATTGAATTTGTTTAAAAATACGGCCCCGCTAACCGGGCGATACTATCACGAACGCTTTTGGCACTTTTGCTGCTCATTCGTTCACTCGTTCGCCGCGCTATGATACAAATCCCCTTATTGCCTTACCCACCCCCTGGAGATGCCAACGATGTATAACCTCTACAAACCCGAGCAAGCCGTCGGCCTGATGGATTTTGTCAAGGCTGCCAAATCCTGCATTACCGAGATTTCACCGGCACAACTCAAAGCCAAGATGGACGCCAAGGAAGACTTTTTGCTGGTCGACGTCCGTGAGCATTCTGAATTCGAGCATGGTCACATTAGCGGCGCCCACATTGTGCCGCGCGGCATTATCGAAGCCGCTGCCGACCCCACCTACGCCAAAAAATACCCGCCGCTGTGCGAAGCACGTGATCGTCAGGTCGTTCTTTATTGCGCCACCAGCGGTCGTTCCGCCATGGCGGCTGCCGTGTTGCAGATGATGGGCTTCAAGAATGTCATCAATATGGCCGGCGGCTACACGGGTTGGGAAGCCGAAGGCCTGCCAACCATCCGCGAAGCAGAATACTGATCCACTCCCAAAATTTCGTGCGAGGAAGCCCCGTTGCGGCGGGGTCAATATTTTGAAACCTGCCATCATCCTCTGCACGCTTAACGCCAAATACATTCACGCCTCGCTCGGCCTGCGTTACCTGCTGGCCAACATGGCGCGTCATGGCGGCGCTGATCTGGGCCAGCAAACGGTATTGCGTGAATTCACTATCGTACGGTCAACCGCCGAAATCGTCGCAAATTTACTGGCTGATTTGGGCGAGCCGGATGTTGGGCAAAAGCAAATCATCGGCTTTGGCGTTTACATCTGGAATGTAGCGCCGACGACGGAAGTTATTCGCCAACTGAAAGTAGCGCGCCCGGCGTTGAAGATTGTCCTCGGCGGGCCGGAAGTCAGTTACGAATGGGAAGATCAGGAGATTGTCCGGCTGGCGGATTATCTGATTACCGGCTGGGGCGATGTCAGTTTCCCCAAGTTGTGCCGCGCCCTGTTGCACGGGCCGCAGCCGCTGATGAAAGTGATCCCCGGCGAGCAGGCGGCGCTGGATCAAATCGAGCTGCCTTATGGCGAATACAGCGCTGACGATCTGGCGCATCGGCTGTTGTACGTCGAAGCCTCGCGCGGCTGTCCGTTCAAGTGCGAATTTTGCCTCAGCGCCCTCGACAAAACCGCCTGGGCCTTTGAGCTGGAACGCTTCCTTGCTGCGCTGGAGGCGCTTTATCAACGCGGCGCGCGCAATTTCAAGTTTGTTGATCGCACCTTCAATCTCAAAATTGATGCCTCGCTACGCATTCTTGAATTTTTTCTCGAACGTCTGAGCCCCGATTTATTCCTGCATTTCGAGGTCATTCCCGACCATTTGCCGGATCGCCTGAAGGCAATGATCAGCCGCTTCCCGCCCGGTGTGCTGCAATTTGAAATCGGCATTCAAACCTTTAACCCGGAAGTACAGGAACGCATTTCACGGCGCCAAGATAACGAGAAAAGTTGTGAAAACGTCGATTGGCTGGTCAAGCACAGCCAAGCTCATCTACACGCCGATCTGATTTTCGGCCTGCCCGGCGAGACGCTGGCCAGCTTCGCCGAGGGTTTTGACCGACTCTATGCCTTGGGTGCCGATGAAATCCAACTCGGCGTCCTCAAGCGCCTGCGTGGCACGCCGATTGCACGGCACAGCGAACAATTCGGGATGATCTACGACGCCCAGGCGCCTTACACGGTGCAACAAACTGCCGCCGTCGATAGCGCAACCCTGGAGCGCTTCACCCGCCTGGCGCGCTATTGGGATCTGCTCGCCAATTCCGGGCGCTTCAAGCAAAGCCTGCCCTTGCTACTCAGTGCGCCATCACCCTTTGCCGCTTTTTTGGCTTTCTCTGACTGGCTGTGGTCAGCCAGCCAGCAAAAAACCAGCGGCCTGACGCCGGAAATTCTGCTCGATCATCTGTTTGAATACCTGACCGGCGTTTGCGGGATGGCTACCGAAACTGTACGCGTCACACTTTTCAACGACTATCAGACCAGCGGCGCACGCGCCAACCCGGCTTGCCTGCAGGGCTTGCTGAAAAACCGCGAGACAACCTCAACGCGCAACAGTCGCAGCTTGTCCAGCCGGCAAGCCAGGCACGGTGGCTTGGATTAGTTTCTTGTTTTGGCCAAGCGCAGCAATCTGACGAGTTCTTTCGAAATATCGTCAAATTGCTCGACCAGTACTTCGGTCTGGTGATTCATTTGCCCATGATTGAGCAACTCGGCAATCGTGCCCGCTACCTGATGAAACTCTCTGTGCTGCTCGATTATTTTTTGGTGGGGTTCGCTGCCAAGGTGCAAGGCGGCCGCTTCGGACGATAGCCAGCGACCAAGTAGGCAGTTCGACGAATCGCGCGCCTTGGCCAAGTCAAAAGTCTCGGTATTAATCCCTTTGTAAGCGGATTTGAACCCGCCCACCCAGGTACGGTGCGCCAAAATAGCGGCATCAATTGTGTCTATTACCATCAGTTGTCTCTAATAATTTTGGCCGGATATTACCGTGTCGACACAATTTCGGGGGGTTTTGCCGGTTGACCGTAACACTCCTTCAGGTTCGCGCGTCTGACCTCTTGGCGGTAGACGATAGCCAACTCAACAACACCCCGTACAACAAGTCGGGGTTGATTGGCTTGCCGATGTGGTCATCCATACCCGCCAGCAGGCAGGCTTGCCGGTCTTCATCGAAGGCGTTGGCGGTCATTGCCAGGATCGGCGCCTTGGTGTTCAAGGATTCCGCGCGGATGGCTCGCGTGGCATCCTGACCATTCAAATTAGGCATCTGGATATCCATCAGGATCAGGTCGTAGCGCTTTTGCCTGGCCAGGTTAACCGCCTCCACGCCGTCAGCAGCCAGATCAATTTCAAAACCGACATCCTCCAGCAGCATCATGGAGACTTCCTGATTAATCGGCTCGTCTTCTGCCAGCAGGACACGCGTGCCGCTGTAGTCGCGCAGCAATTGCGCCTCTGCCGAAAGCGTCGATTGTCGCTCGACCAAAGGCGCTGTCTGGTCAGCATCAAGCCCCAGGCACGACGTGAACCAGAAAGTGCTCCCGGCGCCGGATGCGCTGTCGACGCCGATGTCGCCACCCATCATGTTGGCCAGTCGCTTACTGATCGCCAAGCCCAAACCAGTGCCGCCATACTTGCGTGTCGTTGAACCATCCGCCTGCTCAAAAGCGGTGAACAAGCGCGCTTGCTCCTCTGGCGAGATGCCGATCCCGGTATCTCTAACCTCCCAGCGGAGCAGCAGTTGAGTGGCCCGCTCTTCGACCACCATCACGCGCAAGCTGACTGACCCCTGCTCAGTAAATTTCAGGGCATTACTAACCAAATTAAGGAGAATCTGCCCAATGCGCAGCGAATCACCGATGACGAATCGTTTGGTCAGTGGCTCGGGAATATCGACCAGGAATTGCAGCCCGCGCTCCTTGATCCGGTGGCTGAAGATAACCAACAGGCTATCCACCACTTGGCCCAAGTGAAAGCGAGTCTGTTCGAGGGTAAGTCGATCCGCCTCGATTTTCGAGATATCGAGAATGTCGTTGATGATATTGAGCAAGTGCGTCGAGGCATGATCAATTTTCTTCAGTTGATCAATCAGTTTCGGATCGCTAGCTTGCCGCAAGGCCATGTTGGTCATGCCCATGATGGCGTTCATCGGCGTTCTCAACTCATGCGACATGTTGGACAGGAAAGCGCTTTTTGCCACATTGGCCGCATCGGCGAGTTCTTTGGCGGTCGCCAGTTCTTGCGTTCTTTCCGTCACCAGTTCTTCAAGATGGTCGCGATGTTGGGCAAGCTCAATCTCCACTTGCTTGCGCTCGGTGATGTCATCGTAAATCCCCAAAATACCGTCGATTTCTCCTTGCGGGTTTCTCAATGGCACTTTCGATGTTCTCAGCCAGATGGTTTGGCCATCAGGCGTGGTTTGCGGTTCTTCAAACCCCAGTTTTGAAACGCCGGCCTGGATAATTTGCTGATCGTCCTGACGATACAGCTCGGCTTGTGGCGCCCAGCCCATCTGAAAATCATCTTTACCAATCAGCTCTTCAGGGCCCTGCTTTCCGGCATCCCTGGCAAACAAAGGGTTACAGCCCCGGTAACGCAGATCACGATCTTTCCAGAACACTCTGACCGGTGACGCATCGATAATGCTCTGCAATAGGCTGCGGGATTTGGAAAGTTCTTCGAGAGCGCTGGAGAGCGACTGATTTTTCTGATCTACTTCATGCAAGGCTTGGGCTGCCGTTGCTTTTAGTTTGACGATTGAGGAAACCAGTTCGTCAATTTCGTCTTGCGCCTCCCGTGCGTCAACTTGATCAAGCTGGCGCAGATCATCGACCTTGATCTTGTTGAGTTCATTGGCCACCAGCATCAGGCGCTTGCGCACCAGAGAATGGTAAATCACCAAGGTAATCATGACGACGAGCAAAATCATCAGCGCATTGGCGGCGACATCAATCATGAGAAGACGGCTCAAAGCGGCGCGATCCTGGGCCATATCCTTCAATAGCGTCAGCGTGCCCAGCGGGTGATCCTTGCCATCCTCCTGATGTACCAGCGGGAAAGAGCGCTCGAATAGTTCGCCGGACAAGCTTTTCGCGCCGATGCGGATGTCGTCAAGCCCCTCCTGTTGCAACACCACAGCCGAGATATCCTGCATCTGGATAAAGCCATTGAGCTGGATTTCAACTTGCTCGCCATCAAAAGCCCAGAGACTCTGAACCAGCGCTGGTGCGGCAAATTGACCGATCGACTCAAAATGATGATTCAGCCGTTCAAGTCGTTCTTGATAGGTAAAGAAAGCGTGCCCCGCCGAAACCAGCAGTGAGGCGAGACCACCGACAATCAAGGCCCACTTGAGGAGTGCCTGAGACAGGCGGCTTTTCAATCCCAAAAATTCAAAACGGGCGCTATCTGTATTGCGTGAGCTCACGCCGTTATCCTTTAGTCGGTCCAGATCGAGAACATGATTTTGTTGTAGGTGCCATCCGCCTTCATCTCGCGCAGCGCCTGAGCAATCTGTGGCACCAGCGCTTCATGCTTCTTGTTGAGATAAAGATACATGTCCACATCCTTCAAGGGTGGCGACAGCGGGGCAATCGATGACAAGCCCAAACTGCGAATCAGGGCAATCCCATCGGCCCGGGTGTACAGGGCAAGATCAATACGCCCGCTATCCAGCATGCGGAACATTTGCTCCGGGGTACTGACGCGGTTGACCACTTTGGCGTCTGCAGCGTTGGCTTCAAACATCTTCCAGCCGGTGATAAAGGCAATCCGCTGCGGCTTCAAACTTTCCCAACCCTGATTGAGATTGATCATCGCATCCTTGGAAAACGCGATAAAACTGATCCCGATAAAGCGCTCGGGGATTTGAACCAGATTCGGGTAATGCTGACTCAGCCCGGCAATGCGCAAGCCTTCGCCATCAACTTCACCTTGATTAGCCATCTGCAAGGAGCGTTCAGAGGGCGTATTGACCAGTTTCGAGGTCAAACCGATCCGCGTAAAAGCTTCCTGAGTCAAAAGCTCCAGTGCTTTGCGATCGAGCGGCGTATTGTTGGTACTGATGGTGATGACGTTATTTTCGGCAAACGTCAAACTGACCAATGACATCAGCAATGCCACAACAAATAATTTGCTAAGACGCATGACCCGCCTCCGGTATCTTTAGATTTTGGGCAAAATTTTACCCGCTTTGAAGCACTTTAATCGCGTAACTCCCGCCCGGTCAGCTTGATAAAGACGTCTTCGAGATTGGAGGCGCGATGCACATAGCGCAGCCCTTCCGCCGCCGCTAGTTTAGCCAGCAAGGCCTGCGGTTCGCGGCAATAGAAAAAGGCGGTTTCGCCGCTCAGTTCAACGCGCTCGGCCAAATGGCGAGTGGCCTCGACGAAGGCGGGCAGATTGCGGCTGGCTTCGTCAAAAACTTCCACCACCTGCGGTTCAATGTGTTCGGCAATCAACTGGCGCGGGCTGCCTTCGGTAATTTTCTTGCCGTGATCGATGACGATCAGTCGGTCACACAGGCGCTCGGCTTCATCCATGAAGTGGGTGGTGAGAATCAGGGTTTTGCCGGCGGATTTGAGTTGCTTGAGGCGCTCCCAGATCAGATGACGCGCCTGCGGATCGAGTCCGGTAGTCGGTTCATCGAGAAAGACAATATCCGGGTTATTGACCAGCGCCCGAGCCAACGTCAGGCGGCGTTTCATTCCGCCGGAGAGGGTCGAAATCCGGGCGTCGGCCTTGCTGCCGAGACTGGCGAAGGCGAGCAAATCAGGGATGCGCGATTTGATCTCGGTTACGGTCAACCCGAAATATCGGCCAAAAACCAAGAGGTTTTCACTGGCGGTGAAATCGGGATCGAGATTATCAAACTGCGGCACGACACCGACTCGCGCCCGGGCTTGCTGGGCCTGCGCGGGGATTGGGTAGCCATTGAGGGTGATTGCCCCGGAATCCGGTGCGGTGAGGCCCAGGCAAAGGCGCAAAGTCGTCGTCTTGCCGGCACCGTTCGGGCCGAGCAGGCCAAAACAGGTGCCGGGCTCAACCGCAAAAGACAGCCCGGCAACTACCTCAGTGTCACCGTAGGTCTTGCGCAGCCCACTGACGCTTAGTGCCATAGAATCAACGGCTGGTACTAGTGCCGCCACGCGCGCGTCACGATGTCGCGGATTTGATGCAGACGACGGTGGAAGAAGTGATCCGCCCCCGGCACGATGACCACCGGCAGATCGAGCGGCAAGGCCCAATCAAAAACATTGCTCATCGGCACCGTTTCATCCGCCGAGCCGTGAATGACGATGGTGTCGTGCGGCACCGCTTCGGTATCGTACTGGCGAGTGCCTTCGACAAATCCGGCGGCAGTACCGACCAGTACCAGCCGTTGCGCCGGATGGCCGGCTTCGCTCAGGCGTTTGGCGACGCGCGTCTGACAATACGCACCGAAGGAAAAGCCGGCGAGGGCAACGGGCAGATTGCCGCAGCGGCACTTGGCATCTTCGAGCACCGCCAGCAGGTCATCGGTTTCGCCGACACCTTCATCGTGCTCGCCTTCGGTGCCGCCAACGCCACGAAAGTTCGGGCGAAATGCGGCGTAGCCGAGGCTGACAAAAGTGCGCGCCAGCGTGTAGGCGACCTTGTTGGTGTTCGCCCCGCCGCCCATCGGGTGCGGGTGGGCAATCAGCGCGATGCCGCGCGGGGCATCGGGGCGCTCCATGATGACGTCGATCTTGCCAACCGGGCCGTCGATCAGGATTTTCTCTTCCGGCGCTCTCATATTTTCAGGCGCTCGACGATACGGCCATTGACCAGATGTTCCTGAATGATTTCCTCGACATCATCCTTGTCGACATAGGTGTACCAGACAGCGTCCGGGTACACGACCATCACCGGGCCATTATCGCAGCGGTCAAGACAACCGGCCTTGTTGATCCGCACCTTGCCGGTGCCTTTTAACTTGAGCTCGGCAATACGCTCTTTGGCGTAAATCTGCATATCGGTCGCGCCAAGGGCGTTACAGCAAGTCTCGCCGGGCTCGCGCTGGTTGCAGCAGAAAAAAACGTGGTGTTTGAAATGGCTCATCGGGCTCTCCTTTGGGAGCGGGGATTATAGTTCCCGGCTGTAGCGAGTTGAATCCATACCTTGCGCAGAATCTCAACCCGACCTTAAACCAGTTTCACGTGGAACGGCATCCAGCGCTTCTCCAGCCCAACGACGATAGCGCACCACCAGGCAAAGGCGATGATTTCCAGCCATTGCTGCCAGCCGATCGGTGCAGTCTGAAAGATCGCATTGAGTGGCGGCCAATAGGTCAGCGCCAACTGCAAGATCAGCATGGCGACGATACCGAACCAAAACCAGCGATTGGAAAACAGCCCCTGACGCCAGAAACTTTGTGTCAGCGAACGGCAATTGAACAGGTAGAAAATTTCGACCATGACAAAGACGTTGACCGCCACCGTTCTCGCCTCGGGCAAGCTGGCGCCCTGATCCAGCGCCCGCAAAAAGAGGCTGAAGACGCCGCCCAGCAACAACAGCGAAAGCAGCCCAATACGGCGGATCAGCGGGCCATCGAGCACCGGCATATCGAGCCGGCGCGGCTGGCGCTGCATGATGCCGTGCTCAATCGGCTCAAAAGCGAGCGTCAGGCCGAGTAGCACGGCGGTGGTCATGTTGATCCAGAGAATTTGCAGCGGCGTAATCGGCAAGGTGGCACCAAACAGAATAGCGGCGACAATGACCAAGCCTTCGCCAAAATTGGTCGGCAGCGTCCACGTAATGAACTTGACCAGATTGTCCCAAACCCCACGCCCTTCCTCGACTGCCGCCTCGATACTGGCGAAATTGTCGTCAGTCAGCACCATCGCCGAGGCCTCCTTGGCCACCTCGGTGCCGCCCAGCCCCATGGCGATGCCGATATCCGCCTGCTTGAGCGCCGGCGCATCATTCACCCCGTCGCCGGTCATCGCCACCACCTCACCGCGTGACTGCAAGGCGCGCACCAGACGCAACTTTTGTTCAGGTTCGACACGGGCAAACACATCGACTTCGTGCGCAACCTGTGCCAGCGCCGCATCATCCAACTCTGCCAGTTCGCGCCCGGTCATCACTCGTTCAGCTGCCAGACCAACCTGAGCGGCAATCGCCTGCGCCGTCACGGCATGGTCGCCGGTAATCATCTTGACCTTGATGCCCGCCGAGTGACAGTGGCGAATCGCACTGATCGCTGCCTTGCGCGGCGGGTCGATCATGCCAACCAGACCAAGCAAGGTCAGTGCTGGCGCGTTGGTTACGGTCAACGGCGAATTTGGCCCTAAAAACTGCCGCGCCACCAGCAGCACCCGCAAACCCTGCGTGGCGAAGCTGTGCGCCATTGCCTCGACCGCCTTGGGATCAAGCAAGCCCGGCTGACCATTGGCTCCCAGTTGATCCACACAAAGCGGCAGCAAGCGTTCGAGCGCGCCCTTGAAATAAACGATTTGCTCACCCTCACTACGATGCGCTGTAACCATGTATTGCCGGTTGGCATCGAATGGCAACTCGTTGGTGCGCGGCAACAGGGTTTGCAGCGTATGCTCGTCCAGCCCGCCTTTGCGTGCCACGACCAAAAGCGCCGCTTCGGTGGGATCGCCGGTAATTTTCCACTGTTGCCCGGCGCGCGCCAGGCTGGCATCGTTACAGAGCGCCCCGGCAACCAGACATTCGCGCAGCGCACCCTCAATCAGTGCCGGCTGTTCTTCAAGGGTAATTTTGCCTTCCGGGTTATAGCCGTGGCCACTGATACTGAAACGGTGACCGGCGCACCACAGGGCCCGGACGGTCATCGCGTTTTCAGTCAGCGTGCCGGTTTTGTCGGAACAAATCACCGTCGTACTGCCCAGCGTTTCAACTGCCGGCAAATGGCGGATGATGGCGCGCCGTTTGGCCATGCGCGCCACGCCAATCGCCAGGGTGACGGTGACCGCTGCCGGCAAGCCTTCCGGAATCGCCCCCACCGCCAGCGCTACGGCAGCCATGAACATGGCAAAGGCCGATTCACCACGCGCCAGCCCGACCGCAAAAGTCAGCAGCGCCAGCCCGCCAATCGCCCACAGCAGCCAATTTGAAAAGCGCGCCATCTTGCGCGTCAGCGGCGTGAGCAATGTCGGCGCCGCCGCAATCAACCCGGCAATGCGCCCGGTTTCGCTGGCGTCGCCGGTGGCAATCACCAAACCGGCGCCTTGCCCGGCCACCACCGTCGTGCCGGCATAGGCCATGTTGGCACGTTCGGCGAGCCGCGCATCAGCCGCCAACGGCTCGGTGTGCTTGCTGACCGGCAGTGATTCGCCGGTCAACATGGAGTCATCGATATGCAGTTCGCGCTGGTGGAATAAGCGTAAATCGGCTGGTACGCGGTCGCCAGCGGCGAGAATAATCACGTCGCCGGGCACCAGTTGGCTGGCATCCAGACGTTGCCGATGACCGCCGCGCCTGACTGTGACTTGCGCAGCAATGCTCTGCGCCAGCGCCGCTAGTGCCCCTTCGGCCTTGGCCTCCTGCCAGTAACCAATAATCGCATTGACCAGCACGACGCCGAGAATCACGCTGGCGTCCGTCCATTCCCCGAGCGCCGCAGTGGTCAGGCCGGCGGCCATCAGCACCAGCACCAGCGGCTGGCTCAATTGCTGAAGAAAGCGCCGCCAGGCCGGCAGCCCCGGCACTTCAGTCATCAGATTGGGGCCGTGTCGGGCCAGCCGTTCGGCAACCTCAAGATCGCTCAAACCGAGCGCCACATCGACCTCCAGCCGTTGGGCGACATGGTCGGCCGGCAGCGCGTGCCAGTTTATTGACGACGTGTCGTCAGGAGCAGAAAGGGTAGGGTCAGGAAGGGCCATAGGGTGGCAACGAGCCGGGTTAATCCATTGAAATTGAGAAAGTGGCCTTGGCGCCAGGCGGCCAGTGCCGCCAGCGAGTAAGGATTGGGGGGTGCCATATTGACCAGCACGGTACCCGCCATCAGCGCCATGGCGGCCAACACCAGCCGGGCAGTGGCTGGGAGTGGGATTGCCAGGGCAAGAATGAGCATACCGATCGCCAAACCCATTTTGGCGCCCGGCGTGACCCAGATCAGCGCCTCTTGCGGCCCGATCAGGATAGCGGTCGCCAACGTGCGTACAGCGAGGCCGAGCAGTAGAAAGAGCGGCACGATGATGTAAGCCCAGCGGGTTTGAGCAATCAGCCAGCGCAGGATGAGGCCAACGGCGATGGTGTTGAAGCCGGTCACGCTGGCTTCGATCAGCACAAAGCTTTCGGCGGCAAAAGGGACAGCGCCCATCAAACCAAGCGCCTGACGCAAATCACCGGCACCAAAAAGCAGGGTTTCCGGCGACAGCGGCACCAGCAGCCAGAGGCCGAGCAAAGTCAGCCCCAACTCGGCATGCGGCACTGGCGCAATCAATCGCTGCTCAAGATGCGCCCAGCGGGTCAAAACCCGAGGCCCGACATACTGCGCCCATAAACCACCCAGCAAACCACCCAGCGTGTTACAGGCCAGATCGAGATTGGAAGGTACCCGTGAAGGCAGCCAGGTCTGTGCGGTTTCGAGCGAAAAGCTGGTGGCTCCCACCAGAATTACGGCCAATATCAACCCGATATATCGCCACGGCAGATGGCTGAGCGCCAGCGTAAAAAAGAAGCCTAAAGGCAGGTAGACCGCGACATTTGCCGCCAGATCAAAGGCTGTCCAGTAATGCGGCCAATCGCCTTCAAGAAAGGCAATGGGCGAAACGCCAGTATCGCGCCAGCCAGAAAACGGATGCAGACTGCCATAAACCACCAGCCCGAACCAAGCCAGAGCCAGGTAGCGGGCAAGCAAAATCGAACCGCGAAGGTGATGAGGCATTGCTTGATTCTAGTCGAGAAGCGCGGTGAATAGCGCTATTCAGACAACGCCCGGCGCTGCGCTTCAGTCCAGTTCGGCGCGGTTACGCCCGGCATCCTTGGCTTTGTAAAGCAAGGTGTCAGCCTTTTGAAACAGCACCCCAACCGAGCCGCTGGCCGGATCCGCGCAAACCCCGCCGATCGAAATGGTCACCACGCCCCAATCGGCATTTTTTTCATGCGGCAAGCGCAAGGCGGCCACTGCTTCGACGATGTGGTAGGCCAAACCCGCGTGCGTCCCGCAAGCGGCGTGCGGAATGATCACGGCAAACTCCTCGCCGCCGTAACGGGCGACAAAGGCGCCGCGCGTCGTTTTGTCATCATTCACCTGCTGCACCGTATCTCGCAGACAATTGGCCACCGCCCGCAGACAATCGTCGCCGGCCAGATGGCCGTAGTGATCGTTGTATTTCTTGAAATTATCGACATCAATCATCAGCAGGCTGAAGGGCTCGGCGATGCTGGTCGCGCGATCCCAGAGGCTGTCAATCTGCATGTCCATCGCCCGGCGATTGAACAAACCGGTCAAACCATCACGATTGGCCTGATCCTGCAATTTACGGTTGGCCTGCGCCAGCCGCGCGCGCATCGCGGCGATACGCGACATGGCCTTCATCTTGGCCTGTAAAACACCTTCCGGCGCCATTTTTGAAATGAAATCGTCGCCCCCGGCCTCGATGGCGGTGACCAAATTGGTTGGCGTATCGGTGGCGGTGACAAAAATAATCGGTGTCCAGGCCCAGGCCTCATTGCCCTCCAGCGCTCGGATACGGGTTGTTGTCTCAAAGCCGTTCATGCCCGGCATCTCGATATCCATCAGGATCAAGTCGTAGGTTGATTTTTGGAAAGACTCGACTGCCACCAGCCCACTCAACGCATGCTCAACCTCATGACCAAACGACTCCAGACGGGCAATCATCACCATCGCCGTCGCCTTTGAATCTTCAACCAGCAAAATTTTCATTTTTTTCCACCCTTAGCGCCAGCAAAATACCGCCTAAGCGTCGCGAAATCAAGGCACAACAGCTACTATTGCGGATTAGTCGGTAAAGAACAAATGCTCAGGATGAATATCTCTACAGTAATACAGGATGCACCATGCGGATTTTGATTGTCGAAGATAACGCCGCCCTCCGGCAATTACTCGCCGGGCTTTTCGCCAATGCCGGGCACGAAGTTGTGGCGATGGTTGAAGACGGCAGCGACCGTGTTGAAGCCGAAATCCAGCGCACCCAGCCCGATATCGTTTGCCTCGACTACAACCTGCCGGGGCGCGACGGCATCACCATCCTGCAATCCATCCAGGCCAGCGCCCCGCAAATCGACGTCCTCTTCATGACTGGCTCGGACGAAGCCGGCATCGCAGAACGTGCAGCCGATGCCGGCGCCTCCGGCTTTATCCGCAAACCCTTCGGGCAGGCACAAATCGTCCGCGAACTCGGGATTGTTTGTGAAACCCGCAAACATGCGGCACCACCAGCCAAGCCCGGCGCCCCCGAAATCGAGTCGGCGTCTTCGCTACCAACACTCGATGGCCCACAGGCCAGGCGCGGCACTGCCGTCATTGCCGACGACAGCGGCTCGGTACGCCTCGTCCTCAAAGGCCTGCTGCAAGAGTGCGGCCTGAGAGTGGTGCAGATGGTCGCCAATGGTCACGACGCCATCATCGCAACCCGTAACCACCAACCGCAAGTACTTTGCCTTGACGTCAACATGCCGGAAATGGGCGGCCTCGAAGCCTTGCCGCTGATTCGCGCCGCCAGTCCAAAAACAGCGGTCATCATGGTCACCGGTAACGCCGATAAAAATGTCGTCGCCGTCGCCGCCAGCCACGGGGCCAGTGGCTACATCATCAAACCATTGCGCCCGGCGCATGTGGTGGCGTACATGGATCGGCTGTTCAAACCCGGTTAATGCCGATGCGGATGCTCGCCAACATGGTGGGTTTCCGCTGCTGCACGGTGGTGCAAAGCATGGTGCAAGTCTTCCTGCGGCGTTGTCCGACCGATCCATTGCGGTAGCAGCGAGCCGGCGATCATGCCGAACAAGCTGGCGGCGAGGCCGATCAGTTGCGGTGGCACCAGGCTGGCCTCACCAACGATCAGCTCAACCAGCAGCCACGAGCTAACGCCGCCGATGATCGCGGCGAGCGCGCCCTGGGTCGTGGCCCGCGACCAGTAAGCACCAAAAAATAGCGGCACAAAGGCGCCGGCCAACGTCACTTTGTAGGCGTTTTCGACCATTTTAAAAATCGACGATTCGCTCTTCAAGGCAAAACCAAGCACGATGGCAGCAAAGCAGACCATGGTGATACGCATCATGCGCAACAGGCCACGATCGTTGATCTGCGGGTAGATATTGCGCAGGATGTTTTCTGAAAACGACACCGAGGGGGCGAGCAGGGTGGCGGATGAACAAGACATGATGGCGGCGAGTACCGCGCCAAAAAATATGGCCTGGGCGAAAACCGGGGTGTGCTGCATGACCAGCGTCGGCAGGACGCGCTGTGAATCCGTTTCGATCAGGCCGTTGAATAATGCCGGGTCGATTAGCGTTGCGGCGTAGGCGATGAACATCGGCACGAAGGTAAAGCAGAAATAGATACTGCCACCCAGTACCGAGGCGGCTATCGCCACCTTGGCGCTTTTCGCTGAGGTGACGCGCTGGAACACGTCCTGCTGCGGGATCGAGCCGAGCATCATGGTCATCCAGGCGGCGATGAAGGCCAGCCATTCAGCCCAGTTGCCGCTCGGGAAAAATTCCAGCTTGCCAGCCGCCGAGGCATGGTCGATGACGACCGCCACGCCGCCGGTCATGCCGGAAACCAGATAGCCGATGAACAACAGGCCGGCCATCGCCACGCCCATCTGGATAAAGTCGAGAATGGCGACCGAAAACATGCCGCCAAAGGTGGTGTAGGTGAGGACGATGGCGGTGCCCAAAATCATCCCGGCCTCGGCGCTGATGGCGCCTTCCGTGACGATATTGAAAACCAGCCCGAGCGCCTTGATCTGCGCCGCCACCCAGCCCAGGTAGGAAACCACGATGCACAGCGTGGTGAGAATTTCGACCGTGCGGTTGTAGCGCATGCGGAAGAAATCGCCCAGGGTCATCACATTGAGTTTGTAGAGTTTGGTGCCGTAAAAAATGCCGGCAATGATCAGGCACATACTGGCGCCGAAGGGGTCGGCAACGACACCGCTCAAGCCGTCCTTGACGAAGGTGGCCGAGACGCCAAAAACTGCTTCAGCACCAAACCAGGTGGCAAAAACGGTGGCGGTGACTACCGGTAAAGGCAGACTGCGCCCGGCAATGGCGAAGTCCTTGGCGTTATGAACGCGGGTAGCGGCAAAAAGACCGACGCCAATAGAAGCAAGCAGATAGATGACGACAAACCAGATGAGCATGTCTGCACCAGACGACAAATGAGTTGAGAAAAAGAAAGGACGGCTATTGGTAAAAAAACACCTTTTTTAGCGGTTGACCGCAGGAGGTCATTCGCTACTCAGCCAGTGTGTTGGCCAGTTTTCCGCACTTTCCGGACGACCGAAATAATAGCCTTGCATCAAGTCACAGCCGTTTTCGCGCAGGAATACTGCCTGCCCCTCGGTTTCTATGCCTTCGGCCACGACTTTGAGTTTGAGACTATGGGCCAGAGCCAGCGTCGCGAGACTGATCGCCGCATCGCTCCCGTTGGTTTCAATATTTTTTACAAAAGAACGATCCAGTTTGAGCGTCTGAATCGGCAAGTCCTTGAGATAGGCCAGCGACGAATAGCCGGTACCAAAGTCGTCAATGGCCAGGGAAACACCCACATTGCGCAGGCGGCGGAGTTGTTCGATAGCGCGCGTCGGATCAGACATGGCGGTTGATTCGGTAATTTCGAGTTCTATTTGATGGGCCGGCAAAGCATGGATTTGCAGCAGATTGGCGACGAAATCAGCCAGTTTTTCATCTTGCAACTGCTGTGCCGAGAGGTTGATGGCCATGTTCAATGGCGGGCCACCGCGACGATTCCAGGTTGCCAATTGCTGAAATGCCTCCTCAAGCACCCAGGCGCCGAGGGTGCCGATCAAGCCCATGTCTTCAACCAGCGGAATAAAGACCGACGGCGGAACATTGCCATGCGGGGAATTTGGCCAACGAATCAGCGCCTCGGCACCCACCACACGCTCAGAAATTGAGGCCACCTTGGGTTGATAAACCAGCGCAAACTGACGGGTTTTGATCGCCACCCGCAGATCCCGCTCCAACGCAATGCGTAACTGTGCCGCCTGATTCATGGCCGGCGTAAAGAACTGCACGGCATTACGCCCCTTCTCCTTGGCCGCATACATGGCGATATCAGAATGCTTGAGCATATCCAGGGGATGCTCACTGTCTTCCGGATAAACACTGACGCCAATGCTTGGGCTGATGTGCAGCAAGTTACCTTGGAGCAGATAAGGTTCGCCGATACTGCTCAGGATTTTTTGGGCCGCCGGTGTCGCATCCATGGCCGAATCAAGGTCGGCCAACACCGCAACAAACTCATCCCCGCCAAGGCGCGCAACGAAATCGCTCAGGCGCAATACGCCGCGAATGCGCCGGGCTACCTTGACCAGCACGGCATCGCCAATGTGATGACCGAGCGTATCGTTAATGTTTTTGAAGCGATCCAGATCGATAAACAACATCGCGACGCATTGATTGTTACGCCGTGCACGGGCACAAACCTGGGGCAGGTAGTTTTCCAGAGTGCTGCGATTCGGCAGGCCGGTCAGCGAATCATGCATGGCCAGGTGGCGCAAGCTGTCTTCGGCAGCTTTTTGCTGGGTAATGTCGGTGTACGAGGCAATGAAATTGATGATCTTGCCGGCGGCATCGCGGACCACGGATATCACCGTGTATTTGGGATAGGTACTGCCATCCTTGCGCCGCTCCACCAACTCGCCGGTCCAGACGCCTTTTTCCAGCAGCGCTTTCCACATCATTTCATAAGTGGCTGGCGAGGTTTGTCCTGCCGCCAGAATGCGCGGGTTTTGCCCTACTAAATCAGGCAAATCGTAGCCACTCATACGGCGCATTGCCGGGTTGGTGACGATAATCCGGTTCTCGGCATCGGTCACCACAATCGCCGCCGCAGCGTGCTCAAACATGCTGGCGTAGAGACTGAGCCTGGCCATCTGGGCCCGACTCTCGGAGACATCGACGATAGCGCCGACGATACCATCGAGTTGACCATCGGCGAGACGAACCAAGGCGGTATGGAACACCACCTCATGCTCAGTGCCATCGCTGGCCGGCATTTTGGCCTCGTAAACCTGCTGTTCGCCGGTGCTCAGCAAATCCTCATCTTTGGCACTGGCAAAGCGCGCAAGGGGCTCGCTGGCAACCGCCGAAAAAGGCTGCCCAAGCAATTGTTCTGCAGGCTTGCCAATAAATCGGGTGAAGGCCGTATTCAGTCGCTTGAAAACAAGATCGACACCTTTGTAAAACACCGGGAATGGAATCGCATTCATCAGCGTTTCGATGACCAGCAGTTCACGCTCGACGGCCTGAGCCAGCCGCCGCTTGGTGCGCATCAGCCTGGCTTGCAAAAGTACGACGATGAGGAGTGACACAAATAGGGCGATGATCGTCACGAAGGTCTTGGGGTAAGCCTCCCAAAGTTGCGCTGGGCGATTCAAGACCTCGCTGCCATCGGGCAGGGCGCGCTCGTTCAGGTTGAAGCGTTGCAGTTCGCGGGCGTCGAAAACATAGCGGTTGGGACTTTCAATCAAACGCGGCAACTGCGCAAAAGGCACCTTGTCGATCAAGCGCGTGAGCAAACCAGCCAACTCGCGCCCCTGTTGCTCCCCGGAGACGACCTTGCCGCCGATAATGCCGCGCCCAAGGAAGAAACTCCAGGCTGAATAAATCGGCTTTTCCGTGTTTTGCCGCAGATAATTAGCCATGCTTGGCCCGTCAAGGAAATTACCGCGATCATCGAGCGGACGGCCCATCAAAAAAACCAGGTAATCCCCGGGGATTTCTTTAAAAGCTGACAGGACTTCTGCGACGGTGCGCCGGGTTAGCGGCTCCAGGGTAAATGGTTTGGCTAATTGTTCGTTGGCCTTGTGCAAAGCCTCCAGATTGGAGACAAAGGTTTTAGTCGTATCGCCCACCAATACCAGACGTTCGAGCGCCGGATGCAATTTTTGCATCAGCCGCAGGTTGGCGAGAAAATCCGGCGATTCAGCCACCCCGGAAACCAGCGCCAGCCCCTCAAGATTCTCGGGCCGGATATTGTTAACCCCGGCAAAAATCAGCGGTTTGCCGGGCCATAGTCGATCACGATGGGCCAGTAAAAAATTGTAGGCCGGGTCATCCGTTGCCAGCAATATGTCGATATCGGCGCTGCCAAAACGATTTTTTAGCTGGCTGGCAAAAGCATCTACCTCGCTGGCATCCGTTTTTGGAAAACGCAGTGCATCGAGATATTCGATGAACAGATTGATGTGGGTGACTTGATCTCCGAGGCCGGCAAGCAAGCCTTCCTGTACGCTATCGGTCCACGGCAAGCCGGCGTGGTAGGAATGCAAAACCAGCACCCTGGGGTGCTCGTGGTCGTGAATCCCTTGCGCCCCGGCACTGATCGGCAGGGAAAAAAACAGCGTCAGCAGGAAAAATATCAGGGTACGCAACAAATGGCTTTCTCGATGGGGCACGTACAAGGCGGAACAACCGGACATTGGTATCCAGCGTATTCATGAGTACTTACGCGGGTAGCAAAATATACTACTGGATTTCAGGGTTGTTTAACCTGGCCGGTCAAAATTCGGGAACTGATTCAAAATGCTGGGCTTTTCCACTGCCCGGTAGTGGAAAGCACAGTTGACTGGCATGGAGCAAAAGGCGCGGGGCCGAGCTTGCTGTGCCATAAAGGTCATCGCCAAGGATCGGGTGGCCGAGCGCCATGAGATGTACCCTGAGTTGGTGCGAACGACCGGTGATCGGCGTCAGTTCGACCCGGCTATGATTTTTTAGGGGATCGTAGGCAAGCTGGCAGTAATAGGTTTGCGAGGGTTTACCAATTTCAAAATCAACCTTCTGACGGGGGCGATTAGGCCAGTCACAAATCAGCGGCAAGTTGATTTCACCGGCCAGCGCCGGTAGCTCGCCAGCGACGACGGCAATGTAGCGCTTGCCAACTTGGCGTTGCTCAAACAACTTCGACAGTTCGCGGTGCATGGCCGGGCTGCGCGCCAGCAGCAGCAGGCCGGAGGTGGACATATCGAGCCGATGCACCGCTAGCGCTTCGGGGTAAACCGCCTGGACGCGGTGAATCAGGCAATCCTGCTTGTCCGGCCCGCGCCCCGGCACCGAGAGCAGGCCGGAAGC
This sequence comes from Rhodocyclaceae bacterium, assembly GCA_028687645.1. Taxonomy (GTDB): domain Bacteria; phylum Pseudomonadota; class Gammaproteobacteria; order Burkholderiales; family Rhodocyclaceae; genus Azonexus. Next base: position 20,542 of record JAQTZQ010000053.1, read on the forward strand.
CTTGTTGACGACAAGAAAATCGGCATCTTCATGAACCAGCTCGAAACCGCACATTGTTACGGTCAACCGCGAAAAATGGCCGATTTTTTCAAGGCTTACGCCCGAGATATTCGCGGAAAATCCCCAGGCTGACCGAACATTCGACATCCTCAAAGCCAGCGCGGCGCAGGGCGGTCATGATGGTTTCCGGATCGATGGAGGCGTTGATGGTGTCGCTGTAGTAGGCCCAGAGCTTTTTGACATCGGCCAGACTGCCGGTCAATCGAGCGAGGAAGGGCACCACGCCACCAATATGAAAACGCATCATTTGCTGGGCAAAGCGGCTTTTCGGACGGCTGATTTCCATGATGCAAACCCGCCCGCCCGGGCGCAGCACGCGCAGGTATTCGGAAAAAGCCAGATCTATATCATCGACGTGACGCAGGGCATAACCCATGGAGACGAAATCGACGTGGTTGTCCGGCAACGGAATCGCCTCGGCGAAGGCTTCAATGGTTTCAACCGTCAGTTTTTTGGCCAGTTCGACCAGCATGCCGGGCGAGGGGTCGAGCGCCAGCAGGCGACCGTTCGGGGCGATCAGGCGCTGGGCCTCCACTGCCACCAGGCCGGTACCAGCGGCGACATCGAGCAAGGTCATGCCGGGTTTCACGCCGTTGCGGCGCAAGACATCGCGGCGATACCAGGAGCCGCTGCCCAGCGCGGTCAGGCTTTCGGCCTTGTCGTAACCGCCTGCGGCTTCATTGAACATGGTCTGGGTCAGGGCGCGGCGCTCTTCCTCGCTGGCAAAATAGGTTTGCATGCGGGGGTCCGCTTTGAGCGCGGTATTGCGAGGTTGAGACTCGGCCATACGGAAAATGCTTTCAGTGAGAAGAGGTAAGGCGCCGCCAGATCAAGAGCGGCAAACGAAGCAGAAAACCAAGAAAAAGACGGGTGTGCATCCACGTCAGCAGGGTGTTGTCGCGTAGGTAACGAAAGTGCGAGACGCCACCTTCGTCGGCGCGAAAATAGCGCACCGGGGCATCGATGTTGAGCGGCCTGACACCCGCCCAGCACAGCCGAACAACCGCTTCCGGGTCAAAATCAAAGCGCCGCATGAAGCGATTGGCCTGCATGACTTTGATCAGCGGCTGAATCGGATAGACGCGAAACCCGTAGAGTGAATCGCCTATACCCATCCACAGGGTTTCGAGATTGGCCCAACCGTTCGACACCTTGCGGCCATTGACGCGCAAAGCCGGCGCATCGGCGGCGAAAACCGGCTTGCCGAGCACCATTGCCGCAGGCTTTTCCAGCGAAGCGGCCATGAAGGCGGGAATCAGATCCGCCGGATGCTGGCCGTCGGAATCCATCGTCAGCGCATGGGTAAAACCCTGGCTGGCCGCCTGCTGAATCCCGGCCAACACCGCCGAGCCTTTGCCGCAATTTTCCGGCAAAACAATGATCTTCAAGCCCGGATCGTCGGCGGCCATGGTCTGCAACAGTTCGGCGCTGCCATCATTACTGCCATCAACCACGACCCAAACCGGCGTCCATTGCGCGCGCGCGGCACGCACCGTTTCCAGCACTTTGGGGCCGGGGTTGTAACTGGGGATCAGCACGAGGTGCTTCGGTGAGGCTGTGTTCATGTCAGGAAAAGGCACCTTGCTGCTGCTCATTTGTTACGGTCAACGGCGATTTTTGGCCTAATTTTTCTCGGAAATAGGCTTCCAGTTCCGCCGTAAAAGCGCTGACATCGCTTGATGGAGAAAAACGCTTGCCGAGACGAATACTGACTTTGAGCGGCAAACTCGGACGCTGGAACAAAGGCCAGCGTTTGCCGAGATAAGGCGAACTGAAATCGATCAGCAGGGTTTGCACCGGCACCCCGGCGCGACTGGCAATCAGCGCGGTGCTTTTTTGGCAGGGGCCGAGCGGGAAAGGGTCGGTGCGCGTGCCTTCAGGGAAAATCACCAGTTGCGCCCCACGATGCAATTCTTCGCGCGCGCCGAGGATGGTTTCCAGCGGTGCATCGTTACGAATGTAACGCGCCAGCCGCGCCGCCGCGCCAAACAACAAATTGTCCATGATCGCCGCCTTCATCACGCAGACGACATTGGGTAGGCGCGAGGTAATCAGGCCGACATCGAGCAAGGACGGATGGTTGGCGGCGATGATCAACGGGCCTTCAGTGCGCAAGGCATCGAGTTCGTCGAGGTCAAAATCGCAGGCGCAAAAGATTTCGAGGCAGCGCAGGTAAAAACGAAAGCCGAGGCTGATAAAGCGCCGCCCCAAACGCTCGCCCGTTTTCCTTGGCAAAATCGGCAAAAGCAGCAAGGCGAAGGGTAGCCAGAGCAGGCAAACGAGCGCCAGCAGGCCGAGGCCAAAAACCATCGCGAGGGATTCGTAGGCTGCCCAGAGCATGCCGCCCGGGCGCCGCAACTCAGTCATTGACCATCACGCGCGTCGCAGACTCACCCAGCACCCAGGTCACCGCCACGCCCGCCGCGAAGTAATCCTTCTGCTTGAGCAACGGGCTGTCCTCAAAACGAGCGCCGGACAGATTATCGTAGCGCAGAAAGGTGCCGACCCAGAATTTAGGGAAACGCTTGGAGAAACCCATGGTGTATTGCATGCCGGCATAGCCACCGCTGGCCTCGTAAGCCGGGCGGTCGGGCATCGCATATTGCGGCGCAACGCTGTAGTAATAGGCGTTCTGGCGCTGGTTGCCAATCACCGGCCCGGCCAGCAAACCAAGATTCCAGCCCGGCAAATTGGGCAAATCAGTGATATCGAGATTCAATTTGGGATGAAATACCCAGCCCAGATTCTGCGGCGAGCCTTCCACTGTAATCGCCGCGCGCAAGGGCAGCAGCAATTTGAAATAGCGCGCACGATTCTCCGAACGCCAAAAGGTGAGATCGACCTGCGGGCCGATTTCAAAACTGCCTTCGAGATCCGGCATATCTTTGCGGGCGATGATTTCATCGCTGCTGGCCGGCGGTGAGAGCGCCAGACTGACCGTCAGATCGACAAAATCCGAGTCAAAAAAACTGCCCCGGATACCGTGGCGGTCGGCCTTGAAGAAATCGCCGTGATAAGTAACCAGCGGCACCGGCATCATGAAATTATTGGTCTGATCCGAACCACGATAGGACGGGAAACTCACCGCCGCGACGCCCAGACCCAACTCCCACAAAGGTCGCTCCTGATCAGCCAGCACCGAACCGGTGGCCAGCGTCAAAGCGGCAAGCAGCCAACTCTTTAAGCGATGCGACATCAGCAATTCCCCAAGGACTGTGAAGCCATCGCTTCGATTTCAACCAGCAAATCAGCCCGACAAATATCGGCCTGAAGATAGACCACATCGGTCGCCGC
>JAQTZQ010000226.1 GCA_028687645.1 Rhodocyclaceae bacterium
CCCGTTGCACGGCGCGCGCATCTTCATCCAGCGCTGCCAGTGCCACACCATCAAGCCGGATTTCTCCCGATGACGGAACATCCAGCCCGGCCAACAGTCCGAGCAAGGTCGATTTACCGGAGCCGGAGGCGCCGACAATTGCCATCGTTTCCCCCGCCATGACGGAAAACGAAATATCCTGCAAAATCGTCAATGGCGCATCACCGTTATCGACCGATTTACCCAAACCCACCACCTCAACGACTGGTTTTTCTGCCATGCGGCTAGCTCTCTTCCTGTTGGTCTTACTTTTTTCCACCACCCCGGCCATGGCCGCCAAAACCATTCTCGTCATGGGCGATTCGCTCTCTGCCGGCTATGGCATTCGCACGGATCAGGCGTGGCCTAGCTTGTTGGACAAACAACTCAGCCAGAAGCTCCCGGATTATAGCGTTGCCAATCTATCCATTTCCGGCGAAACCACGGCTGGCGGTCGTTCGCGACTGGCGCCAGCACTTAAGCAACACCAACCGGCAATCGTCATTCTGGCACTTGGCGCCAATGATGGCTTGCGCGGCCTGCCGCTGGCGCAGATGCGTGACAACCTCAAAGCGATGATTCAGGCCTCCCAAGCCAGCGGCGCAAAAGTGCTGCTCGCCGGCATTCGCATTCCGCCCAACTACGGCCCTTACGCTGTGGAGTTTCATGCCAGTTTCAAAGATCTCGCCCGCCAGCACAAAACCGCCCTGCTCGACTTTCTGCTCGAACCCATCGCGGCACAGTCCACCTATTTTCAGGCGGACAACCTGCATCCGACCGCCGAAGCGCAACCGCTGATCCTCAAGCATCTTTGGCCGGCACTGCTGCCCTTGTTAAAATAGGGCATGAAGCCAGAAAAAATCACCCTCGCCGACCTTGATCAATTCGATGAAATCATCGACGTCCGCAGCCCTGCCGAGTTTGCCGAAGACCATATTCCCGGCGCCATCAATTGCCCGGTGCTCGATAACGAACAGCGCATTGAAGTCGGCACGCTTTACAAACAAGCCTCCGCCTTTGAAGCCAAAAAAATCGGTGCGGCGATGGTGGCTGAAAATATTGGCAAACACCTGCGCGCCAATTTTCTCGACCGACCAAAAAACTGGAAGCCGCTGATCTACTGCTGGCGCGGCGGCAATCGCAGCGGTTCGATGACCACCATTTTTCGCGCCATCGGTTGGCAAGCCGGGCAACTATCGGGCGGTTACAAGGTTTATCGTTCACAGGTCGTCAGCACGCTCGAATCCCTGCCGCTGAATTTCAATTTCCGCGTCGTCTGCGGCGCCACCGGCAGTGCCAAAACTCGTGTACTGCAAGCGATTGGCGATCTCGGCGAGCAGATTCTCGACCTTGAATCGCTGGCCAGCCACAAAGGCTCGGTGCTCGGCATCATGCCCGGCCAGCCACAGCCCAGCCAGAAATGGTTTGAAACGCTACTTTTGCAAGCCCTCAACGCCCTCGACCCGGCGCGTCCGGTGTATGTCGAGGCGGAAAGCCGCAAAGTCGGCAACCTGCATGTGCCGGAAGCGTTGATTACGCGCATTCGTGGCGGCGAATGCTTTGGCGTCGAAGCCACGTTAGCGGCGCGAGTCAGTTTTTTGCTCCAGGATTACGAATATTTCCTCGCCGATCCTTCCTTGTTTCTCAGCCGCCTTGATGCGCTCAAAGCCCTGCAGAGCAACGAAACGCTGGATACCTGGCGCCATCTGGCAACGAGCGGCGAGTGGGCACAAGTGGTCGAAGCGCTACTGGAAAAACACTACGACCCCTTGTATCACGCCTCGCAAAACCGCAACTTTGCGGCCTATCGACCACTCGAAAATTTCGTCACTGACGATCTCTCCGAGGCCGGCATCGTCGCGCTGGCCAAGCGCCTGCTTCAGTCACGCCGCGCGCAAATCGCCTGACGCATCGCCGGTTTGGGCTGATCAATATAGCCTTCGACAAAATCCAGTTCGCGCAGACCGGCGGACTGGATCAGTTCCCGCAACTCTTGCGGGCGCAGTAAAAAATCGGGATTGGACGGCTTGCCGTAAGCTTCGTTGCCGAGCATGAAGGTTTCGTAAATCAACACACCGCCGGGTGCCAAAAGCGCCAGCAAATCATTGAAACGCGGTCGCCAGAGATAGTTGGTGACAACCACGCCGGCAAAAGTCTCACCAGCTAATGGCCAAACCGCGCCTTCCAGATCCATTTCACGTGTTTCAACGCCAGAAACGCCGCTCAAGCCCGCCAAAACCAAAGTGTTACGGTCAACCGCCAAAACTGGATGATTTTTTTCTGCGAGGAGTCGACTATGGCGCCCACTGCCGCAGGCCAAGTCCAGAACACGCCCACCTGCCGGAAGATGTTTGATGCACTGCCCAATCCACTGGGAAGGGCGTATTATTTCGGGCGAATCATTGATCAATTCAGCCATTTAGAGTTACCTCACCCGGGTTTTGCATTGGTATCAAAAATTCGTCCGTGATAAAATTGTGCATCGCACAAAAACTACCTGAAAAGGGAAACAGCCATGTTGGAACAGCATTATCTAACGACACTCTTCGAACCTAAATCAGTGGCTATTATCGGTGCCTCCGAGCGGGAAAACTCGGTCGGCAGCGTTATTTTCAAGAATATTCTGGAATCTGGTTTCAAGGGGCGCCTCTACCCGATCAACCCCAAGCACGCCACGATTTACGAGCAGACGGCTTATAAATCCATTGAAGAAATCGGCGCGCGCGTCGAGCTGGCGGTCATCGCCACCCGCGCCCAGACAGTTCCGCAACTCATTGAACAATGTGGCCGTAGCGGCGTAAAAAACGTCATCGTTATTACTTCTGGCTTCTCCGAGTCCGGTCACATCGGCGCTGCGCTTGAGCGCAAAGTCATGGAAATCGCCCGTTCCTACAACGTGCGCATTCTCGGCCCAAACTGCCTTGGCATCATTCGCCCCGACCTTGGCCTCAATGCCACCTTCGCCCGCGTCTCGGCCAATAACGGCAACCTGGCGCTGGTTTCGCAATCTGGCGCCATGTGCTCGGCAGTGCTGGACTGGGCAAAATCCAACCAGGTTGGCTTCTCTTCGGTCATTTCGCTCGGCATGACGGCCGATGTGGATTTTGGCGAGATCCTCGATTACCTGATTTACGACAACAAAACGCACTACATCCTGATGTACGTCGAAGGCATCCGCAATGCTCGCCGTTTCATGAGCGCCCTGCGATCCGCCGCCCGCATCAAGCCGATTATCCTGCTCAAAGCCGGTCGTCACGAGGCCGGTTCGGCCGCTGCATCGACCCACTCCGGCATGGCTGCCGTCTCGGATAGCGTCTTTGACGCCGCTGTGCGCCGCGCCGGCGTGGTGCGTGTGCAAAACGTCGGCCAGTTGTTCTATGCGGCCAAAGCGCTCGCCTCAAAATTCCGCCCGCAGGGCAACCGCCTGGCCATCATTACCAACGGTGGCGGCCCGGGTGCCATGGCGGCTGACCGCGCCGGCGACCTCAACATTCCGCTCGCCCAATTGTCTACCGAAACAATGGCGACGCTCAACAAGGCGATGCCGACCACCTGGTCGCATAGCAATCCGATCGATATCGGCGGCGATGCCACTCCCGAACGCTATCGCGATGCCATTTTGATGGTAACGCAGGATCCCGGCGTGGACAGCACCCTGGTCATGCTCTCGCCACAGGCGATGACCGACCCGCTGGCAGTAGCCAAGGCAATTATTGAAATTTCTGACAAACTGAACCGCTCCATCATCTGCTGCTGGATGGGTGAAGAGCAGGTTCGCGAAGCCCGTTCCCTGCTTGAAGACGCCGGCATCCCGGCGTTCCGCATGCCGGAAACCGCAGTTGAGTTGTTCCACCACATTTCCAAGTACTACCACAACCAGAAGTTCCTGCTGCAAACACCGGAGCCCACGCGCCAGCATGGCCGCCCGGAAGCCGAAGGTGCCAAGATGCTGATCGAGGCGCTACTTGCCGAGCGTCGCCGCGTGCTTTCCGAAATGGAATCCAAAGCTATTTTGCGTGCCTTCAAGGTGCCAGTGGCCCAGACCATGGTTGCCCGTACCGCCACCGAAGCCTTGTTGCTGGCTGAACAAATCGGCTTCCCGATCGCCATGAAGGTTGATTCACCGGATCTGCCGCACAAATCCGATGCTGGTGGCGTTCGTCTCAACATCATCAACGCTCCGGCGGTGCGCAACGCGTATCACGACATCATCGACACGGTGCAAAAACGCCACCCGAACGCCAAGATCAACGGCGTTTCGATTGAGCCTTTCCTCTCACGCCCGAATGGTCGCGAACTGATGATCGGCGTCTTCCGTGACCCGATTTTCGGGCCGGTCATCACCTTTGGTGCCGGTGGTTTTGACGTTGAAATTTTCAGCGACCGATCGGTTGCTTTGCCGCCGCTCAATCGCTTCCTGGCCAAGCATTTGATCGACTCCACCCGCGCCTCCAAGATTCTCGATCAATTCCACAACATGCCGCCGGCCGACCGTGAAGCGATCAAGGAAGTCCTGCTTTGCATCTCGGAAATGGTCTGCGAGTTGCCGTGGATCATCGAAATGGATCTCAACCCGCTGATCGTCGATGAAAATGGTGCTATCGCCGCCGATGCGCGTATTGTTATTGACCACGCCGCAAATGCCAGCGGTGACCGTTACGCCCACATGGCGATTTACCCCTACCCGGTCCATCTGATCCAGGAATGGCAGATGAATAACGGGAAAATTGTCACCATCCGCCCGATTCGTCCTGAAGACGCCGATCTGGAGCAAGCATTCGTCAAATCAATGTCTGACGAATCGCGCTACTACCGCTTCATGGACACCTTGCGCGAGCTGACGCAAACCATGTTGGTGCGCTTCACGCAGATTGACTACGACCGCGAAATGGCGCTGGTCGCCATCCTCCCGCCGCAGGAAGAAGGTGGCAAGGAAGAGCAGATCGGCGTCTCACGTTATGTCGTCAATCCGGATGGTGAGTCGGTTGAGTTTGCCCTCGCAGTCGGTGACAACTGGCAGAAATCCGGCGTTGGCCGCAAGTTGATGACCGCACTGATCGATTGCGCCCGCCAAAAAGGCTACCGTGCCGTCATTGGGGATGTGCTTTCAACCAACAGCAAGATGTTCCGCCTGATGACCAGCCTCGGCTTTAGCATTCACCCGCACCCGGACGATACCGCCGTCAAACGCGTCGTCAAGCCACTGACCGGCAGCTGATCAGCGCTGCGTTCAGCAAAAAGGCCGATCATTGATCCAGCCCCTCTCAAAACGTGTTGATGTTTTGGGAGGGGTTTTTCTTTGCCCGTTTTTAACATATTGTTTTGAAAGGAAGTAAACGGAACGGTTGTCCAAACGTTATTTGTGCATGACGACAAAAAAA
>JAQTZQ010000227.1 GCA_028687645.1 Rhodocyclaceae bacterium
GCTTTGTCTGGATCATGATCTGTGAATATCTCAAAAAGAAATTGGCCGGGATTAGCCCTCCTCGAAGTCTCCGATTACTCCAAAATCATGCCGAAGGTATCGGGTAACTGAGGTTTTTAGGATTATTGTGACCGACCACCCGAGCCAATATAGCTTTGGTGACCAAAATCTCATCACCAACCGCTTCAACCGCAAGGTCACCGGTCAAATCAAGCGCTCGCTCATTTAATTCATCAAGCAAAGCTGCCGGCAGCAGGTCTAAAGGCAGCAAATAGCTACGCAACTCAGCGACAGAAACACGATCTAACCCAGCCAACCAATCCAGCGTTTCGCTTAGCGTTCTAACGTTTCTATGAAGTTGTTGCTCATTAGGTGGACACCCCTCGTGCACAGCAAATTCTGGCGTACCGCGCACCTGCGAATAGCAAACAGATTGAGCCACATGCACACGGCGCAAATAAAACGAAGTGGGACCTCCCGAAATGGCTGCTGTACTCAAAAACGCCGGCGAACCTAAACCCCGCTTTAGGAAACTCAAGTTTCTTTTTTCTATAAAACAGCAGTAACTCAAGCCCGGTATTTGCGTGCTGAATAATCAATTGATCGGTTCGACCACCTGTCTGGCCTTGCCAAAAAAGCCCCTCTCGCTCCAAACGATCCTGGTAATTAGTGCGATCCGAGGTTTTATGTTCAGTGACGAATAGCCAAATCGAGTCATGCCCTTTCGGACGGAAGACGCCTGTATTAATCGTCGCATCAGCAATGCTGAACTGTTTTCGTAAATCATCGCGAGAATAAATCGCCCCCGCTGAAAGGTGTGCTGAAGTCTTCATTCTGTATCTTGCCAATTGGCCAGAACCTCGGTGAGCACCTGCTGCGCTATCAGAATCTCATCACCGACTTCCTCAAGGGCAAGATCAGCATTCAAATCAAGTGCCTTTTCATTGATTTTGTCAATAAACGCCCCCGGAAACTGATCCAGCGGCAACAATCGCTCGCGCAACCCTGCAATTGGAACGCGCTCCTGCGTCACCAGCCAAGCCAGCACTTGCGACAAGCTTGTTACGGTCAACGCGATATTTTCGGTGTTTTTTATTAGCTCGGGTGGCGCTGCTTCGAGCTTTGCCAAGCGGAAAAGTACATCACTCAAGCCTGTTTCCAACAATTCCAGCCGTTGCAAAATCGCTGATGCATCAAACGTGCTGGCAGGGATTTCAAGCGGAACATGAATCGCTTCAACCGCAGCATCAATCAGGGTGAACGAACGAGATTTAGAGTCCGTGCATTTGAACGAAAAATCAAAGCGCAACGCCGGTGTGCTCTGAGAAATGCTGACATGAAACTGGTCGCCAGCCGAAATCTCAGCAAGTTTTGACTTGAAAAAAACCAATCCAGCTTTTCGGAAGGCACCAGCACGAAGCGTCGCCCCCTCGTTGCCGATAATGAGACCAGTCAGCCAAGCATCCTGTTGAATCTCTTCGCCCGCATGCGTGACATAACTGACAAGCGGCAACGCCATGCGAACCTGTTTTTGCCCCTGGTTGGCAATCGAAAGATAAAGAATGAAGGCATCGTCACCAGTCTTCATGCTGGCATGTTCGGCAGATACAAAATCAACCGTGATGTCGAAGTTGCTGATATTCAGCTTCTTGAATGACGCAATCAGCGTCTTGTCGGCATCAAACACAAGGCTCAGCGTCGCATCAATACCGGTTGCGGCACCAGCCCAGCCGCTGAATATCGACCCTTTTGCAGCCGTTGCCGTCAGCGTGACCGTATCACCGTAGAAATAGCTTTCAGACAGGAGATTGCGCGTTACGGTGCCCGTCCCAGAACCTGCTTTCAACACATCCAGAGCATACGCGATGCGTGAAAAATTAGCGGTCACGGTCTTGGCCGAGTCCATAACGAAGCTGCATGTCAGCTCGTTATGAACAACATCGCCAGTCCATCCGCTGAAAACCGAACCCGGATTCGCCTTGGCGGTCAGCGTAAGCTGCGTGCCAATATCGTGACAACTCCCGGCCGGAGTACATACAAACTCACCACTCCCCGCCCCCTCACGAGAAAGCGTTAGCTCGAACGATTTCAGCTGAAAGTTGGCTGATACCGATCTTTCGGCGTCCATCAACAGAGAAATACTCGATTCTTTGCTACTTACATCCCCACTCCACCCCATAAAAACAGAATCCGAAGCAGGTATCGCTATAAGGGTTACCGACAGCCCCTCCGGATAAGTCTTTGGAATACTATCGTTTTTGATAGATTGATCTAAGCTGTCATGCACGGCACCAGAACCCGTTCCGGATTGCACAATGTTTAGGATTAACAATTTTTCTTCAAAATTGGCTGTGACCTCTTTATCAGCATCCATTATCAAAAAGCAGTTGGCATCACTTCCGACAATATCACCCGTCCAACTACTGAATCTAGATCCGAGTTGAGGTGTTGCAGTCAGTGTCACTTTTGATCGACTCGTGTAAAACTTTTTTATTGGGGCTTTGACAATATCGCCAAAGCCAGAACCAACAGTAAATATCTGCAAGCGATAGCCGCCACGTACCAGACGGATCAAGAACCGATTGAGTGTACGGGCAACCCGATGTCTCCCTGTCTCAAAGTCGACGATCCATGCCGTATCAACGGCATTTGATTCACTGGTTGCCGACCAAAAAAAACCTTTTGTTTTACTGAAATCCCGATCAACCAAAACTCTTAATTCGTCTATTTCTGGCAACCGCCAATCGTTACAACCAGCAAAGCTATGTTTGTAAGAAACAGCTTCCTGCCATTGAAGCATCTCCGGTCTACCAACACAATTTCTGTCCTCCCAAGTTTGCCCCAATGGACAACGCATCCATGTCAAGCCTGTTTGCATATCCTGTACAGTGCCATCGTTGAAATCATAAAAACGAGCATTTGAATCAATAACTGCACTTCGGTGATGCAAAGGTTGCACCTGATTAGCAGCAAGAACATTTGCAGCGCCTAATCTAGGTGTGGCATTCCGAACAAGCCGAACTGAATTTCTCGATACAGGTACGCCATTAAAAGTTGCTCCAGAATAAAAGCTGACACACAAAGGTTCTGGTTGTCCAGAAATGGAGTTGGCTGAGGAAGATGTCCAAAAAAGATGGTGGACTTTTTCAAAGCCAGGAAATACGACCGGATCAAAAGCTGGATTCTTCCGCGACTCTTCGACAAGGCTCTCTAGCTCATCTATCGTAGGCAGACGCCATTCGATATAGCCCGCAAAATCACGCAGTATTGCTTTGGCCTCTTCGAGAGTAAGCCTGCTGGCCATTCCATAACAATAGCCGTTAGACCAACTTTGCCCCTCAACAAAACGCATCCACATCAGCCCAGTACGCGTATCAGTTACCGTACCGTTGCCATTGTCCACAAAGGGGCCAATTCGATTTTCTTGTTTTGTAATTAGAGAAAATTTAGCCACCACTTTTTTTGGGGAATCCATGATGACATAACAACTAGGCTCACTCCCCTCAACATCCTCGCTCCATCCGGCGAAAACCGAATTCTCGGCGGGGGTAGCAATAAAGCTAAGTATGCTCCCGGCGAGATAAACGTCTCTGCAATCACCCTTGATAACCACGCTGGGTGGGCTTTGGGTCACTGAGCCAGAGCCTGTGCCAGCAAACGCAATGTGTAACTCAAAAGTAGAGGGATTAAACCCCCGAAGGCGACTACCAATATTCATTTGTGACTCTCAAACAAACTTGGACTACAGCACCAACGAAACCAGCTCATCGCTGATTTCCTGATCCAAAATCTCTTTATCCACGGTCAACGCCATTTTCCCCAGTAATTCTTCCCAGCGACTGCCGGGGTTTTGTTCCAGCACGGCGAGTAGATCGATAAAGGCTTTAATGGTCGTGCGTGGCGTTCGGAAAGTGGCTTCGCCTAACTTTTTCTCGCAATGCCCCATAAACGCGGGCAGTGCTTCAGCGGGCAGCGGCACAAAGTTGTCTTGTTCGTTGTGATAAACCTCGTTCAGCTTACCGAGCAGGGCAAAGAATTGTTTGCGACTGAGGTTGTTAAGGCGCAAAACCGGCCCGGAAAGATCGACCAGGCCATTGCGGGCAAAGGGGTTTTCGGCCAGCCGGGATTGCAGCGCCGGGTAGCTGTAGAGGCCGCGCCGTGGGTCGGTGAGAAATTCCGGCGTGCCACCGAGTATGAAGCCGAGGCCTTCGGCGCTGCCTTGTTCGAGGTCGTTGAGGATGCGCAGGATTTGTTCGTAGTTGCCGTTTCGTGCCAATGGATTGGCGAGTTTGTATAGGTTGACCAGTTCGTCCAGGCAGATAAGCAGGCCTTGGTAGCCAGCGAGGCGGCAGAAGCGGGCGAGTAGTTTGATCTGGTCGTAAAGCGCGGCATCGCCGATGATTTCGCGCACACCCAGCGCGTGTCGGGCGTCGGTCTTGGCGCTGAATTCGCCGCGTAGCCAGCGGATGGCGTTGGCTTTGAGGGTGTCGTCGTCTTTTTCGTAGGCACGCCAGTAGGCGGCGATGACGGTGGCGAAGTCGTAGCCCATGACGAGTTCGCTGAGATTTTCCAGCCGTTCGTGGATGATGTCTTCAGGTTTTTTACCAGCCTTGCGCGCTTCGCTGAGTGCAGTGGTGATGAATTTTTCAACAATAGTGGTGAGGGCGCCGCCTTCTGGTTTGGTGCGGGTGGCCATGTTTTTCATCAACTCGGCGTAGAGGCTGCGCGCCTCGCCGCCGGAGGATTGCAGGCGGCGGCCGGGGTTGAGATCGGCATGCGCGACGACGAGTTGGCGTTCCATCGCTTCGCCGCGCAGCAGATTGAGAAAGAAAGTTTTGCCGGAGCCGTATTCGCCAATGACGAGGCGAAAGGCTGAGCCGCCGTCGGCGATACGCTCAAGATCCTTGTCGAGGGCGGCGATTTCGGCGTCGCGCCCGACTTGAATGTGGCGAGCGCCGAGACGCGGTGTGACGCCGGCCCGCAGGGATTGGATCAGCGCGTTACGTTCGCGCGGGCGGAGTGCTGGGTTGGTCATGTCAGATAGCTTTATGTCGATGATTTGAGCATTCTACGTCGATTGCAATTATCGGATTGCAATCGACAGCGTAAATTTGCCGTAACCATCCACCGTCATTTTGGCAATACGTGTGTTAGCCGTAGAGCCAATTTAGCCCGCTGGTGTTTGGCTGTTACAAGGCAGCAATGATCACCAACGCCCGGGGCTGCAACTTAATCCTGACGGCGCCGAAACACCCAGCTTTTTTCATCAGACACCGTCGGCTCAAACGCATAACCGTCGTAATCAAAGTCCTTCAACCCTTCCGGTTCACTCAGCCGATTAACCGTGGCAAAGCGCGTCATCAGGCCGCGCG